>NZ_CP139145.1:1827861-2132504 GCF_034048115.1 Pseudarthrobacter sp. IC2-21 | reverse complement strand
GGTTTTGACTGGATGTTCGCCAGAGGTATCGAGGGGGTGGCTGCCCACCGAACGCGGCACCACCAATCACACTGACCGGATCATGGACCTCTGGGTCAACTCATGGATTGCCGCCCTCGTTGTGGGCATCATTACCTGGGGCTTGATCGTCTGGTGCCTTGTTGCCTACCGCCGCCGCAAGGGAACCGTCGGGTTCCCGAAGCAAATCAGCTTTAACCTCCCGCTTGAGGTGTTCTACCTGACCATCCCGATCTTCATGGTCCTGGTGTTCTTCTACTTCACTGACCGTGACCAGCAGGCCATCGATGACCGCTCACAGCCGGCCGATGTCGTTGTGGACGTCCGTGGAAAGCAGTGGGCGTGGGACTTCAACTACAAGTCCGGCACCGTCATCCAGGAAGACCTCTACGAGGCCGGCGTCCAGGCACACCTGACGGGCAACACCATCGACAAGGAAGCTCTTCCGACGCTCTACTTGCCGGTGAACAAGTCAGTTGATCTTGAACTGAACGCCCGCGACGTCATTCACTCCTTCTGGGTTCCCGCCTTCCTTCAGAAGCGCGACATGATCCCCGGGAAGACCAACTACATCCGGTTCACTCCCACTAAAGAGGGAACCTATGACGGCAAGTGCGCAGAACTCTGCGGCGAGTACCACTCGGAAATGCTGTTCCGCGTCAAGGTTGTCTCTGAAACCGAATTCCAGTCCCACATGGACAAGCTCAAGGCGGCCGGTAACACGGGCCTCCTCGGGGCAGAGTATGACCGCAACCCGAACCTGAACGAAACGAAGTAGGGGAGCGACGTGGCTACTTATACCCAATCCGCACCTGTAGGGACCCTAGAGGCTCCCGTAGTACCGAAATCCAAGGGACGCATCGTCGTCAACTGGATCACCTCCACTGACCACAAGACCATCGGGTACATGTACCTGATCGCGTCGTTTGTGTTCTTCTGCTTCGGCGGCGTCATGGCACTGCTGATTCGTGCTGAACTGTTCGAACCCGGCATGCAGATCCTGCAGACCAAGGAACAGTACAACCAGCTGTTCACCATGCACGGCACCGTGATGCTGCTGATGTTTGCAACACCCCTGTTTGCCGGGTTCACCAACGTGATCATGCCCCTGCAGATCGGTGCCCCGGATGTTGCTTTCCCGCGATTGAATGCGCTGGCGTTCTGGTTCTTCCTCTTCGGTTCGACCATTGCGGTGTCCGGATTCATCACCCCTCAGGGTGCTGCTTCCTTCGGCTGGTTCGCTTACGCACCGCTCTCCAACACCACCTTCAGCCCCGGCATTGGCGGTGACCTGTGGGTCTTCGGCCTGGCGTTGTCCGGGTTCGGCACCATCCTTGGTGCGGTCAACTTCATCACCACCATCATCTGCATGCGGGCTCCGGGCATGACCATGTGGCGGATGCCGATCTTCACCTGGAACGCCCTCATCACCTCCATCCTTGTCCTGATGGCGTTCCCGCCGCTGGCCGCTGCCCTGTTCGCGCTCGGCGCTGATCGCAGGTTTGGTGCCCACATCTTCGACCCGGAGAACGGCGGTGCGGTCCTCTGGCAGCACCTGTTCTGGTTCTTCGGCCACCCGGAGGTGTACATCATTGCGCTGCCGTTCTTCGGCATCGTTTCGGAAATCTTCCCGGTGTTCAGCCGCAAGCCGATCTTTGGCTACAAGGGCCTGGTCTACGCAACAATTGCCATCGCCGCTCTCTCCGTGACCGTCTGGGCGCACCACATGTACGTCACCGGTTCGGTGCTGCTGCCGTTCTTCGCGTTCATGACCATGCTGATCGCGGTGCCCACCGGTGTGAAGTTCTTCAACTGGATCGGCACCATGTGGCGGGGGTCGCTGACGTTCGAAACTCCGATGCTGTGGAGCATCGGCTTCCTGGTCACGTTCCTCTTCGGCGGGCTGACCGGCATCATCCTGGCCTCGCCGCCGCTGGACTTCCACGTCTCGGACTCGTACTTCGTTGTGGCGCACTTCCACTACGTGGTGTTCGGCACCGTCGTGTTCGCGATGTTCGCCGGGTTCTACTTCTGGTGGCCTAAGTGGACAGGCAAGATGCTCAACGAGCGTCTCGGCAAGATCCACTTCTGGCTGCTCTTCCTGGGCTTCCACGGCACGTTCCTCATCCAGCACTGGCTGGGCGTCGAGGGTATGCCCCGCCGCTACGCCGACTACCTGGTGGAGGATAACTTCACCTGGATGAACCAGTTCTCCACCATCGCGTCGTTCGTCCTCGGCGCTTCGCTGATTCCGTTCTTCTGGAACGTCTACATCACCTGGCGCAGCAATGAAAAGGTTGAAGTGGATGACCCGTGGGGCTTCGGTGCCTCGCTGGAGTGGGCCACCTCGTGCCCGCCGCCGCGCCACAACTTCACGTCCCTGCCCCGCATCCGGTCAGAGCGTCCCGCCTTGGACCTGCACCACCCGGAGCTCTCACAGGTACACACCGTCGAGTCGCCTGCTCCCGCAGCAGCTGTGCTCGGTAACGCCGACCAGAAGGACACAGCCCAGTGAAAATCGAGTCTTGGATTTTTGGAGGCGGCGTTTTCTTCTTCGTTCCGGTCGCCCTGGTTTACGGTTTCCTGACGAACTGGACTGAGCCGGTCGGGCTCCTCGGAGTCCTGCTCATTGCCGGCCTGGCTGGCATGATCGGTGCGTACCTCGGCTTCACCGGGCGCCGTGTCGGCCTCCGGCCTGAGGACCGCAGCGACGCTGAGATCCATGAGGGTGCCGGCGAGCAGGGCCACTTCAGCCCGTGGAGCTGGTGGCCGCTGGTTCTGGGTCTGGCATGCGCCGGTGGCTTCCTCGGCCTGGCAGTTGGATGGTGGGTTATGTTCATCGCCGCCGGCCTTGCCATGGTTGCCCTGGTCGGCTGGGTCTTCGAGTACAGCCGTGGGGATCACGCACACTAAAATCTCGCTGAGAGGTCTTCGGACCAATCAAGAACAAAAATGCTGGGCCCCACCGAACGGTGGGGCCCAGCATTCTTTGCATTTATGGCAGCACGCCGGACCGCTGCTGCATCAGTCACAGTGCGTCCGGCAACCACCGTGCCCTGGGAGCGCCTACGCGGCGCCCTGGGACTCCAGGAGCGTTACCAGCATCAACAGGGCCTCCTCGGTGTCCTCGATTGATTTGAGGCCTATGAGGGCATCGTCGGCGACGGAAAGCTCCACTTCACAGCCGAAGGCAAAATCAGCGGTCATTACCTCGAGCAGCGACCTCGCGTCCACACCCTGGATTCCGGCCTTCCGGATGGTGACGGGCAGGCCTGTGGCTGTTACGGCCCGGACAAATTCTGCCGCCGGGCGGGCATGCAATCCGATCGCAGCCGAAACCACAGCCTTGTGAACTGGCAAAGCGTCTCCTCTGTCCCGGCGGCTCATCCGCCTCCTGCTGAAATTTCCAATCCAATATAGCGCTCCAGTGCTGGTCCCATCTAAAGTGGCGGCCAGTGATGGGGGAGTGGTCTAGACCTCCGGCTGCTTCGATTAAGATTGGAGGGTGAAGATCGCAGCAGTATTGAGCAGCCATGGCCGCTAAGGCCGAGAGCATCCGGGGTGAGATCGACCGCAGCAGCGGCGTCGCCATCTACATACAGCTCCGGGAAATCCTGCGCGCTTACATCAGTGAATCCTGTCCGCCAGGATCGGCCTTACCCTCCGAACGGGATCTTGCCTTGCGGTTCGGACTGGCACGAATGACAGTCCGGCAGGCGATTGATGCCCTCGTCGGTGAGGAGGTGATCGAGCGTGTGGTGGGCCTGGGAACCTTTGTCCGCAAGCCGAAGCTCGATCTCCAAGTCAAGCTGACCTCGTACAGCGAGGAAATGCAGCGCCGTGGAATGGTCCCGGCGGCGAAGGTCCTCAGCTTCGAGCAGATCGGCGCCAGTGCTTTCCTCGCCAGGGAACTGCAGGTGGAGGAGGGGACACCCTTGGTCCGGTTCCGCAGGCTGTTGCTTGCTGACGGCGAGCCCATGAGCGTGGACGAGAACTTCATCCCGGCGCAGCGCGTACCCGGGTTGCTCGACAGCGAGCCGCCCACGTCCCTCTACAACGTCCTGAGCGAGCAGTTCGGCCTTGTCATGGAATGGGGCGAGGACATGATTGAAGCGACAGCCGCCTCACCCTCCACGGCACGGCTGCTGAACGTGGACGTCGGCACTCCGCTCCTTAAAATCCAGCGGCACGCGTTTGTAGCGCGTGCCATGGTGGACTACTCCGTTTCCTATTACAGGGCGGACCGCTACAAGCTATGGGTGCCGCTCCAACGGCCCGGGGCACGTACTGCCCGGAGCCAGTCTGGATACCGCAGCCACTAGAGCAAAGGAAAAGGCCCGGTCCAAATGGACCGGGCCTTTCCTGATCTTGCTTATCTATCTCTTGGCGCTAGCTTGAATCAGTGGCTGAGGCTCTTGCTTTCCTGGGCCGATTCCACGGCCGGGGCATGGTGGCCGTGCGCGGCTTCCAGCTCCGACGGCGTAGCCGGGGCCACGCGGTCCTCGAAGAACCACTTGGACAGGAAGGCCCGCCGCTTTTCCTTGCGCGTGACAACACCGTGCTCGTTGGGAACTGCGGGCAGCGGTGCCGGTGACTCGAAGCCGACCAGCTTGTAGCGCTTGTACTCATCCAAGGGTGCGTGGACCTCAATGAACTCACCGTGCGGAAGGCGCACGATGCGGCCGGTCTCCCGGCCGTGCAGGGCGATCTCGCGGTCCTTGCGCTGGAGCGCGAGGGCTACGCGCTTGGTGACGATGTAGGCAATGATCGGGCCGACGAAGAACAGGGCCCGGAGCCAGTACGTCACATCGTTTAGCGAGACGTGGAAGTGCGTGGCGATGAGGTCAGATCCGGCGGCAGCCCACATAACGCAGTACCAAACGAAGCCTGCCACGCCGATGGCGGTGCGGGTCGGGGCATTCCGCGGACGGTCCAGCACGTGGTGCTCACGATCGTCCTTGGTGATCCACCGTTCAATCCAGGGGTACATGAACATCACGGTGAACAGGATGCCTGCCGGCACCAGGGCCGGGAGGAGAACGTTCAGCGTCAGGGTGTACCCGAAGATGACGTATTCGAAGTGGAAATTACCGATGACACCCGGCATCAGGCGCAGGGCGCCGTCAACAAAGCCGATGTACCAGTCAGGCTGGGTACCGGCGGAGACGGGGGAGGGGTCATACGGGCCGTAGTTCCAGATCGGGTTGATCGTGAAGAAGGCTGCCATCAGCGCAATGACGCCGAAGACGATGAAGAAGAAGCCGCCGGCCTTTGCTGCGTAGACCGGACCGAGCGGGTAGCCCACGACGTTGCCGTCGTTGCGGCCGGGGCCGGGGTACTGGGTGTGCTTGTGAACGACCACCATGAACAGGTGGAGCACGATCATCAGCAGGATCAGTGCGGGCACCAGCAGGATGTGCAGCATGTAGAGGCGGCCGATGACTGCAGTGCCGGGGAACTCTCCGCCAAACAGGAAGAAGGAGATGTACGTGCCGATCACCGGGATGGACTTGATGACGCCGTCAATGATGCGCAGGCCGTTGCCGGAGAGCAGGTCATCGGGGAGCGAGTAGCCGGTGAAGCCGGCCGCCATGGCCAGGATGAGCAGGACGCTGCCCACCACCCAGTTCATTTCACGAGGTTTGCGGAAAGCTCCGGTGAAGAAGACGCGCAACATATGCACCGCAATGGACGCGACGAACAGCAGCGCGGCCCAGTGGTGCACCTGACGCATGAAGAGGCCGCCGCGGACGTCGAACGAGATGTTCAGCGAGGAGCTGTACGCTACTGACATTTCGACGTTCTTCAGCGGGACATAGGAGCCCACGTAGCGGGTTTCGGCCATGGAGGGGTCGAAGAAAAAGGTCAGGAAGGTGCCTGACAGGAGCAGGATGACGAACGAATAGAGCGCCACTTCTCCAAACATAAACGACCAGTGGTCGGGGAAGACTTTCCGCCCGAACTCACGGAGGATGCCGGAACCACCGACGCGGGAATCAACGAAGTCGGTGATGCGCCCGGTCTTGGTCTTGGCTACGAAGGCGGGGGCTTCAGCTGTTGATGCTGCGCTCATGCTCATCACGCTCCCAGTAACTCGGTCCTACAGGTTCTTTGAAGTCGCTGGTAGCGACCAGGTAGCCCTCGTTATCCACCGCAATGGGTAGCTGGGGGAGAGGCCGGCTGGCCGGGCCAAAGATTACCTTGCACTCTTGTGTGAGGTCGAAGGTGGACTGATGGCACGGGCACAGCAGATGGTGCGTCTGCTGCTCGTAAAGGGCAACAGGGCAACCCACGTGGGTGCAGATCTTGGAGTAGGCAACAATACCGTTGTAGCTCCAGTTTTCGCGTCCTGCTGAAGGCTTCAAGGAATCAGGATCAAGACGCATGAGGAGCACAACAGCCTTGGCTTTTTCGTTGAGCTTGCCCTCATGAAGTTCGTTGAGTCCCTCAGGAATGACGTGGAATGCCGAACCAAGGGTGACGTCGGAGGCCTTGATGGGCGTACCGTCTGGATCGCGGGTAAGCCGCTTGAGCTTGCCTTCCTGCGGGGCCCACATGGTGTGCGCCAGTTTTTTGTCCGGACGGGGACCGAGGTCACCGAAGACGGCAATTGCCGGCAGGGGTGCCAGCGCTACGGCGCCGAGCAGGGTGTTGCGGATGAGCGGGCGGCGCTTGATGCCGGTCTCTTCCACGATGTCGTCCACAATGCGAACGGCCGCCAGGCGGTCCTCTTCGGTACGGATTGCGTGGCGTTCCTCTGAAACCTCGTGATCGGGCATGAGGGCCTTGGCCCAATGCACGATTCCGGTGCCAATGCCAAGCATGGCAAAGGCGGTACCAAGGCCCAGAAGGGCGTTCTGCAAGCGGATCGTGGCAATGCTTGCCCCGGATCCTGCGCCCAAATCGATGGCAAAGTACGCCACCAGGAAGATCAGGGTGCCAACAACGGAGGCGCCGAAAAGTATTGCGACCTGCCGTTCTGCCCGTTTGGCGGCCTTCGGGTCCGTGTCAGCCAGGCGCAAACGATGCGGGGGAAGTCCAGGATCCTGGAATTTCTCCACCTCATTCTGACCAGCCGTAGCTACGGTGCCCGAGTGGTTCGGACTGCCGTCACTATGGTTGCCCATAATTCGCCTCATCCTTCTCTCGTCCCGGCGTCTGCCGGGTTAGTTTTCAATGTCAAACTGCTGACTGGGCAGCAGAAGTTTTGGTGTCCCGGCGCCCTAGGACGTCCGGGATGTCAGCCAGATCGTGAACGCGATGATGACGCCGAGTCCTGCGATCCAGACGAAGAGGCCTTCGGCGACCGGGCCAAGGGAGCCCAGATCAGCGCCGCCGGGGGAGCCGTTGGATTCGATCTGCTTGAGGAAGGTGATGATGTCGCGCTTGCCTTCAGGGGACACGTTGGCGTCGTTGAAGACGGGCATGTTCTGCGGGCCGGAAACCATGGCTTCGTAGATGTGCTTGCCGGAAACGTCCGCGAGGGCCGGGGCGAACTTGCCTCGGGTCAGGGCGCCGCCGGCAGCAGCTGCGTTGTGGCACATGGCGCAGTTCACGCGGAAGAGCTCGCCACCTGCGGCTGCGTCACCCTTTTCGTCTAACAGGTGTTCTTCAGGAATTGCCGGGCCTGCACCCAGCGAAGCAACATAACCTGAAAGCTGGTGGGTCTGGGTGTCGTTGAACTGCGCAGGCTTCTTGTAGGCCTGGGGTCCGTTCATCTGCATCGGCATGCGTCCGGTGCCGACCTGGAAATCGACAGCCGCTGCGCCGACGCCTACCAAGGAGGGGCCGGCCTGCGTGCCGCTGGCGCCCATGCCGTGGCAGGTGGCGCAGTTCGCTTCAAAGAGCTTTTGGCCCTCGGCGGTGTCACTTGCGCTGTAACTGGTGGTGGAAGCCTTCGCCTGGTTGACGGTAGTGGCAACGGCGTAGAGCCCCCCGGTGACGAGTAGTCCCATCAGTAGCAGCGCTATTGCTGCGAGTGGGTGACGTCGCTTTTGCGAGAGAGCCTTCACGTGGTGGTTCCTTTATTCGATCCTGCGCCGGCTCCGCGAGCCGCTTCTTGAAATTCTGCCTCTTGTAGAAAAGGAATCAAAGCTTGACTACTTCAGTACGTAGATGACCAGGAAGAGGCCGATCCAGACAACATCCACAAAGTGCCAGTAGTAGGACGTGACAATTGCTGAGGTTGCTTCAAAGTGGCCAAACTTCTTCGCCGCGAACGAGCGTCCGATGATGAAGAGGAAAGCTACGAGGCCGCCGATGACGTGCAGGCCGTGGAAGCCTGTGGTGATGTAGAACGCTGAGCCGTAAGCATTGGAAGACAGCGATACGTGCTCTGAGACGAGCATCGCGTATTCCGTGCTCTGGCCTGCGACGAAGATCGCACCCATGATGAAGGTCAGGGTGAACCATTCGTTCATGCCCCAGCGGGCGAACTGGAACGGCCCGCCCGTCTTGCGGGGCTGCAGCCGTTCGGCGGCGAAGACGCCCATCTGGCAAGTAAAGGAACTTGCCACGAGGACGATGGTGTTAACGAGCGCAAAAGGGAAGTTGAGCTTTGCTGTCTCTTCCGCCCACATCTGTCCGCTCGTGGAGCGCAGTGTGAAGTACATGGCAAAGAGACCGGCGAAGAACATCAACTCGCTGGAGAGCCAAACAACGGTTCCTACAGAAACCATGTTGGGGCGGTTCAGCGTCGGGTGCGCCGGGGTACTGGGGGCATGGGTCGCAGATGTCACATAGACATTATGTCTATAAAAGTCCGTACTGCCCAACGCGAACCGCCTTTTCGGGGGACTTTTTCTACAAAGACGCGAAATTGCTCGGAAAAGTTCCCGGCGGCGTTCACATTGGTCATGGCTATGGTGGCTCGATAGCATCAGGAGGTGACTTCTCAGGCAACTTCCCCGGCGGACAGCAACACCTGGCCCCGGCTCATCTCAGCGCTCATCGCCGGCACCGACCTCACCGCGGACAGCACCGCGTGGGCCATGGACAGGATCATGTCCGGCGAGGCGTCGCCGTCCCAGATAGCAGGGTTCCTTGTTGCCCTCAGCGCCAAGGGTGAGACCGTTGACGAGATCTCAGGTCTGGTCGAGGCGATGCTGCGGCATGCCACGCCCATCAGCATTTCAGGCGAGAAGCTGGACATTGTGGGCACGGGCGGTGACCAGCTCAATACCGTCAACATTTCCACGATGGCCGCATTGGTAGCGGCGGGCGCGGGCGCCAAAGTTGTCAAACATGGGAACCGGGCAGCCTCGTCGTCGTCGGGATCAGCCGACGTACTGGAGGCGCTGGGGGTCAGGCTTGATCTCCCGGTGACCCACGTGGCACGCAATGCGACGGAGGCGGGCATAACGTTCTGCTTCGCGCAGGTCTTCCACCCGTCCTTCCGCCACACCGCCGTGCCCCGCCGGGAGCTGGCCATCCCCACTGCCTTCAATTTTCTGGGCCCCCTGACCAATCCCGCCCAGGTACAGGCCTCGGCTGTTGGCGTTGCCAACGCCCGGATGGCGCCCCTCGTCGCGGGCGTGCTGGCGCGGCGGGGGAGCCGAGGCCTGGTGTTCCGGGGCAACGACGGCCTGGATGAACTGACCACCACGGGGCCGTCCACTGTCTGGGAGATCCGGGAGGGTACGGTCACCGAGTTGACCTTTTCACCTGCCGATCTCGGCATCCGTCCGGCGACTGTGGAAGAACTCCGTGGCGGAGACGCCCATGCCAATGCCGCCGTCGTGCGTGATGTCCTGGCAGGCAAGCCGGGGGCGGCGCGGGACGCCGTTTTGGTCAACGCGGCAGCCGGCCTGGTGTCATTTGATGCCACTGCCGAAGGCCCGTTCGTGGAGCGCATGCGGTCGGCGCTGGTCCGTGCCGCTGAGTCAATCGACTCGGGCGCCGCGGCCGCCGTCCTGGACAAGTGGGTCGCCCTCACCCGGCCTTAGCTTTCACAAGAACGATGCCGGGCCCGGCTGCATAGCCGGGCCCTTCGTTGTTTGCAGGCGAGGCGCTACTGTTCGAAGCCCAACGCAAAGGCGGCGTCGAGATCGTGCTGCGAATAGGCGCGGAACGCGATGTGCGTGGTGGTGTGCACAACGGCCGGTACCTTCGAGAGTTTGTCGGCGATCACATCGGCAAGGTCTTCGTGGCGGGCCACGCGGGCAACGGCAATCAGATCCCACTCTCCGGTGACGGAGTAGACCTCACTGATGCCAGGGATGGCGGAAATCTCCTCGGCGGTCTCCGGGATGCGTGCGGCGTCGGTCTTGATCAGAACGAATGCGGTGATCACTGGGTTCAATCCTTCCGGATTTGTCGGCCGTAGCGTTGCCCCGGCGAGTCTCTGTGGTCCTGCCAGCCTATTACATGGCCGTGCGTCGGAGCCCCCGGGAGCGGCGCGCGTCCGTTGCCGCGTCAGCGCTTCCGAAGCCTGCGGACGAGTGCCAGCAGCGCGCGGTAGCCCACCAGGAACAGGCCCAGGCTGAGGAGCGCCACGATGACGAAGGGGAGCACAACTACTTGGCCCGTTAGTGCCCGCAGGGCCATGCCGCCGGCAACGGCTCCCAGCCAGATTCCCACGCCGGCGGGGAGTGACAGGGGACGCCGCCACGCCCTCGCCGCCAGCCAGCCGAGGGCGGCGCCCGCCAGGAATGGCCAGGCGGTGAGGAAAACTCCGCTGATGACGTCGGGACGCACGTGCGCGTCCCTGCCAATTGCGGCGAATACGAGGATCAGGAGGACGTCCGACACAGCCGCACCCACGATGGCGCTCGTGCTGTGGCGGACGGATTGCTGCCGGGTGGAAGAAGTCATACGTTCGAGCCTAGCGCGGGGTTCACCTGACAAAGATCCCGTTGCCATAGCCTGAGTCGCAAATGCCGTCGTGGATGACTCCTGCTCCGGGCGCTACGAGAAAATTAGAGGCCGGGTTCAGCACTGCGAATCGTACCCCCGTGACTTTACGGGTGCAGTCGCTCACGAACGAATCATCCTGGCCGCCGCCGCCGATCCACATGTCAATCCACGTCGACGCGTTGTACAGGGCATGAGCTCCTGTATGGCAAGGTCCGTCCTGGGGATTAGGGCCGTCTCCGCAAGTGTCTTCAACGATAAAGTATCGCCTGACATCGGGCAGGTAGATCCGGGTCCCTGCAGGGAAGTCCAGGACGTCCCGGCCTGTCGCCGTGGAATGTCCGACGGCGATGGTCACCGGGTCCTGGTACGTTCCGGTGCCGCCCGCCTGCTTGTGCAGCACGGGGTTGCTGATGGTGGGGGATCCCGGGGGTGTGTTGTCCTGCCACGAGTAGGCAGTGATGTAGGCATTTCCGACGAGGGTTTCGCCTGCCGCCCGCGAAGATGTGCCGATAGTGGCAACGGCCACCAGGATGGCCGCCAGTAATCCAGCGGCCGGAAAAATCGCTCGTCGCATGCTTGCCTCCTTTAATTTCTCTGGGTTGTGCCGGCGCCCAATGTCCCTTGCGGATGCCGGTCCGTGCTTAGGGTCGGTGCGCCAGTGCGGTTCCCAGCACTTTCGCAAACATGCCCGGTTCCTGTGCAACGCCGCTGCAGTCACTGGCCACGCTGCTGTGCGCCTGCCCCTGGGTGCCGGGCGTGCAGGGGGTGTCCCGGTTGAGTGACCACATGGACATCCGGCCGACGCCACGTTCCAAGGCGAAACTGCTCAGTTCCCTGGCATCGTCCAAAGTGAAGACGTTGCCCTCAACGTCGTTGACCCCCACCATCGGGGTCAGCCCGATCCTGTTCCAGAGGTCAGCGTCGTCGATCGGCCGGTTGGCCTTCGAGTACAGCGCCGACAGCATCCGGTGCGTGGCTTCGGCTGCGCCCACAGCGGTCGCGCCCATGCTGGTCCCGGGGGCAAGGTGGCCGAAGTTCATGGTCATGATGTTGATGCCGGCGAGTTCCACCCCGGCCTCCAGCATGGTTTCAACCGAGGTGACAGCTGCCGCCGTCAGCCCGTTCCCTGAGACGGGAAGAGTAAGCCAGACCTTCAATGGCGAGCCCGCGGGACGCTCGGCCTGAAGGCGTGCGACTGCTGCGGCGCGTCTTGCGGCCGCATCATGGTCCGATGCGCTTGGGCCTTCGATGTCCAGATCCACGGTGTTGATGCCGTAGCGGGTGATGACCGTTGTGTAAGCACGAACCAGGGCATCGGGGTCAGTGCAGGCGGCGGCCAGTTCGGGGCCGCGCTGGCCGCCAAACGATACTGCGACGTCATGGCCGCTTTTGCGGAAGGACTCCACTTGGGCATCGAGTGCCAGCTTCTCGCCGGCCCGGTCCAGACTGTAGAAGCCGCCCCAGGACGGTTCACAGGGCTGGGCAGGATCCGAGGTGACGAAGGCGAGGAGCGTGGTCACGGTTCCGGGGGGCGGCGAGTCTTCCAGGCGCAGGCCCGGGAGAATCGTGACATCCAGATATCCGCCGAACCATCCGGCCGGGGTCGTGTCGTTTTTCGTTGTTTCTTCCTCCCTGCCGGGTCCATCAGGGGCCGTCGAACTGCAGCCCGCCAAGGCTGTAACTGCCATGAGTGCTATCAGGGGCCAGCCCTGTCGTGGGAATTTGAGCATGTACTGATGCCACCTAACTGCACTCGTATGGCGCATAGTTCGTTGGGTCGATCAGCATTACGAGGTTTAGTGAGCTATAGGGAGTCCTGGAGGGTCAGGGAGTCCGCCCTTGCCAGGGGCGGCAGGGCGGCGGGGACCGTCAGCCCGGTCGGGGTTGGCAGGGTGACGCTGTTGGTGCGCTCGGGTTTGTACCACCCCACTGCGGTGCCCCGCAGAGCCAGCAGAGCAGAACCGAACACCACATAGGCGCGGAGTGGCTCATAGATGAGCCGGTAGATCGGCACGATGAGCAGGTGGAGGGCCTTCTCGCGGACCATCAGGATCGCAACGATGGAGATCAGCATGTGGGTTGCGGCAACGAACGCGGAGAAGATGGCGATGGCCTCCCATTCGCCGTGAATCAGGCTGCCGATCGCGACCATGACCGTCAGGGGCATGAAAATGAGCGGGACAAGGACGGAAATCAGGGCGTAGGGCATGGTGAGCATTCCGAGGGCCCCGTACTTGGGATTGAAGAGCATCTTGCGGTGCTTGTACAGGGTCTGGATGTTGCCGTAGGTCCAGCGGAGCCGTTGCTTGAACAACCCTTTGACCGTCAGGGGCGCCTCAGTCCAGGCGATGGCCTCGTTTTCCTGGACGATGCTGTAGCCAAGGAGTTGCAGCGAGAGCGTCAGGTCAGCATCTTCGGCAAGCGTGTCATGGGAGTAGCCGCCAGCCCTGACAAGGGCTTCCCGGCGCCAGGCGGCGCAGGCGCCCGGAACGATGGAAATCGCGCCCATCAGGCCCTCTGCCATGCGGGTAACGCAGATACCGGACAGGTATTCCAGGCTTTGCCAGGCGGTAATGAGGTTGCGGCGGTTTCCGACCTTGACGTGGCCGGCCACTGCCCCGACTTCCTTGCCGTGCCGGGGAGCGAGGAAGTGGCGGGCGAACATTTTCACGGTCTGCGGCTCGAACAGCGTGTCGCCGTCGAGCGTCACGATGACCTCGCCGCGTGACTGCGCGATCCCTTGGTTGCTGGCAGCCGATTTGCCGCCGTTGGGCTGGTCGATGACGCGAAGTGCCGGCCACGTCTTGGCGTAATCCCTGAGTACTGCGAGGGTGCCATCAGTAGACCCGTCATTGATCGCGACGACTTCCATGCGGGGATAGTCGCTCGCCCTGAGGGCGTCCAGGGTTTTGGTCACCACGAGTTCTTCGTTGAAGACGGGCAGGACCACGCTGACGAACGGCCAGTCCTTCTCGGCCACGTCATCCCAGCGGCGGCGCTTCTGGCGCCCGTTATTGATCAGGGCAAGCACCACGAAGAGGAACGTCAGGATGGTCAGGGATCCGATGCCGAACCAGAACAGCCAGGTCAGCAGAATGTTGGGCGTCACCAGGTAGGTTGTCATCGCAGCCAGCGTCGCGGTGTCCTCGACCTTGGCGGCCACGTTGTGCTGCGGAATGAACTCGTCGGGAAGCATGGACTGCATGGTTTCGAAGGTGTACCCCTGTGCCTTGGCCATCGGGATGAAGGCTTCCAGCATCTTGACGGTGGCACTCCGGTCCCCGCCCGCGTCATGGACCAGGAGAACGTGGCCCTGGCCGTCCAGCGAAGGAACCGGAATGGGGACGCCGGGTGCGAATTCCCAGTCCCTGGTGTCGAGGTCCATGTCAACGTGGATGTAGCCGAGTTGCTGCGCCTGCAGCAGAGCCAACGTGTTGTTTTCAGGGTTGCCGGTGGGGATCCTGAAGAGTCGGGTCTGGTAGTTGTCCGCGGCGAGCATGAGCCTGTCGGCTCCGATGATCTGCTGACGGTTGGTCGCGTCGTCGTGAGCCCAGAAATCGATGTGGGACACGGTGTGGTTGCCCACCATGTGCCCTTCCCGGATGACGCGGCGGAAGATGTCCGGATACTTGACGATGTTTTCACCGACCGGGAAGAAGGTGGCAGGCACCCCTTCCTTGGACAGCAGATCCAGGATCTCCGGCGTGAACCGGGGATCGGGACCGTCGTCCAACGTCAGCATGATCGTGTGATCCTTCGGACGTCCGTAGGCCTCCACAGCGTAGCGGCTGTTGCCAATGACAGCCTTCTCACCAGCGGTGGCTTCCCGCCAGACCTTGTCGCTGAAGGGATCCTTCAGCAGCAGCTCGCCATCCTTGGGTTCCACGAGGACGATCCGGTGAAAGATTGCGGTGCCTTCGCGGAATCCGATCTTCGGGATGCTCTCCAGGTCCTGGGTCGCCAAGAGGCGGCGTGGGTAATCTGCCGCCTGGTTCTGGAGGCCCTGATGCACAGGGGCGGTGGCCGCCGGGAGGATGTAGACAAGGGAAAGCAGCATCAGAAGAACCCCGGCGATCAGGCAGCTTACTATTCTGCGCCAACGGTTTCCGCTGGCGTCGAAGAAGACTGGTGCCGGGGCGGTTGAGCGGGAAGGGGCCGGTTTTCTCATGCGTACCTCGCGAGGTAGCTGTACGTTCGGGGGCAAACCTGACAGAGCCAGGTAAGGGACGGCCGGGACGGAGGAGAAAGGGTAATTCTTCCCCAGCCCGGTGCCTCAAAGCCAGCCACTTTGAAGTGTCACCTTGCCTAGGACACTAGTTGCGGGCACGAAGGTTCACATGCGTAGCCTGTACTCGAGTTTTTCCAGCCCGCTACTTGCCGGAAAACCGGGCTCAATCAGCGTCCTGGGGAACCCGGTGTACCAGCCAGCTGGCCTCCCACCGGAGGTGGTGGCGGTCCTCCGCATCCCACTCGACCAGCACGTGCGTGACCGTGTAGGCGATGGCAGTGCCGAGGACTGAACGCACTCTGACCGGAGCAGGCCTGATCATGACCACCGGCTTGCCCGGTGCCTCCTGCAGCGCTTCTTCCCGGGTGGGGCGGATGAGGGATTGCAGCATGGGACGTCCTAGGGCCAGGAACTGAACCGACGAATGCCGCTGTCTCCTTGAGGCGGAAAGATCAACAATCATCTGCCCAGTGAGGTGGAAGGCAGACTTACCCAGCGTGCCGCCATGCAACGACATTAGGATGCCGGAGGGTTCCGGGCATGCGTACGCTGTACCCGACTTTTTGGGGCACACTACTTGTTTGAGCGGTCCCATCCGGAGGTCCGACGGCGGAGCTGCGCCGGCGCTTCTCTGCCCGCCTGATGGGCCCCGGGGCGGGGGAGAGCGTCATGGTTCCGTCGGTGAGCTTGCGCTGGGACTGCGGGCCGCTGAACGGCCGACGCCGGGCACCCGGGTTATCGCTCTGCGCTTACGTTTTGTTCGGGCGCTAGGTTGCGAAGGTTGCCATCCGGTCGTCCGGTGCCCGGCTGCGCCGGGCGCCAAAGGGCTTTTCATTGCTGGGGGAGCGGGACTCCAGGGGTGTCCGGTCTCAACATAGTTGGCAACAATGACGTGTCATTTTGCCAAGTTAACTGAGAAAAATCTGGCGCGGCAGGTAGATCCCGAGGGGCGTCTGGCGACGACCACGTTGTGGTGTCGTCGGTGCGGCTTTTGATCAGGTCGTCGGCAGTAGTATTCGTTCATGACGCCCCGATGGGATGGGATGCGGTTGCTGTGAACGACGAACCAGGTGGGACCAGGCTCCGCCCAGCGGTTCGTCGCGCCGTGCGCGTGCTCGTGTTCGCGGCCGTCCTCGTGGTTTCTGGTGGTGTTGCTCTGGGACTCCTGCCGCCCTTCTTTGTGGGGCCGCTGGTCGCGGGATTCATGGTTGGCCTTTTCGCTACGCCCGACCGAAAGGCGCCCTCGGACGTCTCGGGCGGCTTTGCATGGTGGAAGCGGAGAGCAAGACGTACCTTCTACACAGCCTGGTGCGTACTTATTCTCTTGACCGGCGTGCTGGTCAACCACACGTCCGTTGTCGGGTTGGGGTGGGGGACGCTGCTCATCCTGGGAATCATGATCTGGCCTCTGTGGGTTGTCTTACGGAAGCCTCCCCAAAGACCATGGGATCCCGGTCGCCTAACCCAATGATCAAACCGCGTGCCATCACATGCCAATACTGTTTGAGCGCGGGCCTAGTGGCGTGGATGAGGAAGCGCTATACGCCCCAGATGGCCCATCCACGGTCCGGCGGCGCTGCGGCGTTCGAAGTGGTGTGTGCGTTGGGTCGGTGCTTGGCAATTTCGCGGGTGGGACGTGTCGAGCATGGCGGCAATCCTATGTCTGCCCGCCACTGTTCGCTGTCTTCAGCGGGCGGGAGAAGGCACCCGATCTCGTGGACTATCAGGGTGTGGATTTCACATCGGCTCCGATCAAGGCTGGGCATTCTGTCATTGAATCCTAGGTTGGTGATGAGCCGCGCCATTTTGACGGTCTCGGGGTAAACGAGCAGGTTGAGATTGCGCGTTGCCGCCCGGCGGGAGCGGGCCGCGATATGGCTCCGGATTGTTCCGACAATGGCGCATTCGCCGGCCACCTGCATCACGGGACAGCGCACCAGGACGCCTCGCGGAGCCAGGAAGCGGCGGTAGTGGCGTTCGGCTGCAATCAGTTTCGGGGGTGCCCAAAAGCCGTTACTTTACATAATGTAGATTATCGGCGTTATGGCGGCAGGCTTAGAAGAAGCTGCGGGAACGCCCTCTAACTGCGCATTCGGAGGCACTTCTCGCAGCCGTAAGTTCCCGGTGAGCGATGACAAAACGGCAACCCCGGTCCCTTACGAAATGTCGCCCATGGTTTCCAGCGAGGTCGTGGCAAACGGTGAGCCGGGAGCTTTTGGTCGTTCCTTCACTGTTTTGCGAGGTCAGCCGGGAATGGCCGTTCGCCCCGGATATCCGGGGCTTTCGCGGCGCGCCGACGATTGGCTTCACGCGGGCCAGCCAAGGTAACGTTTGGGTAACCGGTCCGCGCACACGCCTCGCGCAGCGCCCTCAATGCTTCTGCGTGTGCTATCACCCCAGGTGGCAGCGTCCTTGCGTTCGCAGACCGTGACCTTTCCGGGCAGGATACGTCCCCAGGGACCGCCCGTTTCCGCACTCCCATGAAGAGGCTTTGTTTTCCATGCGCAGAAACAATCTGCTGGCCGCCGGCATGCTCTCGGTCCTACTCGCCACCTCGGCTTGTGGTTCCGTGACCGGCGTCCCCAACTCATCCGCACCATCTTCCGTCTCGGCCAACACCGGGGTTGAAGCGAGCTCCACACACGACAAATCGGCTGATGCGGTGGGTACCACCCAGCGCGCCGCCGCCGAAAAGGCCGAAGCAGCTGCCGCTGCCGAGAAGGCCCAGGCAGCTGAGAAAGCTCAGGAAGCCGAGAAAACCCAGGCGGCGGACAAGGCTAAGGAAGCCGAGGCAGCCGCCGCGGCGGCAGCTGAAAAGAAGGCTGCTGAACCCAAGCCGTCCGGCACGCCGATGGCCGTTCCCGCACCTGCTGCTGCGCCTGCCGGTGGAGCGCCGGCGTCGAAGCCCGCTCCGGCGCCTGTCCTCCCGGCCTCGACCTCCGAGCGCATTGTCACCACCGCGTACACAACGGCGTACACGTGGCACGACAACACTCCGGCCGGCTCCGCCACCATCAGCCACCCGATCCTGCACAAGACTGCCGGCGGAACCGGCACCTACGCTGATCCGATCACCATCGCCGTGGGCCACTCCAAGGCCACTGGCCAGTCCGTGCTGGACTTCCCCGCCGGCACCCGGATCTACCTGCCCAGCGTGCGCCGCTACTTTATCGTCGAAGACACCTGCGGCGACGGCAACGATCCCCAGGGCGGCCCCTGCCACCAGGGCGTCAACGCCAACGGAACCAACTCCACCATCTGGATCGACATGTGGATCGGCGGCGCCAGCATGAGCGCGAGCGGCGCCGACAACTGCGCTGCCAAGGTCACGGACGTCAACACCGCTGTCTTCGATCCCGCGAGCAACTATGCCGTGGCTCCGGGGGCAGGCGTGATTCACGACGGCATCTGCGATGCCGGCTATGGCAACGCTCTTGTAAAGCAGTAACAACCAGGCGCCGGACACAACCGGAGGCCATTCGGGGGTCGGCGAATTTTCGCCGGCCCCCGTTTTCGTGGGCCGGGACCGGCGAAGGACAAATTCCCGTGGGCTGCCCAGCCAGCCCCTGCCATTGTCATATGCCCGGTGCTCACCAAGAATGAACCAATGACGGTCTACTTGCGCTCACTGGAAACTGCTGTTCCGCCCACCGTGCTGATCCAGACCGAGGCGCGGGACGTCTTCGCAGCTCAACCCGGCCTGACCAGGCTCGGTTCGCGCCTGGTGACTACGTGCTTTGACTCAGCAGCCATTGAAACCCGGCATACGGCAGTCGAGGAAATGACCATGGCGTTCCGGTCGGATGATCCGCAGTTCTTTGATCCCGCCACGGGCCTCCTGCTGAATCCATCCACCAAGGTGCGCAACGGGATCTTCGCCGAACAGGCCACTGCCCTATTTATTGAGGCCGCCCAGGCCGCCGTAGACGCCTGTCCGGACCTGACCTTGCTTGACATAACTCACGTCATCACGGTCTCGTGCACCGGCTTCTTCAACCCCGGTCCCGACTACAAGATTGTCCGTGCGCTTGGTTTGGACCCCGCTGTCCAGCGGTACCACCTTGGTTTTATGGGCTGCTATGCAGCCTTCCCGGCGCTGCGGGCCGCCAAGTCGTTCTGCGAGGCAGATCCGCAGGCCGTGGTGCTGGTGGTCTGCGCCGAGCTGTGCTCCCTGCACGTACGGACCTCCAACGATCCGGACACCATCATGGGCTCCGCACTGTTCGCCGACGGCGCGGCCGCCGCCATCGTCACCGCACAAAACGCTCCGGAATCACCCGCCCTGCTCCGGCTGGACCACTTCGAGACCGTCCTGACTCCCGTGGGTGAAGAGTCCATGGCCTGGAACATCGGCGATCACGGCTTCGAGATGGTCCTGGGCAACTACGTGCCGCACATTATTGACGACCACATCATCGGCGCCCTCGAACCGCTCCTGTCCCGCGATCAGTCGCTGCTCGGACTCCCCTACCGTGACATCCGCCACTGGGCCATTCATCCCGGTGGACGCAGCATCCTGGACAAAGTGCAATCGCGCCTGGAGCTTTCGGACGAGCAACTGGTCCCTGCCCGGGAGACGCTGCGGAGGTTCGGCAACATGAGCAGCGCCACCGTTCTGTTTGTGCTCAAGCACATCCTGGAACTGCCGGCGGAGGACGGCGATGACCGCATCTGCTCGATGGCCTTCGGGCCCGGACTCACCGTCGAAACAGGGCTCTTCACCAAGCTTCGCCAGGCCGGCGCGCCGCTCCCGCAGGCCGGGCAGAGCCAAGCCCGTCCCGGGTACCGGAGCCAGGCCCGGGCGTCGGCTGCTTCTCGGGCTTGAGCCGGCAATGCCGATGCGGCGGCGGGCTGGGGATGCGGTGGAACTCATGGACGCGCCCGACTGCGATCCCGCGAAACTGGAACGGACCTACCGGCAGTTCGCACTGGTCAACCGTCTTTTTGCCGGCTGGAGGCTGCTCTATGTCAAGGAACTGAGGCCGTTTCTCTCCCCCGACACCGTCACCACCGTCCTGGATATCGGCAGCGGCGGAGGTGATTTGGCCCGCCTCCTCACCCGGTGGTCCCGGCGGGACAAGCTGAAAATCGATGTCACCGGCATAGACCCGGACAGACGAGCCCACACCTTCGCAGCCGCAACCGCCCACAGCCCCAACGTACGGTTCGTGCAGGCGGGAAGCGCCGGGTTGGTCCGCGAAGGGCAACAATTCGACGTCGTGATTTCCAACCATGTCATTCATCACCTGCAGCCGGCCGAGCTGGCCCGGTTCCTCAGCGATTCGCAGGCTCTGGCACGCCGGCTATGTCTGCACAACGACTTGCGCCGAAGCACGGCAGCGTACGCATTGTTCGCCCTTGCCGCCCTTCCCTTCCGCGGGTCCTTCATCCGCGCCGACGGCCTGGTATCGATCCGGCGCAGCTACACGCCCGTTGAACTGACCGCCGCCGCTCCCCCGGGCTGGCACGTCCAGCGCCACGCGCCCTTCCATCAGGTCCTCATTCATCGTCCGGCCCATCCCGATGACTGAGGTCATCATTGTGGGCGGAGGTCCGGTAGGCCTGTACCTCGCCGGTCTGCTGCTTCAGGCAGGGGTGGAGGTACGTGTGCTCGAACAGCGGCTCCGGCGTGAACGGCATTCCCGCGCCATCGGCATCCACCCGCCGGCCCTTGCGGCCCTGGACAAAGTGGGTGTGGCCGGCGCCCTGGTGCGTGCCGGCGTGCCGATCCGCAGCGGAACCGCGCTGAGCCGGGGACGGACCGTGGGGTCCATGTCCTTCGCCACCGTGTCAGACCGTTTTCCGTTTGTGCTGTCCCTCCCCCAGTTCGCGACCGAATCCATACTGGAACAGCGTGTCCAGGAACTCGATGCCTCCGCCCTCGTGCGGGGAGCCCGGGTGTCGGAAGTGATGCACGACGGCGGCCTGGTCACCGCGGCGATTGCAGCGCCGGTGGAGGGCGGCGCGGGCAGCCGGGTCACCGCACGCCTCCTCATCGCCGCGGACGGTGCCCGGTCACCGGTGCGGAGCCTGCTGAATATCCCGGTGATCACAAAGACCTACCCGGACCACTACATCATGGGGGATTTCGCGGCAGGCGGTGACCACGGGCAGCAGGCCGTCCTGTACCTCGAAACCGGAGGGATAGTGGAGTCCTTTCCCCTTCCCGGCGGCCTTCGGCGGTGGGTGGTCCGCACCGAGCGCCCGGATCCCGGTATGGACGCCGCCGGGCTGTCCCGGCTGGTTCACCAGCGCACCGGGGTGCGGCCTGACCCGGAAACCAACACCATGCTCAGCAGCTTCAGCCCGCGCTCGTCCCTGGCGTGCCGGCTGGTGGCGGGCCGTGCGGTGCTCGTCGGTGACGCGGCACATGAAATCAGCCCCATAGGCGGCCAGGGCATGAACCTGGGCTGGCTGGATGCGGCAGAGTTGGCACCCATTATCTGCGCTGCCCTGGCCGGCCGCCCGGTAGGCAGTGCTCTGCGTGCCTATGCTTCACGGCGGGGCAAAGCAGCCCGCCGCGCACGATGGCAGGCGGGGGCCAACATGGCCTTGGGACGCCCCCTGGCCCCGCCACTGCTGGGCCTGCGGAACGCGGCGCTTGGCACGGTGGCGGGCCTTCCGCCGGCCAACAGGCTGGTGGCCCGGCGGTTCACCATGCAATAACCGGATGACAGGACCAACGTGTGGTCGGCAGCCGGCGGGTCAGGAATTCAGGTAGTAGCAGTCGTAACTGTCCTGGCTCACGATCAAGCCCTGGCGAACCTCAAACACCGATGACGTCCTGGCCCGAATCGTCTCGCCGGCATCCCAGTATTTCAAGTTCATCAGGACAGTTGCGGACCAATCCGCTTCCAGGACAACGCGGCCACCTTCGCAGGTTGTCCGCCGGACTTCGAACTTCTGGTTGGCCACCACCTCGCCGCTCTGGTCCGCGCCCGCAAGGACCTGCGCCCGCGTCCGGGTGGATCCTTCGGGAGCGAGCAGATGTGGCGCCTCGTCGAGGCGAAAGTCTTCCGAGAGGAAGCGCCGGATCGCCTGGCCGCCGCCTCCCGCCTCAAGGGTCCGGATAAAATCCAGGACGCATCCCAGGGCGGCGGATTCGGACGAAGTCAGTTCTGCCATGGCTCCGACACTAGCCCACCGGGCCGCCGCCACAGGTCTGCAGCCGGTTAGGCTTTCCCCATGATTGCCGTTTCGCCGCCCACTCCTTTCACGCCCGCGCAGCTCCGCGAGCGGGTCCAGCAGATCCTCGCTGCCGGCGTCCTGCCGCCCATCGTGCAGGCCGGCCATCCCGTGCTCCGGCAGCAGGCGGCGGCCTTTGCCGGCCAAATCAGTGATACCGAGCTCGAGCAGCTCATTGTGCTGATGCGCAATGTCATGCATGAGGCACCCGGCGTGGGACTGGCGGCCCCGCAGATTGGGATTCCGCTGCAGTTGGCGGTCGTGGAGGACCAGTTCGACGTCGACCCGGAGTCCGCCGCCATCCGGCACCGCATGCCGCTGGAATTCCTGGCCATCCTCAACCCGCGGTATGCGCCGGTGGGCACGGAAACGGCGGCCTTCTTCGAAGGTTGCCTGTCGCTCAGCGGGCTGCAGGCCGTGGTGGTGCGCCATGAACGGGTGCTGCTCCGGTTTGTCGCTCCTGACGGCAGGGACATGGAACGGGAGTTCGCCGGCTGGCAGGCGCGGATTGTCCAGCACGAAACCGATCACCTGCAGGGCACCCTCTATGTGGACCGCGCGGAACTGAGGTCCTTGAGCAGCAACGCCGAGTACGCCGCCAACTGGGCTGAGCCGGGCATCGCCAAGGCCCGCGCCGGGCTGGGATTCCTGCCCGAACTTCACTGAACGATGAACCGCCTACCCGCTCGAAGCTTCGCCGGGATTCGCCGGTGTCGGGAGGAAGCGGGCCCACCAACGCAGGATGTGCTCGAACCGCTGCCGCCGGTGCCGCGGACGCCCTGACCTGGAGAGCTCATGGTCTTCGCCGGGGAATATCAAGAGCTCGGCCTCCGTCCCCTGCCGCTTCAAGGCCGCGTAGTAGCGCTGTCCCTGTTCCAACGGGCAGCGGAGATCATTTTCGCTGTGGATTACCAGGGTGGGTGTCTGCACCCTGGCGGCAAGTTTGAGCGGACTCCGGTTAGCCAGTGCATCGTCAGAGCTCCCCAGATATCCGGCTCCGAAGTACCAGCCAATGTCGGCCGAGCCCTCAAAGCTCACCGGGTCAAGGAATCCCCGCTCAACGATGGCGGCCGCGAACCGGTGATGGTGTGCGATGGTCCAGGCGGTAAGGTAACCGCCGTACGAGCCGCCCATGATGCCCAGCCGCCCGGCATCAAGGGCGGCATATTTCGCCAGGGCGCCGTCCAGGAACGCCAGCACATCCTGCATGTCCACCGTTCCGAACCTGCCCTTGATGGCCAGCCCGTGATCCCGTCCATAACCTGCGGAACCCCGCGGATTGCACATCAGCACTGCATACCCGGCATCCACATACACCTGGGCCTCATCGAACAGGGCAACGGTGAACTGGGTAAACGGGCCCCCGTGGATGTTGAGCAGGACAGGGTGCGGCCCCTGGCCTGCCGGCCTCAGCACCCAGCCGTGCACGGGATAGCCGTCCGGCGCGTCAAAGGTGACCTCCTGCGGCACGGTAATGTCCGTGCTGTTCCGCAGAGTGGCCGAGAAGTCCGTCAGGATCCTCAACTGTCCATCGTCCAGAGCTGCGAGGTCACCGCTGCTGGAGGGATCGGCGAACGACACGAACAGGGAGCCGCCGGCCCAGGCCGCCGCGGTCACTGCCCTGTCACCGTGCACCAGGAGCGCATGCTCGCCGGTGGCACCCAACTCCAGGAGTTCCACGGTGCCTTCCGCACTGTTTAGCACCAGGGCGCGGTCCGGACCGCGGAGTTCAATCCCGCTGCCCGGCGGGAGGACATCCATCATTTCCGGGTCCGTCAACGGAACCGGAACGCCGCCTCCAGTCGGCACGCAGAAGAGCACGGCGTTGCGCGCCACAAAGTCCATGCCGGATCCGCCAAGGTCCCGGGCAATGAAAAACAGCCATCGGCCATCCCTGGACTCCCGGACCTCCGCGATCGTCTGCCTGGCCGGACTCGCGAGGTCAAAGGCCACGGGCTCGCCTCCCGTGACCGGCACCCGGTAGATGGCTGTGGCCAGCCCGTCGGTGTCCGCCGGCGGCGCCGCCGTGAAATAGACCGCGGACCCGTCGGCGCTAAACGTTCCTGGACCGGTATCCGTGCTGAAGGAGGTGACCTTGCGGGAGTCGGGCACGGATGAGTCAGGCTCTCCTCCGAGTTCGGGGACCGCCACGAGGAACAGCTGCCGGGGCTTATCGCGGGTGTAGCCCGCACCGTTAAGCCTGTAATCGAGCGTGGTTACCAGCCGCGGCTCTTCCGCTTCCGGCGCGATGCCTGCCGCGGTGCCGTAACGCCCGGCCACAGGCTCGCGGGTGCTGAAGACTATTCGCTGCGAATCCGGGGACCACGAGAACGTCTCCACGCCCAGAAGCCTGTCGGTGATGACCTGCGGTTCGCCGCCGTCGGCCTCCACAACGCACAGTTGCGCCTTTGATGACGGTCCGTCGGCCCGGAGGAATGCCAGGACCAGTCCGTCCGGCGAGAATGCCGGCGCGGTGTCCCGGAAGCCCCTGGTGATGCGCCGCGGCAGCTTGTCCTGATCCAACGGGACAGTCCACAACTGCCCCACATAGGCATCGGCCTCCAGGTCCGGCCTCGTCACCGACACAACAGCGCGGGTTCCGTCGGGATGCACTGCGGGCGGCGACACGGTATTGAGCAACGGCAGGTGTTCTGGTTTCACCCACGTGAGCCTAACCCGCGGCCACACGCGGCGGACAGCAGCCCGGCGGCTGGAGGGTCTCAACCGCCTAAGATAGGGGCTATGCCCTCCACCCCTGCCCCTCCCCTGCGCTGCCCGCTGTGCGGTGGAGAGCTGATGGTCCACCGCCGTACGGGCGAGGGTTCCCGGCCACGGCTGGTGTGCGGTGCGGGCCACAGCTTTGATGCTGCCAGGCAGGGGTACTACAACCTGCTGGTGGGCAAGGGGACCGTCTTCGAAGCCGACACGGCGGACATGGTGGCGGCCCGGTTCAATTTCCTCGACGCCGGGCACTACCGTCCCTTGGCGGATGCGGTCTCGGAGGCCGTCCTGGCCCTCGTTCAGCCCGGACAGCCGTTTACTGTCCTCGATTCGGGAACCGGTACCGGCCACTACCTGCGGGCCGTGCTCGACGACGTCAGCCGGGTCGCCGGCGACGTCACCGCCGTCGCGCTGGACATCTCCAAATTCGCTTTGCGCCGCGCCGCGCGCCTGAACCCGGAAGCCATCAACCTCGTCTGTGACGTGTGGCAGCCACTGCCTGTGGCCGCCGCTGCCGCCGACGTCGTGACAGTCATCTTCGCACCCCGCAACGCAGCCGAATTCGCCCGCGTGCTGCGTGCGGATGGCCGGCTGGTCGTGGTGACACCGCGTGCCGGCCACTTGGCTTCGTTGGCCGCCGAAGCCGGCATGCTGGCCATCGAGGACCATAAGGATGCCCGGCTGGCAGAATCCCTGGCCGGATTTTTTGTACCGGAGTCAACCCGGGACGTTGATGTCCGGCTGAGGTTGACCCCGGGAGAGATGGCGGATCTGGCCTTCATGGGACCTGCCGGGCATCATCTGGACCGCGATGCACTTGCCGCCAAACTGGACGCCAAGGAACCGGTCACCGGGGTGGAAGCCCTGTTCAGGATCACCGTCTTCCGCCCTGCGGAGGGCGCCGCGTAACGACTTGGCCACGTTCCCGGCCCGCGTTCCCGGCCACCTGCCGCGGGGCTTTGGGGCGGACTAGGATAAATAAACAGCTACCGGATGGTCAAGGGGGACGGAATGTTTGAATGGCTCGGTGAAAACTGGTGGGCCCTGTGGCTCACGGCCTTCCTTGCGTTCGCGGTGATCGAGATGATCACCCTTGACCTGTTCTTCATCATGCTTGGCGGCGGGACGCTCGCTGCCATCGTTGCCGATTTTGCCGGTGCTGACCTGTGGCTGCAGATCGTGGTCTTCTGTGTGGTGTCCCTGCTGATGATCGCTTTCGTCCGCCCGGTGGCCCTCAGCCACCTCAAGAAAGGCCCCGCCGAACAGCGGACCAATGTGGACCGGCTGATCGGCGAGCAGGCCCTCGTGATGGAGGCAGTCAGCTCCACCGGCGGCCTGGTCAAGATCGGCGGCGATGTCTGGAGCGCCCGGTCCGCCGGCGCGGTATTGCCCGCAGGCCAGAAGGCAGTGGTTTCCGCCATCGAAGGAGCCACCGCCGTGGTCACGGCATCGCAGGAGCATACAGACCAGCCGTAGTCAGCGTCACCAAGAGTGTTGGATACAGCCTAATAATTGGGGTTAAGGAGATGTATGGATAACGCAGGAGGAGTCGCCTTAGCCATTGTGCTGGTGGTCCTGATCGTATTCGTGATAATTGTTCTGGTCCGCTCGGTGCGGATCATTCCGCAGGCGAGGGCCGGCGTCGTGGAACGCCTCGGAAAATACCAGCGCACGCTCAACCCGGGACTCACCATCCTGATTCCGTTTGTGGACCGGCTCCTGCCGCTGCTGGACCTCCGGGAACAGGTCGTCTCCTTCCCGCCACAGCCGGTCATCACCGAAGACAACCTGGTGGTCTCCATCGACACCGTGGTCTACTTCCAGGTCAC
The DNA here is from genome assembly GCF_034048115.1 of Pseudarthrobacter sp. IC2-21. NCBI lineage: Bacteria > Bacillati > Actinomycetota > Actinomycetes > Micrococcales > Micrococcaceae > Pseudarthrobacter > Pseudarthrobacter sp. IC2-21. Next base: position 2,105,669 of record NZ_CP139145.1, on the reverse strand, counting down.
TGATCCGCGGGCGGCCACTTACGAAATCGCCAACTACATCCAGGCTGTGGAACAGCTCACCACAACCACCCTTCGTAACGTGGTGGGTGGCCTGAACCTCGAAGAGGCCCTGACCTCCCGCGACCAGATCAACGGTCAGCTGCGCGGCGTCCTCGATGAGGCCACCGGCCGCTGGGGAATCCGCGTCTCGCGCGTCGAACTGAAGGCCATTGATCCGCCCCACTCAATCCAGGACTCCATGGAGAAGCAGATGCGGGCCGAACGCGACCGCCGCGCCGCCATCCTCACCGCGGAGGGAACCAAGCAGTCAGCCATCCTCACCGCCGAGGGCCAGCGGCAGGCTTCGATCCTCGCAGCTGAAGGCGACGCCAAGGCCGCCATTCTCCGGGCCGACGGCGAGGCGCAAGCCATCCAGAAAGTCTTCGATGCCATCCACAAGGGAAACCCGGATCAGAAACTGCTGGCCTACCAGTACCTGCAGACCCTGCCGAAGCTTGCCGAAGGCTCCTCCAACAAACTGTGGATCATTCCCAGCGAAGTCGGGGAAGCACTCAAGGGCATCGGCAACGCGCTGGGCGGCACCAATCCTGATCCGCGCTCCGGCGGCGGCCTCTTCGACGAGGAACCCGCCCAACAGCCCTGAGCCCGGCTCGGAACGTTGCGGACCGGGGGCCGCGCCGCCTCACAGGTGGCGCGGCCCCTGAACGTCTACCGGGATTCCCCGCCATGTTTGCTGACCGGCTCGCCTGCCGGTATAATTGAGTGTTTGTCCGGGCGGACCAGATCCGCTGGAACAAGAACGCTGCGCAATGCGTTGAATCTAAAGATGCAACACAGCGCACAGAGTAGTCCGGGGCGGTTAAAATGCACCGGCTTGCGTGGGGCCCTAGCTCCGCGAACCGACCAGAGGGAGAAAACATGAGCGATCGCAGCCTGCGGGGTATGCGCCTTGGTGCGCAAAGCATGGAGACCGAGTCCGGCGTGGAGCCGGCCCCGCGTCAGCGTGTGGAATACCGGTGCGAGGACGGCGAGCAGGTTTTCGTCACGTTCTCTTCAGAGGCTGAAATTCCTCCTGTGTGGGTTTCCAAGACCGGCAAGGAAGCGCTGCTGGTAGACGGCGAACGCCCCGACACCAGCAACGAAAAAGCCGTCCGTACCCACTGGGACATGCTCCTGGAACGGCGTTCGCTCCCGGAGCTCGAGCAGATTCTCGAGGACCGGCTGACCATCCTGCGTGAACGACGCGGTGAACGGCGCAGCGCCTGACCCACTGGCGGTTACAGCCCCTCTTTGACCCGGGGGCACACTGAATTGATCGATAAGGCCGGCCCGGCAACGCTTGATGGCGTTGCCGGGCCGGCCTTTTCGTCGCGTCACACCGGTCGCAGACCGGCATACCCGCCGCGAACCGGGCGGCTGCTAGCTCCGGACGGGCTCTTTCCTGCCCCTGAGCTTGTCCCAGCGTGCCTGCAGGCCCCACCGGGTCACGTTGATCATGGCCTCAACCACAATGTTGCCGCTCATTTTGGACGCGCCCAGCTCGCGTTCAACGAACGTGATGGGCCGCTCCTCGATTCTGAGACCCATTTTGGCAACCCGCCATGCAAGGTCCACCTGGAATCCGTAACCCACCGAATCGACCTGGTCGAGGTTGAGTTTTTCCAACGTGGATCTGCGGAAAGCACGGTAGCCGCCGGTGACGTCCTTGATCTTCAGCCCCAGCATCAGCCGTGCGTAGGTGCTGCCAACACGTGAAATCGCCTGGCGGTACAGGGGCCAGTTGACCACGCTGCCACCCGGAACCCACCGGGAACCCATCGCCAAATCGGCGCCCTGATCAACGGCTTCCAGCAGTTGGGGCAGCTGTTCTGGCTGGTGGGAGCCGTCAGCGTCCATTTCCACCAGAACCTCGTAGCCGGCCTCCAGGCCCCATTTGAACCCGGCGATATAAGCGGCACCGAGGCCTTCCTTGCCCTTGCGGTGCAGGACATGGACCTGGGAGTCGGCAGCCGCAATACTGTCCGCCAGTTGCCCGGTACCGTCCGGGCTGTTGTCATCCACCACCAGTACATCCGAGGCGGGTACGGCCACCCGCAGGCGCTGGAGGGTCTTGGGCAGCGATTCCAGCTCGTTGTAGGTCGGAATAATGGTTAGGACGCGCACAAAGGGCCTTCCTGGACGGGAGCGGTCGGAGCACCTGATCATCAGCTATGTTGCCGGCTGGCAGGCGCAACTACCCATTATAGGGCGCCGGCCCGCACATCAGATCAGGAACGCAGGGCCGGACTGGAATAGAGCTCCTGACCGTCCCGGACAGTCTGCAGGCACACCGGATCACTGCCGGTGTCCAGCGCCGGAAGAAGCGGTGTGCGGGCGCGCGGATCCGTACTCCATGACTGCACCCGACCGTCCGCCACCTGGACCATCAGTTCTTCCACGTCCCAGACCGCGAAACTGGCCGGGGCGCCGGGAACCAGCTGGCCGGCCATCGGATTGTGGTGCTTCGCTGCACGCCACCCGGCCCGGGTGTGGCCCAGGAAGGCAGCCCGCGCCGAGATCCGCTCAGCCTCGTTGTGGTGTTCCAGGCAGGCCCGAACGCTGGACCACGGCCGCAGCGGCGTCACCGGGCTGTCGCTGCCGAAGGAAATGGGGACCCCGGCCGAATAGAACGAAGCAAAGGCGTTCATGTTCCCGCTGCGGTCGCCGAGTCGCTGCTGGTACATCCCGCCGTCGTTCCCCCACGCGGCGTCGAAGCGTGGCTGGGCGCTGACCGTGACGGCGTAACGTGCGAGCTGTTGGATCGCGCTGGCGTCGGCCAATTCCACATGTTCGAAACGGTGGCCGGCAGCGCGGATCCTCTGCTCCCCCACCTCACCGGCGGCGAGCTCCAGGGCCTCCAGCACGGCGTCCAGGCCGGCGTCACCGATGACGTGGAAACCGCCTTGGATTCCCAGGAGGGAGCAGGCTGCCAGATGGGCGGCGGCCTGGGCAGCCGTGACATACAGGTTTCCCCGCCCACCCGGCGCGTCGGCGTAGTCCGCCCGCAGCGCGGCCGTCCGGGAACCCAGGGAACCGTCGATGTTCAGGTCGCCGGCAAGACCGCGGACAGGCACACCCAGCCCGGCCAAAAGTTCCCGCGCGTGCTCCTCCGAGGTTGCCAGTTCGCCCCAGTAGGGCAGGACCTCAGGCATGGCACGTCCGGCCGCGTCGGTGTTCCAAGCGCCGGCGAGGCGAAGGTCCTCGAGCCCGCTGATGTGCGGCGCGGCCATCTCTGCGACGGCCACGTAGCCGTTCGCAGCGGCTTCCGTGAGCGCGCGCTGCTGGTAGCCGCGGACACTCGATTCGGGCAGCCGCCGCGCTGCCTGGCGTGCAGCCGTGTGAGCAGCCCGGAAGACCTGTGTCCCCGAACCATAACCGTCCAGGCCGGTGATTCCGGCGTCGGCAACAAGTGAGGCGGAAACCAGGGCTGAATGCGCGTCCACCCGCGACAGGAAGACATGCCGGCCCCCGGCGGCCTGTTCCAGTTCGTGGACTGTGGGCAGGGCTGGGTCTTCCCAGACGGACTCGTCCCAGCCGTGGCCCAGGACCGGGCCTTCACCCCGGGAAGCAGCCACCGCGTCGAGGAGTTGCCGTGCGGAGCGGACATTGCCGAGTTGAAGCCCATCCAACGCAATGCCGGTCTCCGTGAGGTGGACGTGCGAGTCCACAAATCCGGGCGCAACGAGGGCACCGTGAAGATCAATGATCTCCATGGAGGAGTCTGCGATGGAGGATGCTGCCTGTTCGGAGCCCACCCACGCGACAGTGTCGCCGTCCACCACCATGGCGGTGGCCAGCGGATCGGCTGCAGAGTACACGGAGCCGTTCCGGTACAGAACCACCTTTCGTTCGGACGGGGCGGGCACGGAGGGACGTTCAGTCATGGGGCAAGGCTCCTGGATGGGGGACGCAGCAATCGCTGCTGATGATGGAAAGTGCTGTGGGGACGGCGTGCGGCCGCGCTGGTACAGAGGACGCGATGGTTCAAAGGACGGAATGGTTCACAGGACGGAGGAGTAAGCCACCACGCCGCGGCGGATGAGCGAGATGGCTTCCGAACACAGCCTGGCCAGCCGCGGATCCAGGCCCGGAATCTTGGCCAACTGGTCCAGAAGGTCGATGACCTGCTTAACCCAGCGGACAAAGTCTCCTGCGGCCAGGTCCGTTCCGTTCAGCACCTCCTGGAGGTGCCGGCCCTTCGCCCACTTGTACATGGGCCACACCAGCCCCAGCTCGGGTTCACCGGTGAGCGGCAGCTTGTTTTGTTCCTCCACGTCTTCAAGGGCTGACCACTCACGGACTACCAGGTCCACGGACGATTCGAGTGCGATGCTGGGCATCCGCGGGCGGAGGCCCCTGTCCTCGCGCTTGGCCTGGTAGACCAGGACGCTCGCCAAAGCTGCGACCTCGACGGCGTCCAGGTCATCAAAGGCACCCAAACGCAGCGACTGGGAGATCAGGAGGTCCTTCTCGCCGTAGATCCGGCGCAGGCGCTGGCCATCTGTGCTGATGGACAGGCGGCCATCAGTACCGGCCTCCAGATAACCGTAGGCTGAGAGGACGTCGCAGACCCGGTCAAAGGTCTTGGCAATGGTGTTGGTGCGCCCTTGGATCTGACGGATCAGACCGTCCGTTTCGCGGCGCAGCTTCCACCAGCGCTCCGACCAGCGGGCATGGTCCTCACGCTCGCTGCACCCGTGGCACGGGTGGGCCCGGAGTGCCCGGCGCAGCTCGCTGATCCGTTTTTCCTGGGTGGGCGTGACGCTGCCAAGCCCGAAGTCGGTACTGCGGCCCGGAGCCGGGGGGCGGTTTTCACGCAAGGCATTGCGGGCGGACGAGGCAAGATCGCGCCGGGATTTGGGGACCTTGGCATTAAACGCCTTGGGAATCCGAATCCTGGTCAGGGGAGAAATCGGGCCTTCAAGGTCTTCGGTGCCGATCCGGCGGAGCTGGTTGTCCAGCGTCAGAACGGCGGGCCGCGGCTCCCGGCCGCTGTGGTCCGAACTGAGCACCACGGCCAGGCCGGGCGCACGCCCGCCCGGCACGTCCACAACGTCGCCGGGCATGAGCCGGGCCAGCGAGTCTTCGTTGAGGGACTTCCTGGCACGGGACTTCGTGCGTGAGGTGATGTTTTCGGCGTCGGAGAGCTCGCGGCGCAGCCGGGCATACTCGGTGAAGTCACCGAGGTGGCACGTCATCGATTTGGCGTAGCCCGCGAGGGACTCTTCCCTGCTGCGCACCTGCTTGGCGAGGCCAACCACGGACCGGTCGGCCTGGAATTGGGCGAACGAGGACTCCAGGATTTCGCGGGCGCGGGTCCGGCCGAACTGGGCCAGCAGATTGATGCTCATGTTGTAGGTGGGCCGGAAACTCGAATTCAGAGGGTATGTTCGGCGGGAAGCAAGTCCTGCCACCGCGGCCGGATCCGTACCGGGCTGCCAAAGGACAACGGCATGGCCCTCGACGTCGATGCCGCGACGGCCAGCCCGGCCGGTCAGCTGCGTGTACTCCCCCGCCGTGATGTCCACGTGGGCTTCGCCGTTAAACTTGTCCAACTTTTCCAAAACGACAGACCGGGCAGGCATGTTCACGCCCAAGGCAAGAGTTTCGGTGGCGAAGACCGCCTTGACCAGGCCCTCAACGAACAGCTTTTCCACCACCTCCTTGAAGGTGGGCAGCATCCCCGCATGGTGGGCGGCGAATCCCCGCAGCAGGCCCTCCCGCCACGTCCAGAAACCCAGAACGTCCAGGTCATCGGACGGGATGTCCTGTGCGGCCTCGTCAACGCGACCGGCGATGATCCGCTGCTCCTTCTCCGTGGTCAGCCACAGGCCTGAGGAGACGCACTGTGCCACCGCGGCGTCGCACCCGGCCCGGGAGAAAATGAAGGTGATGGCGGGGAGCAGGTCCTGCCGGTCCAGGCTGGCGATCACCTGGGACCTGCTGGCCCTCCGGGCGGCGCCGGGTTGGGAACCCTGCGGAGCGCGGGCATCAGAGCGCTGCTTGTGCTGCCGGCGCTGGCTGCGTCCGCCGTGGCCGAACCGGCCGCGGAAGCTGTCCTGACTTTCGCTGCGGGCCATTGCCAGCAGGTCGGGGTTGACCTCGAAGCCCGGGCCGGCCCCGCCATCGCGGAGCGGGAGGCCCCGCCCAGGCTCCGTCGCTTCACGGACCGCCAGGGGTGTACCGGTCTCCGCGTCGGCCGGCGGCGCAATTTCGTCGAAGGTGGTTTCCCCGGCGAACAGGTCCACGATTTCCCGGCCCACCATGACGTGCTGCCACAGGGGCACGGGCCTGTGCTCCGAGACAATGATGTCCGTGTCACCGCGCACGGTATCCAGCCACGCGCCGAATTCTTCCGCGTTTGAAACCGTGGCGCTGAGGGACACAACCTGGACTTCACTGGGAAGGTGGATGATCACTTCCTCCCACACTGCGCCGCGGAACCGGTCCGCAAGGTAGTGGACTTCGTCCATCACCACAAAGCCGAGGTCGTCCAGGGTGGCCGAGTCGGCGTACAGCATGTTCCGAAGGACTTCTGTGGTCATGACCACCACGGGGGCGTCGCCGTTGATGCTGGTGTCCCCGGTCAGCAGCCCGACGTTTTCCGCCCCGTACTTCTCCGCGAGTTCGGTGAACTTCTGGTTGCTCAGAGCCTTGATGGGGGTGGTGTAGAAGGCCTTAAGGTGCCGCTCCAACGCGAGGTAGATGGCAAACTCGCCCACGATGGTCTTGCCGGCACCGGTAGGGGCCGCAACCAGCACTCCCCTGCCTTCCTGCAGCGAGCGGCAGGCAAGACGCTGGAATTCGTCAAGTTCGAAATCGAGGGTGCGGACAAAACCGCCGAGGTAGGTGCGCGCCTCGGCTGTGCGTTCCGCGCTGGCCCGGTAACTTTCAGAGGGCGAGAGCGGCCCGGAAATAGAGGACATGCTTCAAGCCTAATGCGCTGCGCCCTACAGGTTCTTCAGTTCGCTGCCAGGGGTTGCGATGTCGGCTGTTGCGTCCGTCTCGGCAACCCGTTTCGCCTGCCTCTTGTCCCGGCGCTTGTCGTTGAAAATACACAGCCCGATGGCCGCGAAAAACAGGACCAGCAGTGGGGCGGCCAGCAGGAACATGGACAGCGCGTCCGTCCCCGGCGCGGCAAGTGCGGCCAGGACAAAAACGAGGAAGACGATGATCCGCCAGGCTTTGAGGATGGTCCGGCCCCGCACCACTCCGGCCATGTTGATGCCGACCAGAATCACGGGAACCAGGAAGGAGACACCCAGGATCAGCAACATCTGCGTGGCGAAGGTGAGGTAGTCGGTGGCGGAAATGTTGTTCGCGCCGGTCTGCGGCGTGAACTGAAGCAGAGCCCTGACTACCGTAGGAAAAACAAGCCACGCAACGTACACGCCGGCCAGGAACAAAGGCACCGCCGCCGCCATAAAACCGAGCGTGTAGCCTCGCTCCTTGCGAGTCAGGCCCGGGGTGATGAATGCCCAGACCTGATAGATCCAGACAGGGCTGGAGATCACCAGCCCGATCTGGATGGCAATCTGGATTTTGAAGGCAAACGGGTCCGCGATGGTGGCGAAGTTAAGGACGGCCGTCCGGCCGGTCTCGTGCGCTATGGAGATCAGCGGAGCCGACAGGCTGCTGACGACGGGATCGTAAAGGAACCAGCCGCCGACGGCAGCGAGCACCACCGCAATTGCTGATTTGATCAGCCGGTTCTTGAGCTCCTTGAGGTGGTCCCAAAGAGCCATCCGCCCCTCAGGGTTGGATTTACGGCCCCGCGTCAGTGCCACTGTGCGTTATGCGCGGTTCGACGGCGGAACGTCGGTGCCGTTGGTCGGCTCGCCGTGCTGGGTCGGTGCAGGATTCGGGTGCGGATGGTTAACGACTTTGCCCTCCACCGGTCCCGATTCGGTGTCTGTGGCGTCGGTCTTGCCGTCGTTCTTCATTTCCTTGACTTCGGACTTGATGATCCGCATGGACTGGCCCAGGCTGCGGGCCATGGCAGGGAGTTTAGGCGCGGCAAAAAGCAACAGCGCAACAACGATGATAATGACAATTGGCCACGGGCCATCAAAGAGTCTTCCCACGGGAATTCCTTTCCTCTTACAACATCCTACGTCTAATTGAGATCCAGATCGCGAAGTGACTGGGGCTGTCCCCGGTCGTGCTTGCGCTGTACCCGCCGTTGGCGGCGGTCCTCCCGGCGGGATGACTTGGATGCGTCGTAATCATGTCGCATCCGGGCCGGAGAGGCAAAAACGGCAGCTCCCGGCTCAACCTGTGTGGAATGCTGCAGCTCGCCGGTGGTGGCCGGGGACGGGGCTACTGCCAGGTGCCCGAGTTTCGAGCTGGCCGCACCCAGGTCTTTCAGTACCGCCATGCCCTGGCGGTACAGCCGGATGCCCAGGAGGACATAAAAGAGCAACGACACGGCAATAAGCGCTATCCAGATCAGGATCCAAGACCACCAAGGCATGCTGACGAGTCTAACTGCCGTACCGCGCGAGGGCCGCCTCGATCCAGCTCCGGGCTGCGGCTGCAAGCTCCGAAGGCTCAAGGATTCTGGCCTTGCCGCCATGTTGCGCCACAAACATCGGAAGCCAGGTCGTGTTGCCGAACCTGATTTCCGCCACCAACCCGCCGTCCGGCAGGTGCGCCACCCTTTCCGCGTAATAATCGTCGGCAAGGCCGCCGCCCTGCCTGGTGAGGTGTACCAGGACGAGGGTGTCGTCGTCGTTCGGCGTAAACAACTTGGCCGGGAACCCTTCCTCCGGCCGGATCGGCGTGGCGGCAGGCAGGCCGTTCGGCCGCACTTCCTGGATCCGATCCAGCCTGAAGTTCCGCAAACCGTCCGCGGAGTGGCAGTACGCCTCGACGTACCACGTGTTGTCCAGCGAGTACAGGCGGAGCGGGTCAACGTCCCGTTCGGAGACCTGGTCGCGCTGGGCGGAGAAATAGACCAGCCGCAGTTGGGCGCGGTCCCGGATGGCGTTCCGGACCACTTCCAGGCCGGCCGAATCCGCGGGCCCGACCTCCGGGCCTGCCAGGGATGCTGCCCGCAGCCCCTCTTCCCCCGCGGCAGCCATCAGCTTGAGGGTGACGGACTCCAGGGCGTCGCCCTCGGCAAGCTCCGGGAGCCCGTTCAAGGTTTCCAGTCCGGTCAGGAGCGCACAGGCTTCGTCAACGGTGAACCGGACCGGCCGGGTGAGGTCCAGGTCCTGGGTGATGTAGACGTGGCCTTCCTCCCAGTTGATGTCGAGAAGGTCGTCGGGGTATCCCTCGGGCAGCCCCGAGCAGATGAGGATCCGGAGGTCATTTTCGAGCTCTCCGGGGGTGATTCCGAAACGTGCGGCGACGTCCTCGATGTGGAGGCCCTGGTTGTGGACCAGGAAGGGCACCAGCTGCAGCATCCGCTTCAGCTGGTCCTCCGAAGTCCGTTTCCGGGTCTGCCGGCCGGCCGGGGAGTCGGCGAAGCGGTAGTCCGGTGCGGGAGCCGCGCAGAACGCTGCGGCGCTTTGCAGCCGGTTCCGCACGGCGGCCACCAGTTCTTGCGGCTCCCGGGCGACGGCGTCCGGACCGTAGGAGGCGAGCTCTTCGGCGAGCACCTCAACGTCCCGGAAATCCACCTGCAGCCGTTCGTCGCCGCCGTCGGGCGCTCCCGCGGTGGAGGCAGGCGCCCGCAGTGCCCGCCGCCGCAAGCCGAGGAGGCGGCCCTCCCGGACATCCACGACGGCGGTGCGGAGCGGGAGTTCGGGGAGCTTGTCTAGTTCCTCGCGGATGTTGAAGTTCGGCGGCGGAGTGTAGGTTTCCTTGTCAAGGACGGAGACGGCGCCCGTGAAGCGGGAGAGCCTGAAATGGCGGGGCGCCTGGCGGCTCCGGTCGAAGCCGGTCAGGTACCACTGGCCAAACCGGCTGCCGAGGCCCCACGGCTCTACCGTTCGCAGTTCTTCCTTGCCCGTGGTGCCGGCAAGGTAGGAGAAACTGACGGGGTGCTGGGCGTGCATGGCCGCCACCAGGTCATCGAAGGCCTGGCCGGCGGGCCTGATCCGGGGCTGGACTCCGACGGGAAGCTCGATGTCCGCGAGCGTTCCGGAGGCCTGCAGCTTACGCAGGGCGTTGGCGGCCGCCGTGCCCAGGGCGGCGCGCTCCCACAGCTGGGAGGCCAGCAGCAGGACGGTCCACTCCCCCGGGCTGAGCTGGACGTCGGGCAGCCGGTTGGATTCCTTGCCGATGCGGTAGCGCGTCGTGGCCGGGTCGTCTTCGCTCCACCCGTGGTCGGTGACTGTTTCCACATCAAAGCCGAATTGGCGGAGATCGTTTTTGTCCCGCTCGAACATTCGGCCGAACGCGACGTCGTTGCCGGAGGTGTCGTGATAGACCTTTAGCCGCAGCTCCGAACGGCGCAGGCCGTATTTGGTGTTCAGCAGGGCTATCAGCAGGTTCAGCAGACGTTCAGTACGGGATACGGGCACTCTGGCTACGTTACTAAACTCATCCGCGGAACGCAGAAGGCGCGGCAACAACAGGAAGACAGCTCCTGATTGTTACCGCGCCCTGGCCTTTCGGCGACCTTACGGTGTTCGGGTCAGCGCACGCCGACCAGGTCCACAACGAAGATCAGTGCTTCGTTGGGTCCAATGGCGCCACCGGCACCGCGGGAGCCGTAGGCAAGCTCGGAGGGAATCTCAAGACGACGGCGGCCGCCCACCTTCATGCCGAGCAGGCCCTGGTCCCAGCCCTGGATGACCTGGCCGACGCCCACGCGGAAGTCCAGCGGTGCGCCGCGGCCCCAGGAAGCGTCGAATTCCTCGCCCGTGGACCAGGCCACGCCGACGTAGTGGGTGGAGACGGTGTCGCCCTTCTTGGCCTCGGCACCGTCACCTTCGATCAGGTCCGTGATGACCAGTTCGGTGGGGACATCGCCCTGCGGGAAATCGATTTCCGGCTTCTGGCGGTCGAAATTACGCTGACCAAATGACATGGTTGCTCCTTCTGATTGGGTGCGTGATGGTTGGAAGTTACTTGACGCCGAGGATATCCACAACAAAGACAAGGTCACCCTTGGCTTCGCCCTGACCGGCATCACCGTACGCGAGGTCCTTCGGGACGACCAACAGGACCCGTGAGCCGACCGTCTTGCCGGTGAGCCCCTGCGTCCAGCCCTTAATGACACCCGTCAACGGGAAGCTGGCGGGCTGGCCACGGTCGAAACTCGAATCAAACTTGGTGCCGCCCACGAGGTTCACACCTACGTAATTGACGGTGAGCGTGTCGGTTTCTTTGACCTCCACACCCTTGCCCTTGATCAGGTCCTGGGCCACCAGAGCCGTCGGGGCAGCAGCGCCGTCCACGGATATCTCGGGAACGCCCTTGTCGTTTTCCTTAACGGTCGGGAGGCCGGCCGGCGGTGTGACAGGATCGCCTTCGGGCTTCTCAAGCGGCGGCGTGACGTCCTTCGCGGAAATCAGCTTGATCAGCAGCAGCTGGGTGGGCTGGGTGGCGGCGCTCGGCGTGGGGCTCGGTGTGGCGCCGTCCGGCGCGGCACTGGCAGGCGCGGCCGTCTGGCCGGGAACGGCCAGAGCCAGCGTGGAACCAATTTTGGCTCCCACAAAGGCGTTGTAGACCAGGGAGTTGCCGGTCTTCATGTCATCGCTGAGCTCGAGTGCCTCAGGTTCGGCCGGGAAGGTGTCCTCCAGCGTGGAACCGTCTGCGCCGCTCACGGCGAGGATGGAGATGTTGGCCACCTGGTTGGCTTTGATTCGGTCACCGTTGCCCTCGGTGACCACCTTGACGGTAGGCTCCGTCACCTCAAGAGGCTTGGTGAACTCCACTCCGGGAGCTTTCTTGTCCCCGTTATCCGTCAGCTTCAGGGAGTCGAACTTGGCAGTGTCACCGGCCGCCTGGCTGGTGGGTTCCGGTGCCGCGGGCGTACCGCCGCAAGCGGTAAGCAGCAGCAGACCGGGGAGAAGGATCGCTAGGATTCGGCGCACGTAAGAGAACTTTCGTCGGGGCAGGGTGGACGCGGTACCGGAACAGGCGCCCGGCACCGCTGCAGGGCCAAAGAATGGCCCTGTCAAGGATAGCCCCTGAACCTGAACGTCAGCCCATAGAACCGAGGAGAGCGTCCACCCGGTCATCGACGCTGCGGAACGGATCCTTGCACAGGATGGTCTGATGGGCGCGGTCATTGAGCTTCAGGTGCACCCAGTCCACGGTGTAGTCCCTGCCCAGTTCCTGCGCCCGCCGGACGAAGTCACCCCGGAGCTTGGCCCGCGTGGTTTGCGGCGGCACGTCCACTGCATCCTTGATGACGGTGTCGTCTACGATCCGGCGCACCGCTCCCCGTGACTGCAGCAGGTAATACAGGCCGCGCGTCCGCGAAATGTCGTGGTAGGTCAGGTCCAGCTGGGCGATCCGGGGAGCATCCAGGCCCAGACCGTGCCGCTCCCGATAGTTGTCCATCAGCTTTTTCTTGATGGCCCAGTCGATCTCGGTGTCGATGGTGCTGGTGTTTCCGCTTTCGATGGCCTTCAGCGTCCGTTCCCACAGGTCGAGGATCAGCGGAACGTGGGGGTTGTGCGCACCGTGTTCCTGGACGAACGCCGTGACTTTGGTCAGGTACTCCTGCTGGATCTCCAGGGCAGTGAGCTGCCGCCCGTTGGCCAGCCTGACCAGTGCCCGGCCGCTGAGATCGTGCGAGATCTCCCGGATGCTGCGGATGGGATTCTCCATCCGCATGTCCCGCATGATTACCCCGGCTTCGATCATGCGGAGGATGAGGTCCACCGTGCCGACCTTGATCAGGGCTGTGCTCTCGGACATGTTCGAGTCACCCACGATGACGTGGAGCCGCCGGAAAAATTCGGCGTCGGCGTGCGGCTCGTCCCTGGTGTTGATGATGGGCCGGGACCTGGTGGTGGCCGACGAGACACCCTCCCAAATGTGGTCGGCGCGCTGTGAGAACGCGAACGTCGCCCCGTGCGGCGTCTTCAGGATCTTGCCTGCACCCGCGATCAGCTGGCGGGTGACCAGGAAGGGGATGAGAATCTCCGCCAGCCGGGAAAACTCGCCCCGGCGCGGGATCAGGTAGTTCTCATGGCTGCCATAGGAATTGCCGGCAGAGTCGGTGTTGTTTTTGAAGAGATAGACGGTGCCGTTGAAGCCCTCGGCGGCCAGCCTGGCCTGCGCCTCGTCCACAAGGTCATCGAGGATGAGCTCGCCGGCCCGGTCATGCGCGATCAGCTGGGCGAGGTCATCGCACTCGGCGGTGGCGTACTCGGGGTGGGAGCCGACGTCGAGGTAGAGCCGCGAGCCATTGGTCAGGAACACGTTGGACGAACGCCCCCAGCTGACCACCTTGCGGAACAGGTATCGGGCCACCTCCTCCGGTGCCAGTGGGCGTGAATCGGGACTCGAATACGAGATCCCGAATTCGGTTTCAATACCGAAGATCCTCTTATCCATCTCAGGCCTCCTCCGCCAGCAGCGCCGTAATGTCGGCATCGTTCAATCGCCGGAACGCCCGGCGGAAGCCGCGGGCCGTTTCCGACTGCCTGTCCAGGACGGCCACCTCTACGGCCTTCGCCGGAAGGGTCGCTCCTGACTCGCCCTGCTCAGTGCCGGTGGCGAGGCCGCCGATCGCCAGCCGGACCGCGTCAGCAAAGCGCAGCGAGGACCGCCAGCCGTCGGCAATCACGGCGGAAACCCGCTCCGCCTGGCCGCCCATCACGATGAAGCCGTGTTCGTCCGCGATCGACCCGTCGAACGTCAGCCGGTAAAGGTGGTCCTGCTCCGGGGATGCGCCTACTTCGGCGACGGCCAGTTCCACTTCGAATGGCTTCTGTTCGGCTGTGAAAACGGCGCCCAGGCTTTGCGCGTAGACGCTCGCGAGGCCGCGGGCTGTCACGTCCTCGCGGTCGTAGGAGTAGCCCCGGACGTCGGCGTACCGGACGCCTGCCTGGCGCAGGCTTTCAAATTCGTTGTACTTCCCGACGGCCGCGAAGGCGATTTTGTCGTAGATTTCACCGATCTTGTGCAGCGACGGCGAGGGGTTCTCGGCCACCAGGGCAATCCCGTCCTGGCAGCTGATGACCACCACGGACCTGCCGCGGGCGATGCCTTTCCGTGCGAAGTCCGCACGGTCCTTCATCAGTTGTTCTGGAGAAACGTAGAACTGCTGCGTCATCTCAGGCCTCCCGTCGCTCAGCGGACCTGGCGTCAATGATGCTCCCCGCAACGGCCGCAAGCTCCGGTTCGGGGATGCGCCGGGCACCCTCGCGGTTCACGGTGTACACCACCGGCCACAGTTGCCGGACCGGATCCGGGCCGCCGGTTGCGGAATCGTCGTCGGCTGCGTCATAGAGCGACTCCACCGCGACAGAAACTGCCTCCGCTTCCGTCAGGCCGGGGCGCCAGAGCTTTTTCAGGGCACCGCGGGCAAAAACCGAGCCGGAGCCCACCGTATGGTGCTCGCGTTCTTCGTACCGGCCGCCGGTGACGTCGTACGAGAACAGGCGGCCCACGCCGGCTGTGGTATCGAAACCGGCAAACAGCGGGACCACGGCCAGGCCCTGCAGGGCCATGGGAAGGTTCCCGCGGATCATGGCACCAAGCCGGTTGGCTTTGCCATCGAGGCTGAGGAGTGTGCCTTCAATTTTTTCGTAGTGTTCCAGTTCCACCTGGAAAAGCCGGGTCAGGTCAATGGCAATACCCGCAGTCCCTGCGATGCCCAGGACTGAGTACCGGTCCGCCGGGAAGACTTTCTCGATGTGCCGGCTTGCTATGACGTTGCCCATGGTGGCGCGCCGGTCCCCTGCCATCAGCACGCCGCCGCCGTAGCTCATTGCCACGATCGTGGTGGCGTGCGGCACCTGCAGCGGCGTAGCCTGCGCGGCTGCCGCAGTCAGCGAACGGTTGTACGGGAGCAGGTCCGGCCGGTCCCGCTGCAGATGCTCGGTAAATGACGACGTCGCGTTGCCGGCTACCTGGTTGGCGGTTGATTCCTGCACTGGTGCACTCCTTGAACGTGGTCCTTCTACGTCGGTACAGCTTTCGGCCGGTGCGCGGCTACCGCCCCGCGTGGATCCGGGTTACTGGCCGCCCTTTTGGACGAAGGCGCGGACGAATTCCTCGGCGTTGGACTCAAGGACGCCGTCGATTTCATCCAGGAGGTCATCTACGCCCTGGGTGGCGGCTGAAGCCTGCGCGTCGGGGGCCGCGGGCGGTGCCTCGGGGATGTCGTCTTCGACTTCGCTGTCCCGCGACTGTGGCTGCTGTTGTTCCTGGCCTGCCATCTTAATCTCTCCTTCTGCGATCATCGGATCCGGGCGGATCTGCTGATACGCCCATATTGCCACGCTGTGAGCCCGTCGGGGCGGTTTACGCCGGAGGCGGAGCGCTGGTGTGCCCGAGGAGTTCCGCGAGGAACGGCCCGGCTGTGCGGTGCCGGGTGAAGAGTCCTCCCGTAAGGGCCTTGGTGCCGCGCAGCGGCTCCCTTGTCGGGACCCGCTGCAAGCGCCCGTAGCCGGGGACATCGAAGATGACAGAGTCCCAGCTGGCGCCTACCACGTCTTTGCCGAAACTGCTGACGCAGCGTCCGCGGAAGAACGCGCGGGTATCCGGCGGCGGTTCGGTCACAGCGGCGGCGATCACGGCGTCGTCGACAATCCGCTGCATCCGGTTCCTGGCCAGGAAACGGTAGTACAGGCCCTTTTCGGGCCTGATATCGGCCCATTGGAGGTCAACCAAACCCAGCCTGGCATCACTCCAGGCGAGATTGTCACGTTCCCGGTAGCCCTCCAGCAGCGAAAGTTTGGCCAGCCACTCAACGGACGTCGCCGCCGCACCCCGGTCGGCATCGAGCTGTGTCAGGGTGGTGGCCCAGCGTTCCAGAACGTCGTGGGTGTGGCCGTCCCCGTCCACGGCATCGGCAACGCCTGTGTCCTGCGCCAGTTTGGCCGCCGCCTCGTGGTACATCCATTGCAGATCCAACGCCGTCACCCGGCGTCCGTCCACCAACCTGAGTTTCGTGGTCAGGGAGGTATCGTGGCTGACCGCCTGAAGGGCCTGCACCGGCTCGTAGACCTCCACCTTGGGCGCCAGGCCGGCCTCAATCAGGCTGAGCACCAGCGCGGTGGTGCCGAACTTGAGGTAATTCGAGGACTGGCTGAGGTTCGCGTCGCCGATAATGACGTGCAGGCGCCGGTATTTGTCGGCAGTGGCGTGGGGTTCGTCCCGGGTGTTGATGATGGGCCGGCGGATCGTCGTCTCCAGCCCAACCTCGGCTTCAAAAAAGTCCGCGCGCTGGCTGATCTGGTAGCCGGGCGTGGAACTGTCCTGGCCGAGTCCCACGCGGCCGGAGCCGCAGATGATCTGGCGTGTGACGAAGAACGGGGTGAGGCCGCGCACGATGTCCCCGAACGGCACAGAGCGGGGCATGAGGTAGTTCTCATGGGAGCCATAAGAGACGGACTTGTTGTCCGTGTTGTTCTTGTACAGGTTGATCGGCGGAAGCTCGGGGTCCGCGGCAAGGCGCCGCACCGCTGCCAGCGCCACCTGATCCCCGGCGGCATCCCAAATCACAGCATCACGGGGGTTCGTCACCTCGGCGCTGGAATACTCGGGGTGGGCGTGGTCCACGTACAGCCGGGCGCCATTCCCGAGCACCATGTTCATCAGCAGGCTGCCGGACTCATCCTCGCCGTCCAGCTCAAGTTCCTCGCGGCCGTATGCCAGTGCCACCGCTTCGGCGTCGAGCACCGGCGGCTGGTCCGTGAGCTGGCTGGGGTGGGCGGAGGCGCGTTCAAGCGTCCAGCCACGGGCGTCGTGCAGCGGCTCCTCATCGGTGTAGTCCCACCGGGTTTCAGCCCCGCCTGCAGCCCGCTGCCGGGTCACCTGGGCGTATGCCTGGACTACGCGCGCAGACATCATGGTGGCGTTGGCTCCGGGGGCGGACGGGGCGTGGATGCCGTACTCCGTCTCGGCACCCATGACGCGCATGGCACCGCCGACGGGGAGCGATTCCCCTGCGGGTCGTTCCGGAACTGCGGTCATAGGTACTGTCCCGTGGTGGGCATCGTTTCGATGGACTTGCCGGGCTCCTGTCCTGCCTTGCCTTGGACAATGGTGCGGATGTACGTAATCCGCTCCCCCTTCTTACCGGAGATGCGTGCCCAGTCATCCGGGTTGGTGGTGTTGGGCATGTCCTCGTGTTCGCGGAATTCATCCACGACGGCCCGCAGGAGGTGCTCGATCCGGAGACCCTTCTGATGCAGGGTGAGAAGGTCCTTGATGGCGTACTTCTTGGCCCGGTCCACCACGTTCTGAACCACGGCGCCGGAATTGAAGTCCTTGAAGTACAGCATCTCGGTGTCACCGTTGGCGTAGGTGACTTCCAAGTACTCGTTGGATTTCTCCGTGGAGTACATGGCTTCAACCGTGCGCTGGATCATGGCGTCCACGGTGGCCTGGACGTCGCCGTCGTGTTCGGCGAGGTCAGACTCGTGGAACGGCAGGTCCGTGGTGATGTATTTGTTGAAGATGTCCGCCGCGGCTTCGGCATCAGGCCGCTGGATCTTCACCTTCACATCGAGCCGGCCCGGCCGGAGGATGGCAGGATCAATCATGTCCTCGCGGTTGGATGCGCCGATGACGATGACGTTGTCCAGCCGCTCCACGCCATCAATTTCGCTCAGGAGCTGAGGCACGATGGTGGTCTCGACGTCGGAGGAAATTCCCGTGCCGCGGGTGCGGAAGAGGGAATCCATCTCGTCAAAGAAGACCACGACCGGGCTGCCGTCCGAGGCCTTCTCCCGGGCCCGGGAGAAGATCAGGCGGATGTGGCGTTCCGTTTCGCCCACGTACTTATCCAGGAGTTCGGGGCCCTTGATGTTAAGGAAGTAACTCTTCAGGTCCACGTTGCCGGTCCGCTCCGCTGCCCGTGCAGCGAGGGAGTTGGCTACCGCCTTGGCAATAAGCGTTTTGCCGCAGCCCGGCGGACCATACAGAAGAATGCCCTTGGGGGCCTTCAGGCCGTGTTCCCGGTAGAGGTCCGGGTGCAGGAAGGGCAACTCCACGGCATCCCGGATCTGTTCAATCTGTGGGCCGAGACCGCCGATGTCCTCGTAGGTGATGTCCGGCACCTCTTCGAGGACCAGGTTTTCCACCTCGGAGCGGGGCACTTTTTCGAGGGCATAACCGGTGCGGGAATCGATTGAGAGCGCGTCACCGACCCTGAGCTTCTCGGCGAGGAGAGCGCCGGACAGCCTGATGACGCGTTCCTCATCCGCCCGGCCCACCACCAGCGCACGGTCCGTGCCCAGCATTTCCTTAAGGGTGGCGAGTTCGCCCGCGCGTTCATAACCCAGGCCGGCAACAATCAGCAGTGCCTCGTTGAGCAGGACTTCCTGGCCCACGGACAGCTGGCCGATGTTTACCAGCGGGCTGATTCCCACCCGCATTTTCCGGCCCGCGTTGAAGATGTCCGCAGACTCCTCGGTGACGGCCTGGCCGCTGTTCCCGGCTGATGGCATGCGCCGGGGATTGAGCTGCAGGATGGTGCCAAAGCTGTACGGCGGCTGGCCCTCCTGGTCCAGGGCATTTTTCAGGCGCAGGATCTCGGCTTTCGCCGCCTCCAGCATGCTGACCAGCTTGGTATTGTTCTGCGTTGCAGCAGCAAGCTGCCGATCGATGTGCCGCAGTTTGTCCCGAAGGACATTGACCTGCCTGTCGGCAACGGACAGCTCATTGGCGGCAGCCTGCTCCGCCGGTGTACGTCCGGAGTCCTGATTCGGCGTCTCCATGATGCATCAGCCCCTTCCTGCGCTTCTTATTAAGACCTTAGCCCCAACTTGGCAGGTACTGCTGGAGACTCCCGAAATGTGGACTATTCCGTGATCTCCGGGCCGTCCTTGACGTTGGTTCCGGCGATGGCATCGCGTGCCGCGCGGCGGAGTTTCTTGTCCGAGACCAGCCGTTCACCCACTGCCCCGGGGGTCCAGGCGTTGACATCTTCCTCGTTGAAATCTGTCTTCGAAGGGCGGCGTTTCACGGAAATGCCGGTGACGCCGTCGGCAAGGCGGCGGGTGACCAGGAGGAAGCCCGTGTGGGCCACCATGCGGTGGTCCGGGCGGACCGCGAGCCCCTCCAGGTGCCAGCCGCGGACCATGGATTCCCAGGCGTCGGGTTCGGTGAACCGGCCATCTGCCCGGATGGCCTCGGCGGTCCGGGACAGTTGCGTGACGGTGGCGACGTAGTTGATCCAGACCCCACCGGGTGCCAGCACCGTGGCGACGGCGTCGAGGCACTCCCAGGGAGCCAGCATGTCCAGGACGACGCGGTCGACGGAACCGGGAGCTTCGGTGCGGACCACTTCCTCCTGGAAATCGCCGAGCGAAATTTTCCAGGCGGGGTGCGGGCCGCCGAAGATCGTCTCCACATTGCCCCGGGCAATGTCTGCGAACTCTTCGCGGCGTTCGAAGGAATGGAGGTAGCCGTTGTCGCCCACGGCGCGCAGCAGCGAGATGGACAGCGCGCCTGACCCCACTCCGGCTTCAACAACCCTGGCACCGGGGAAGATATCGGCCATGGTGACGATCTGTCCGGCATCCTTGGGATACACCACTGCGGCGCCGCGGGGCATGGAAAGGACGAAGTCGGAGAGGAGCGGGCGCAGGGTCTGGTACTGCTGGCCAACGTTGTTGACCACCACCGAGCCGTCTGCCTTGCCGATGATCTCATCATGGTTAAGAAAGCCCCGGTGGGTGTGGAAGGCTCCCCCGGTTTCGAGGGTGATGGTGTTCATACGGCCGCGTTCGTCGGTCAGCTGGACCCGCTCGCCTTCACGGAAAGGTCCGCGGCGGCGGGCAGCACCTACCGGCTGGGTGACGCCGGCAGCCCCACTTGTGGTGGACAACGCCGTTGTGGATGGTGTTGCGGTATCGGCGGCAGATTCGCTGCTCATGAATTTCCTCGCTCCTGTAAGACTGTGGGCGCATACACGGAGTCTGACCGTCCGGCGCGTTCAGGCCCGGGGCAGCCTTCCGGCGGCAAGTGCAGGGCCGGCATGCAACTCTACCGGCTTTGGTTCTGCGGATGTTTCTTTGACCGGACGGCTTTGCCGGTGATGGCGCTCACGATGGCATTCTGCGACAGCAGTCCCGTCACAACGCCGTGGTGATCCACCACGGCATATTCCCGGCCCTCGAGCTGGGAGAGGTATTGGATCAGCTCCTGCCCCTGGGACCACTCGGGCACATAGGCGCCGGGCACGAGGGCGTACGAGACCGCCGTCGCAGGGGTGGATTCCGCAGCAGACTCGGGAACCGCAGCGAGGGCACCCGGGTCGACCACGCCCTCCGGCCGGCCCTCGGGTCCGCAGGTCACCACCGCAGTCCCGTCCGTCGAGAGTCGCCGGATGTCGGCCACGGTGGCCGTGGCGGGAATGCCGACGGCGGGAGTTGCCAAGGCGGTTGCGCTCACCAGATGCAGCCTGCCGCGCAGGGTTCCCTGCTGGATTGCCGCGCTGGCACCCATCCACAGGAATCCGCCCACAAGGACGGTGATCATCAGGAAGCTGAAGTCAGGGGTGTCCCCGGACAGCAGCGGCATGACAATGAACCAAAGGCCCAAAGCCACCACAATAAGCCGGCCTGCCCAGCCGGCGGCGACGGTCCCCCTGGCCTGGCTGCCGGTGGCTTTCCAGACGGCTGATTCCACGATGCGTCCCCCGTCCAGCGGGAGTCCCGGCAGGACGTTGAAGATGCCGATGACGAAGTTGGCCCACATAAAGATGTTGGTCAGGGTGTCCGCCACAACGCCCAGGCTGCTGCCGGACAGCACAAGCCAGGCCCCGCCGGCGAGGACCAGGTTGGCGGCGGGTCCGGCCAGTGCCACGATGACGGAGCGGCCGGGCGAGGCCGTGAAGTTCTCGAACTGGGTGTGGCCGCCCCAGAGGTTGAGGACGATTTTCTGCGTGGGCCAGCCGTAGATCTTGGCGGTGAGGGCGTGCGCCAGCTCGTGGACCAGGACCGAAATAAGCAGGAGCAACGCGTACGCGAAGGCCACGTAGTAGGCGGTGGTGCCAAGAGCGGGATTTCGCTGAAGCAGGACCGGACCATAGACGATGACTGTAAAGGCTGCAATCACAAACCACGAGTAAGCCAGGATGACCGGGATCCCGGCGATCCGGCCGAGGCGGATCCCTTCCTTCCGGGTTGGGGCCGGCGTGTCGCTCAAGACAGGCTCCCAAGAGCCGGTTCCGAGCCGGACGCGGCTGCCAGGCTGCCCGCCGCAATGGCCTCCAGTTCGGACACGGAGCGCCCCGCCAGCGAAGACCAGGTTGTGTGCCGCGGATCCTCGGGGAGGGGAACAATATGCGGAATGGCCACGGTGGCGACGCCTGACGCGAGGGCCGCGGCAACGCCGGGTGCCGAATCTTCCAGCGCGACGCAATGGTCGATGGTCAGTCCCGGGTCAGCCTCCTGAAGCAGTGCCACCGCCTTGAGGTACGCCTCCGGATGGGGTTTCCCCTGGGTGACGGTGTCTCCCGTCACCAGGAACTCAAAGTAGGGCTTGGGCAGGTTTGCCACGATCTCGCGGGCCAGGGGCCCTTCGGACATGGTCACCAACGCGCACCGCACGCCGGCCTGGTGCAGGTCATCGAGCAGTTCCCTCGCTCCGGGGCGCCACGGCACGGCGCGCTGGACGCTCTCAATGACCTCGGCAGTCAAGGCATCGATGATCTCCCTGGTCTCCAGCCGCACTCCTGCCTCCTGCAGGACCCCGGCCGAAAACGTCAGTGCCTGCCCCACGAGTTGGGTGGCCTGGTCGTGCGACCAGCTGCCGCCGTGGGCTTCCACGAGCGCGTGTTCCGCGGCGATCCAGTACGGTTCTGTGTCCACGATGGTCCCGTCCATGTCCCAAAGTACGGCGCGGAGCGGTGAATCGGAGGGTAAGGATCGCATGGCTTCAGTCTACGGTGCGGGGCTGAATGCCAGCCGTGGGGTACGCCCTTGGCGAATATGGCCCGCCGCGGGCAGGCGGAATCGCGGCCGGCGGCCTTTTTGGGACCTGTATTCACTGCATCGCCCCGGTCCTTGGACGTAGGGTGAAGAAATGAATAGCTTCGACGGAGACACCACGGAACCAGGCGCCGCGCCTGAACAGGACCAGTTCCTGCTGCCAGTGGCTGACGGGGAGCGCATCACGGTGATGCTGGCGGCGTTTGAGGGCTGGAACGATGCCGGTGAGGCCGCAAGCGACTCATTGCGCTACCTCAACAAGGCATGGGGCGGTAAGAAGGTCGCGTCCATCGATGCCGACGAATACTACGATTTCCAGTTCACCCGCCCTACCGTCCGCCGGAACGCCGCGGGTGAACGAAAGATCAAGTGGCCCTCCACCCGCATCTACAAGGCGGCTGCACCGGATTCCAATGTGGACGTCATCTTTGTCCAGGGCATTGAGCCGTCGTACAAGTGGCGTGCCTACACGGCGGAACTGCTGGTCCATGCCGAGGCTTTGAAGGTTGACTATGTGGTCCTGGTGGGTGCGCTCCTGGCTGATGTCCCCCACAGCAGGCCGATTCCCGTGAGTACCTCTTCGGATGATCCCCAGTTGCGGGAACGGCTCAACCTGGAACCGTCCCAGTACGAGGGGCCGGTCGGCATTGTTGGCGTCCTGTCGGAGGTGGCATTGCTGGCTGGCATTCCCACCCTGTCCTTATGGGCGGCCGTCCCGCATTACGTGGCCCAGGCCCCTTCGCCCAAGGCGCAGCTGGCCCTCCTGAACCGGGTGGAGGAGCTTCTCCAGGTCCCGTTGGACACTCACGAGCTGGCGGAGGAGGCGGCCGCCTGGGAGCGCGGGGTGGATGAGCTGGCCACAGAGGACCCGGAAATCGCCGCATATGTCCGGCAGCTGGAAGAGGCCAAGGACACCGCGGATCTCCCGGAGGCCAGCGGTGAGTCCATTGCCCGTGAATTTGAGCGTTACCTCAAACGCCGGGGCCGCGACAAACCCTAAAGCGGAGCCACAGTGGCCGTGCCGCTGCCGCGGTCACTGTGGCAATCACGGGTTGGAATCAGAGAACGACGCCGAGCAGTGCCTCGACGGCGTCGCTCACCAGGGCTTGATCCTGCTGGCAGCCGGGACCCGCTGCCGCAACGGCGCTTTCGGCCCACCGGTCTACCGCTGCCAGTGCCGCCGGGGCGTCCAGGTCTGCGGACAGGGCGGACCGCATGTCACGAATCAGACTTGCGGCGGAACCTGCCGGCGCCGTCGTCAGGGCCTGGCGCCACGTGGCAAGCCTGGTTTTGGCTTCTTCGAAGCCCTCGGCAGTCCACGACCAGTCCGACCGGTAGTGGTGGGCAAGAATGGCCAGCCGGATGGCGGCCGGTTCCTCGCCGTCTGCCCGGAGCTTGGAGACCAGCACCAGGTTTCCCTTGGATTTGCTCATCTTTTCACCGTCGAGCCCCACCATGCCTGCGTGGGCGTAGTGCTGGGCCAGCGGCACGCCGGTCAGCGAATAGGCGTGCCCGGCACCCATCTCGTGATGCGGGAAGATCAGGTCTGAACCGCCGCCCTGGACGGTAAAGGGGGCGGGAAGATACTGCCGGGCAATAACCGTGCACTCGATGTGCCAGCCCGGCCTGCCTTGACCAAGCTCACCGCCGGGCCAGCTGGGCTCACCGTCGCGGGCTACCCGCCACAGCAACGGGTCCAGGGCCTGATGTTTGCCGGCCCTGCCGGGGTCGCCACCGCGTTCGGCGAACAACTCCAGCATTTCGGCCTCCCCAAGGCGGGAGATCGAACCCAGGGTCCAGGCGTCCGGGGCCATTGATTGCTTCCCGGCGGCCTCGACGTCGTAGTACACATCGCCGTCGGGCTCTCCTGCGGCGCCGGCCACGCGGTAGGCAAGCCCGAGCTCGAGCAGCCGCTCAATGGCAGGAACTATCAGGCCCACGGATTCGACCGCGCCGACGTAGTGGTCCGGGGCGATGACGTTGAGGGCTTCCATGTCCGTCTGGAATAGCTCAATCTGGCTCGCCGCGAGGTCACGCCAGTCCACTCCGGTGGCTGTGGCGCGCTCCAACAGGGGGTCGTCGACGTCGGTGACGTTCTGGACGTAAGCGACCTTAAGGCCGGCGTCGCGCCAGACCCTGTTCAGGAGGTCGAACGCCACGTAGCTGGCGGCATGGCCCATGTGGGTGGCGTCATAGGGGGTGATGCCGCAGACGTACATCGACTGCTCACCACTGGCCGGCAGGCTGACCTCACGCCCCAGGGCGGTATCGAACAGACGGATGGCCGGCGTGGCGCCGGGCAGCACAGGAACAGGGCGGGAGATCCAGGATTTCACAGCCCAAGCCTACTTCTACGCGCTGATGACATTGAAACCGAGCAGGAGATAGAGGGCGAGGCCGAGGAGGATCCGGTACCAGACGAACAGCCGGTAGCTGCGGGTGGAGACAAATTTGAGGAACCAGCCAATGATGATGTAGCCCACCACCAGGGCGATGACGGTGGCCAGTGCAGTCTCCGGCAGGCCGAACGGTCCGGTGATGCCATCCTTCGAGACCACTTTGTACAGCTGGTACAAGCCACTGCCGAACACGGCCGGGATGGCGAGCAGGAACGAATAGCGTGCCGCGGCTTCGCGGGTGTAACCCATCAGGAGGCCGGCGGTGATAGTGCCACCGGATCGCGAAACACCGGGGATGAGCGCCATGGCCTGGGCCAATCCGTAGAGGATGCCGTGCTTGTAACTCAGCCGGGTCAGGTCCCGGTCCTGTTTTCCGACGGCGTCCGCCACGGCCAGGATCAAACCAAAAACGATCAGCATGGTGGCGACGATCCACAGGCTGCGCAGCACTGACTCGATCTGGTCCTGGAACAGCAGGCCCAGCACGATGATGGGCAGGCTGCCGAGGATCACCAGCCAGCCCATGCGTGCGTCAGGGTCCTGGCGCGAAACCCGCCCCGCCAGCGACCCGGCCCAGGCCTTGACGATCCGGACGATATCGCGCCAAAAGTAGATCACCACAGCCGTTTCAGTTCCCAGCTGGGTGATGGCCGTAAAGGCCGCCCCGGGATCCGAGGCGTTGGGCAGGAACTGCCCCACAATCCGCAGGTGCGCGCTTGATGAAATCGGTAGAAATTCGGTCAGACCCTGTACCAGGCCCAGCAGGGCCGCCTCAATCCAGTTCACGCTAAGACACTACGTCATGCGCCCTGTTGATTCCCCGTAAGCTTGCAGCTATGCAGCAGCGTTACGTCGGCAACAGTGGATTGCGTGTCTCCGCCCTTTCCCTCGGCACCATGTCGTGGGCCAATGAAACCGACGAGCAGGACGCCTCGGACATCTTGCGCACCTTTGTTGATGGCGGCGGAAAGCACATCGACACCGCAGCGTCGTACTCCGATGGCGGCTCCGAGGCGCTGATCGGCTCGCTTCTGGGTGACGTGGTCTCCCGCACCGAAGTGTCGATTTCCACGAAGGCTGGGACCTCGACGTCGGACGGCAGGCGGGCGGTGGACACGTCCCGGAACGCGATGCTGAGTGCTTTGGATGCGAGCCTGGCGAGGCTGGGGACCGACTACGTGGACGTATGGTTCGCCCAGGCCTGGGACGGCAATGTTCCCTTGGAAGAAACGCTCTCAGCCCTCGAATTCGCGGTCCGCAGCGGGCGCGCCCGTTATGCGGGCATCGCCAACTTCAACGGCTGGCAGAGCGCCAAAGCAGCCGCCGTTGCCGGATTTCCCCTTGTTGCCGCGCAGGCCGAGTACTCCCTGGTCCGGCGGACGCCGGAGGCGGAACTCATCCCCGCCGTCGAGGACGCGGGCCTGGGCCTGATGGCGTGGGCCCCGCTGGGGCGCGGGGTGCTGACGGGCAAATACCGGGGCAGCATCCCGGCTGATTCCAGGGCCGCACGCGGTGATGCTGCGCCCTATGTGGAGCCATATCTGCAGCCGGGGCCCTCGAGTGTGGTGGAGGCCGTTTCCATGGCGGCGAAGGGCCTGGGCAGAACCCCGTTGGACGTTTCGCTGAGCTGGCTGCTGGCGCAGCACGGTGTGGCCACCGCCATCGTGGGGCCCCGGACGCCGCTGCAGGCCAAGGAGATCCTCGCCGCCCAACTGACCCAGCTACCCCCGGAGATAGCGTGTGCGCTGGAGGACGTGTCCCAGCCCGGCTAAGGTTGCGCGGGCCGCCGCGGCTGAGGAGACTGAAGGACGACGCGTGTTATTCCTCGACGATTTCGAGGTCCTCGTCATCGTCGATGCCGGATTCCTCGTCCTCGTCCTCTTCGTCGTCAAAGACCTGGAGGGGCGTCACTTCGCTGTACGCCTCGTAGAGCGCGTCTTCGTAAACTTCGAAGGCATCTGCGACCGCAAAAAATGCCGCTTCGACGGCGGGGTCCCCATCCCCTCGCCTGTTGGATGCTGCTATAAGGTGTTCTTCCAAGGCGGATGTCAGGGACTGAAGCGCGACACGCGGATCGATGCTCATGACTTCACGTTAGCCGGAAAAGGACGAAAATGGAGAGCAATGAAGGAACAATTTCTCACCAGCTCGGTCCGTCGCGAGCGGGACTTTCTGAAGCAGTACGAGTACCTTGTACTGACGGTCAGCCCCGTGGATTCGTTGCCTGAGGCCCGTCGCCGGCTCGTGGAGCACTCCGAGTACGGCAAATGGGAACTGGAGCGCAGCGTGCTGTACATGGGCGGAGCGAGGCGCTTCTGGCTCCGCCGCCGGGTCATGCAGGTCCAGCGGACCGTCTAGCCCCGATTTTTCATGATGCGCCGTGACGGTCGCGGTTTTGCGCCTGCGGCTGATCCGAGTTTTGTTTTCTGTTTTCGGGCAGTCTGGTGTGGCCTGTTGGTTCGCTGGGTTGGCGCCGGTTCCACTTCCGGTGAGGGAGCTGCTCGTCGGGACAGGGTAAAGGCCCTGTTTCAGCCTGGGGAGAGCAACACTTTGAGCTGGCTGGTGTTGTCTAGGAGCAGTTTCACGAGGTCTTTCTCTGGCGCTGATTCCGGGAGTAGGAGCTGGGTGCGGCGGGCGCGGGTGATGATTTTCCCGGCAATCGCGAAGAGCCGGTAGCGCCAGCGTTTGATGTCCCAGCCCTTGGCCCGGTGGCCGTCCGGGAGGGCGGCGAGCTGGAGCCAGGACACCAGGTTGAACGCCAGCGCGGCGATGTTCGCCCAGGCCTGGTTCGCCGCGAAATCAAAGAACGGCAGCTTGCCCAGGCCGGTGTTTTTCAGGGTTTTGATCCTGTTCTCGCACCGGCCCCGGGCCCGGTGCCTGGCGTCCAGGAACGGCCCGTGCCAGCGCGGCGAGTTGGTCAGGAACGCGGTAATCCGGTGCCCGTCAACATCGACCAGGGTCGGCTGCGCGCCCGGATGCAGCGGCTCGGCGCGCAGGAAAAGTTTGGTGCCCGGAGGGTAATCGGTGAGCGGGATGACGTCCGTGGCGTTGATGACCCACGCATCGGTCCGGTCGTTTCCGGACTGGTCCAGGGCCGGCTGCCAGTACTCTTTGTCACTGATCCAGTCGACCATGTGGGCTTTGCCGAACGGCAGGGTGTAGCTGGTGGTGAACTGCACGCCCAGGCTGTGCAGGTGCCAGAGGAACTTCCTGGAGGCCCCGGCACTGTCGGTGCGGACCAGGACCTTCTCCCCGGCCAAGGCCCCGGTGTCGGTGAAGAACCCGTCGGGGAGTTGGGCGGCGGCGGTGTGGAAGACCCGGATGTGGTCCTCGGCGCTGTTCGCCCCGGCGTTCCCTGGCCGGAGCACGGCCGCGAGGATTTCCCCGGAACCATTACCGGCCCCGTAATCGGCGCTGGCGATGAAGGGGGCGAATCCGTAGCCGCCCTTGTAGGTACCGGCGACGTTTTCCTTGTCCGAGTGTGAGGTCACCAGGGTCGCGTCGATGTCGATGATGAGCGGATCCGCGGCTGTTGCGGTCAGGGCCGGGTTCCGGTTCCCGGCGGCGGTCCAGGCCCGGGTGCGCAGTTCCCGGGTGAGGGTCTCGAATCCGTAGCCGAACAGCTCCGGGTTCGCCACGGTGCGTTCGAAGAACCGGGACATGGTCGCGTTCGAGGGCAGCTGACCGAAGACCCCGGGTGAGGAGCGCAGGATATCCAGGTCCGAGGCGTGTTCACCTCCCGCGGCGAGCATCGCGGCAAGGGACCCGACCAGCCGGCCAGGCCGGTGCTTCGCTCCCGAGGGAACAAACTGGCCGAGCCGGTCCTCGCACAGCCTGCCGAAACCCAGCGCGTCCATGAAGCCGGCGAGCACCGAAACCCCCGCGTGGGAGATCAGCGACTGGCCGGTGAAACTGACCGGCAGGGACGG
Organism: Pseudarthrobacter sp. IC2-21; assembly: GCF_034048115.1. Lineage (NCBI taxonomy): Bacteria > Bacillati > Actinomycetota > Actinomycetes > Micrococcales > Micrococcaceae > Pseudarthrobacter > Pseudarthrobacter sp. IC2-21. The sequence continues at coordinate 2,077,286 of NZ_CP139145.1, read as the reverse complement.
GAAAACAGCGGTAGACTTCTGCATCGAAAGGGTGCTCCCTCGCTCGGCAAATAACGGTCTCGACAACCACTATTTTCCCAGCTCAGAGCACCCTTTCCCTGATTAACACGCCAACCCAGCGGCACCCCCATGAAAACCCCGGGCTAGGGTGCGGAGACCAGCGGACCGTCTAGGTTTCGAGCGGCCCCAGCCAGGCGTTGGCGACGGTGTTGTGCGCTGACTCGTCATCGGACGGGTGGAACATTCCGGCCAGCACGTCCCGGTAGAGCCGCTCAAGTTCGGAACCGCGGAAGTAGCTGGAGCCGCCGCTGACCCGGATGGCGAGGTCCACCACCCGCCGTGCGGTTTCCGTGGCGTTCACCTTCAGCCCAACGAGTTTGGGGAACCACTGCGCGCCGTGATCGGAGAGGTTGTCGACGTCGCGGGTTACGGCCAGCAGTTGGGGATAGAGGATGTCCATGGCCATGGCTGCCTCGGCCACCTTCCAGCGGATGTCCGGGTCCTGGGCGTAGCTTCTGCCGGCGTTCTTGAACGAGGTCCGCCGCTTCACGGCTTCCACGCCGAGGGCCAGTGCACGCTCGCCGATGCCCGTATAAACGGCCGCCAGCAGCGATTCAAAGCAGGCAAAGATGGCGAAGATCAGCGGGTCGGCGTTGGGTCCCACCGGCAATTTGCGGAAGATGCGGTCTGCGCGGACTTCCGCGCCGTCCAGCACGGTGGTGTTGGACTGGCTTGCCCGCATGCCCAGGGTGTCCCAGTCCTCCAGGATGGTGTAGCCGGCGGAATCCCGGTCTATAAAACCGTGCACCAGTTCCCCCTCCCCTCCTCTGGCCTCGGCGTCCTTGCCGAAAATACCCAGGCGGGTCCACGCGGGTGAGAGGCTGGTGAAGATCTTTTTCCCGGTAAACCTGTACGCACCGTCCGGCACCGGGGTTGCCACCGTCCTCGAGTCAAAGAGCACGGAGTCGTTTCCCGCCTCGGAGTTGCCGAACGCGAAGACCTCGCCGCGGGCGGCGTCCCGGAGGACAAAGCCCAGCGAGTCGTCGCCCCTGGCGGCGAGCAACCGGGCGACGCCGGTCCACACCAAATGCATGTTGATTGCCAGGGCGGTTGCCGGGGCCGCCGTTGCCAGCCTGAGCTGGCACTGAGCTGCCGCTTCGAGTCCGAGGCCGAGGCCGCCGTCGGACGTTGGGACAAAAAGCTTCAGGTAACCGGCGGCGGTCAGTTCCTCAAGATCCTCGGTGAAGAAGGCATTGTCCCGGTCGTAGCCCGCGGCGCGGGCCCGGATGCCTTCCAGCAGGTGGTCCGGGAGGACTTCCTCGGGCGTCATGTCCCTGCCCCTAGTAGTTGGTGAGGAGTGTGTTGAGGACCCGGGCACCAAACTTCAGGGAGTCCACCGGCACACGTTCGTCCACACCATGGAACATTCCGGTGAAGTCCAGGTCGTCAGGCAACATGAGCGGCGCGAAACCGTAGCCGGTGATGCCCAGCCGGCTCAGGGACTTGTTGTCCGTGCCGCCGGAAAGGGTATAGGGCAGAACCTTGGCTCCCGGGTCTTCGGAGTGCAGTGCATCGATCATGGAGTCCACCAGGTTCCCGGCGAAAGGAACTTCAAGTGAGACGTCGTTGTGCACGTAGCTGACATCAACACCGGATCCGGCGAGTTCCCGCACGATTTCCAGGACCTGTTCCTCCTGCCCGGGCAGCGTCCGGCAGTCCACCAGCGCCTCTGCCGACTCCGGGATGACGTTGTGCTTATAGCCGCCCTTCAACAGGGTGGGATTGGTGGTGTTCTGGAGGGTCGCGCCGACGAAGCGCGCCACCGTGCCCAGCTGGTCCAGCAGCCGGTCCGGGTTGTCCGGGTCGAATTCGACGCCGGTGAGTTCCGTCACGCCGTCCAGGAATTGCTGGGTGGTGGGGGTGAGCTCAATTGGCCACTTGTACTGGCCGATCCGGGTGACGGCTGCCGCCAGCCTCGTTACGGCGTTGTCGGTATTGATCTGCGAACCGTGTCCTGCCCTGCCGTGGGCCACAAGGCGGAGCCAGGAGATGCCCTTTTCGGCTGTCTGCAGAAGGTACGTGCGCTGCCCGCCGATGGTGGCCGAGAACCCGCCCACTTCCGAGATCGCCTCTGTGGCGCCCTCGAACAGCTCCGGTCGCTTGTCCACGGCGTAGCGGGCGCCGTATTCGCCGCCGGCTTCCTCGTCAGCAAAGAAGGCGAACACGATGTCCCGCTTGGGCTGGCGGCCGGATCGGGCAAGATCCCGCATGACGGACAGGATCATGGCGTCCATGTCCTTCATGTCCACGGCCCCGCGGCCCCAGATGAGTCCATCCTTGAGTTCTGCACCGAAGGGATCCACGGACCACTGATCCCGCAGGGCCGGAACGACGTCAAGGTGTCCGTGCACCACCAGCGCGCTGGCAGACGGATCTTCGCCTGCCATCCGGGTAACAACGCTTGCGCGCCCCGGCGCCGATTCAAAAATCTCGGCAGCGAGGCCAACTTCCTCGATCAGCCCCGCGGTGTACTCGGCAGCAGCCCGCTCCCCGGGCCCCGAACCGTCACCGTAGTTCGAGGTGTCGATCCGGATGAGCTCCTGGCAGATCCGGACAACTTCATCTTCGGGGCGGATTTCGGTCATGGGGCTCTCCTCATAAAGATGGGCGGCTGCTGGGAACCAAGGGCGGATTCGCGTGCCTTCAGCCTACCCATCCGCTCCGATTTCATCTTCCAGGAAAGTTCATGTAGAGTCTTTCTCGCTGCTTCGGAGAAAAGCGAAACGCTGAAAGGCGGAAACGTTCTCCGAATTACCACCTGCGCGGGTGGCGGAATGGCAGACGCGCTAGCTTGAGGTGCTAGTCCTCGAAAGGGGGTGGGGGTTCAAGTCCCCCTCCGCGCACAAGGGAAAACCCCTAGAATCCAAGGATTCTAGGGGTTTTTTTCGTTCCCGCCCACGCGAGTTCCCCTTTCGTCCACGGGCGTTCCAAAGACACCTGCACCCCAACGGACTCGCGTGGCAGGTAATCTCTTGTGCAGGGACCAAAGTTGCCGGGCGGGATTGCCGGCTAAATATGGCGACCGACGTTACCGGCAACGCTCAAGGCATGTGTGGCCTGAAGGGGACAGTCCATGGATGAGCACTCGGGTGTGAGGATCGACTCGACCAGGATCCGGACAACGAGGACACCCCGTTGCACTTTATGCCGGTCAAAAAGAACCTGGATCGTTGGGCCGTAGGAAGCCCGGCATTCAAGGGCATCGTCGAGGTCCTCGCTGGATGGGCCAGGACGAACTGCACAGGCCCTATCCTCGCAGGGCACCATTTCACCATGTCACGGTGCGAACCCCACCAGGTAGCACTCTGGGGGAGGCCAACAAGGAACGTCTTGGCTAATGGTTCTGATGTTGTTCGGTCACCTGCAAATGCAGCGAAAGACTGATGGTCCAGTGCCACTGCGCACGCGGGTACGCTGGCCGTTCCGAGGGAACCAAAGTGAGATGCGTCGCGTCATGTGAACAAAGTCTCCACGCTCCCGCCCACCATGGCGTATCGGCGAGCCTCGTTTGGCGTACTCTTATGGTTTGCCGATTGAGTCCCGGCGTTTTGCCCATACTTCCTTGCGGCGCCACAGACAAATTTTTCCGCCAGCCTATTGGGGAATAGTAGCTGGATGCTGTACGTTGCATACGCGACAGACGAACCAAAGAAAAGAGATACACCTAAGTGGCAACCGATTACGATGAACTTCGCTCCGACGTCAAGGAGTCGCAGGACAACTCGCTCGAGGCACTGCAGTCCGCCAACGCACCGGACGCGCGCAGCGTGGTGCTCGAGCTCGATGAAGCAGACGGGCTGGACGGCGCCGGTGTCCCGGGAGGCGAATTCGTTGCCGAGGAACTGGTCGTGCAGGTTATCCCCCAGGCCGAGGACGAATTCACCTGCTACTCCTGCTTCCTTGTCCGTCACCGCTCGCAGATTGCACGGCAGAAGGACGGCCACAGCTACTGCACGGACTGCGAAGGCTAATTCCGGACCTTCGCAGCACCACCGGTCAGGCTGGAAACCCAGCCCGCAGGACCAAGGCACGCCCACCCATTGTCGGCGTGCCTTTCCGGTCTGTTGGAGCCGGTCTCAGGCCAAACGGCTGCGGACAATCTCGCTGACGGCTTTTCCATCAAAGCGGCCGGCGATCTTCGCGGTTACCGGCTTCATGACGGCTCCCAGCTGGCGCAGACCGGGCTCCACACCTTCGGACCGCAGCCCGGCAATGGTCTCATCAACGATCGCCTCCACTTCGGCGGCCGTCAGCGGGCTGGGCAGGTAGCCCTCAATGACTTCGGCCTCGGCGATCTCCGCGGCGGCCCTTCCGGCCTCGCCGGCGTCCGTGTAGATCTTTGCCGTGTCCCGCCGCTTGGCCGCTTCCTTCTGCAGCAGCGCTGTCACCTGGGCGTCGTCCAGTTCGACGGGCGTTTTGCCCGACTTTTCCCGCGTTTCGATCTCGCCAAGGACGTTGCGCACCGTCGTCAGTGCGGTCTTATTCCGCTCCTTCATGTGGGTCACAACGTCCGCGTGCAGGCGGTCTTTCAGGCTGGTCACAGTCTTCCTCAATTCGTTCAGTGCCCAAGGGCAACAGGACAGCGGTGAACCGTCCCTCTAGTACGGTAGAGGGCTATGGCTGAGAATTACTACCTTCTGTCCGGCAGGCCCCGAATTTGAGTTCCGAAGAACTGTGGCACCGCGTCCTCGAGATCTTTAGCCGGACCGCGGTCCCCCAAGTCACGCTGGCCGAACTCGCCATCGTCTTCGTGCTGGCGACTGCCTTGTCCATCCCGCGGGCCACCTGGAAGTACTTCGGACTCCTTGCGACCGCCACCCACGAACTCGGTCATGCCTTCGCAGCCGTCATGAGCGGACAAAGGCTTGGCGGAATCAAGCTGCAACTGGACCACTCCGGGACCACCACCAGTTACAGCCGGGGCCGGCTGGCAGCTGTGTGGTCAGGATTCTGGGGCTATCCCGTTCCCGCCGTAACCGGTGCTGCCCTGGTGACATCCGGGTTCGGCGGCTGGGGTCCCGCGGCCCTGGCCACCGGAACCCTCATCCTCATAGCATCGCTACTGTTCATCAGGAACTTCGCCGGCATCGTGATTACCGTTACGGCGATCACAGGCGGCGCGCTGCTGGTGATCTTCGTCCCGCACGCCTTCACCGGCCACGTGGCCATCTGCCTCGGGGTGGCCCTGCTGGTCGCCGCGGTCCGCGATCTCGCCAAACTCACCAATGTTCATCTGCGGCGCCGCGACCGGCTGGCCAGTTCCGATGCGTATATTCTGTACCGCGCAACTTCAGTCCCCTCCGGCGTCTGGATTGCAATGTTCCTCGCTGTTGTTGCCGGCTGCTGGCTGGTGGCATGGCAGCCCATATCTTCAATTCTGGCCGCGGGAGCCTAGGCTTGTCCTCATGAGCCAGGAACCAGCGGGCACCCAGCCCGCCCCCACACCCACCGACGACACCACGGACAGCCACCTCGACAATGGTGGAAACCACAGCACCAAAGGCGCCTATGTAACCGGTGGCGCGGAGTTCAACCGCGACACCAACTACATCGAGGACCGGATCACGAAGGACGGCCGCCCGGGTGAGAATGGCGAACCTGGCTGGCCGGTGGAGCCGGGCCGCTACCGGCTCATCGCCGCACGGGCCTGCCCGTGGGCGAACCGGACGGTAATTGTGCGCCGGCTGTTGGGCCTGGAGGAAGCCATATCCCTCGGCCAGCCCGGGCCCACCCACGATGCGCGGTCGTGGACCTTTGACCTGGATCCGGGCGGCGTGGACCCCGTACTGGGCATTGAACGCCTTCAGAGTGCCTACTTCCGGCGGTTCCCGGATTATCCCCGGGGCATTACCGTGCCGGCCATTGTGGAGGTGGCCAGCGGCGAAGTGGTCACGAACAACTTCCCGCAGATCACCCTGGACTTCGCGACCGAATGGAAGCAGTTCCACCGGCCCGGCGCCCCGGACCTCTACCCCGAGCACCTCCGTCAGGAAATTGACACGGTCAACAAGCGAGTCTTCACCGAAGTCAACAACGGGGTTTACCGTTGCGGATTTGCCGGGTCCCAGGAGGCGTACGACTCTGCCTATGCGCGGCTCTGGACCGCACTGGACTGGCTGGAGGAACGCCTGACGGGCCAGCGGTACCTGGTCGGTGACACCATCACCGAGGCCGACGTCCGGCTCTTCACCACCCTCGCCCGCTTCGATGCCGTCTACCACGGCCACTTCAAGTGCAACCGGCAGAAACTCACCGAAATGCCCGCACTTTGGGGCTACGCGCGCGATCTGTTTCAGACGCCCGGATTCGGCGACACCATCGATTTTGTCCAGATCAAACAGCACTACTACATCGTTCACGAGGACATCAACCCCACAGGAATCGTGCCGCAGGGCCCGGACCTGTCCAACTGGTTGGAGCCCCACGGCAGGGAAGCACTGGGCGGCAGGCCCTTCGGCGACGGCACTCCCCCGGGTCCCGTGCGGCCCGGCGAGGAGGTCGCGCCGGGCCATGGTGCCTCTGCAGACCCGGAAGGGATTTCCTGAAGGCCGCGAACAGCCGGCGGTCCCCGGCTCCTTGTACCGGCGCACGGCGGGGCCTAACGTGGGCGTGATGGGCGATACACGCACGGGGCCGGACCGGCCGCGATCGAAAGGGACCCGGCTGCTGCGAAACGCCATTGCCGGTCTCTCCACTGCCTTCACCCTCCAGCGCCTGCAGCTGGCGGCAAAGTCAGCGCTGGCAGCCGGCGTGGCCTTCGCCATAGCACCGCTGATGCCCGGCTCCGCCGCCGAGTATCCCTACTACGCCCCCCTGGGCGCTCTGGTGGCGATGTACCACAATGTTGCCGGATCAGTCCGGCAGGGCCTTCAAACGCTGGTCGGGCTGGCCATCGGCATCGGGCTGGCCTTTGTCCTGGTCAGCATCAGTGATCCGTCGCCGCTTGCCGTGGCTGTTTTCATGGGCATAGGAGTCCTGCTGGGCGGCCTGCCCCGGATTGGCTCCGGCAGTGATTGGATCCCGACGGCGGCGCTACTGGTGCTCTTGGTGGGCGGAAGCAATGCGGACTCCTTTTCCTTCGGCTACCTCATCCAGATGGGCGCCGGAGTGGCCGTTGGCATTGCCGTCAATTTCCTTGTCTTTCCGCCACTGCACTTTGCTGCCGCCGCCAACAGCCTGGGCCAACTCCGGCTGGCACTGGGCAGGCAGCTGACCGACATGGCGGCGGCCCTGACGGAACAATGGCCGCCCGAGCATGAGGACTGGTCCCGCCGCTCCGACGAGCTGGCGGAAGCGGCACGGACGGTTCGCCATCTTGTGCAGGAGGCTGATGAAAGCCGGCGGGCCAATCCGCGCCGGCGGTTCCATCCGCGGGACCTGGACCTCGATTACCGTAACCTGCGCGATCTCGAACGGGTCACGTTCCACATCCAGGACATGACCGAAGTCCTCTCCGATGTCATCTGGGCTGACGACGTTCCCTACGAGGTGCCCTTCGAGGACAGCAAACCGCTGGCCGCAGCGCTGGACAGCACGGGACAACTGCTGGCCTCGTTCCACCATGACGACGAGCCGGAGCAGCGGCGCCTCTTCGCTGCGGCGAAGTCTGCAGTGGAGGCTTGTATGGCCGGGTCCGACGGGAGCAGCACTGACGGCGCCGTGACGGCGTCCGAATCCATCCTCCTGAGCCTGCACCGCATTCTCCGCGCCGTTCGTCCAGCCGCTTAGAGTGGCGCCACGGAACCCCTGAAATGCTTGCGGCCGGAGCGGGGGTTCCATGCCACATAGCCGGACCGTTCCCACCCTCCGCCCGGCGCCTGGCCGGTGGTGATTTCCAGCGCAACCCGCCCGGGCAGATAGACGGGCGCATCGAAGGTCACGTCCCAGCCGAACGACTCGCCCTTCACCGGCCCCACGTCGGCGAGGGCCCTGGATGCCAGGTACATCCCGTGCGCGATGGAGCGCCGCATGCCCAGGGCCTTGGCCGACAGCGCGCTCAGGTGGATCGGATTGAAGTCACCCGAAACGGCCGCGTACGCCCGTCCTGTTTCCACCCCGAGGTCCCACACCGCCGTCGGGTGCGGCGGCGCAAAATCGGGCCGGCCGTTCTGGGGTGACGGTACGTCGATGCCTGGCAGGAACACTCCTTTGGCGAGGTAGGTCGAGCGGCCCGTCCAGCGGATGTCCGGCCTACCGGCACTCCTGATCTCGGCGATGACGTCCAGTTGGGTCCCGGCCCGGTGCCCGCGCAGGTTCTCCACCCTGGCGCTGATGTCGAGGAGATCTGTGAAGATCACGGGCGAGCGTTGCTCGATGTAATTGCTCAAGTGGACCATCCCCAGCAGCGGCAAGGGGAAATCGTCCCGGTTCATCACGCTCATGGCCAGCGGGAAAGCAAGCGCGTGGAGGTAGCCGGCGGGCAGCGTATCCCGCGCGGTCAGACCGATCAGGTGCTGGTAGGCGGTCAAATTTGCGACGTCGGCCCTGACACCGCGTACCTCATGGCCGGTTTCCGGGAGGGTTGAGGTGCCATGCGTCCCCAGGATGCGGCGGCGCGCCGCCTGCGCGGCGGCATTGACATACAGTTTCGAAAGAGAGGGCACCTCCCCCAGGATCACCGGCTGCGCGGCACTCACGCTCCCACCAGGTTCTGTCCGCAGACCCGCAGGATGTCACCGTTGATGCCGCCCGCGGCATCGCTGGCCAGGAAGGCGATGGCCTCGCCCACGTCGGAGGGCAGCCCGCCTTGCTGCAGGGCGTTGAGCCGCCGGCCCACCTCCCTGATGGCAAAGGGAATCCGTGCGGTCATCTCCGTTTCGATAAAGCCGGGTGCTACTGCATTGATGGTGCCGCCCCGGGCAGCCAGCAACGGCGCAGTGGCGCGAACCATTCCCATCACGCCACCCTTGGAGGCGGCGTAGTTGGTCTGGCCGCGGTTGCCTGCGATGCCGCTGGTGGACGCCACTGAGACGATCCGGGGTGCACCACGGAACTGGTCCGAGGCCAGCAGGGCTTCATTGATCCTGAGCTGCGCGCCGATGTTGATGTTCAGGACAGCGTTCCACCGCGCGTGGTCCATGTTGGCGAGGAGTTTGTCCCGGGTGATGCCGGCGTTGTGAACCACGATGTCGAGGCGCCCGTGCCGCTGCAGGGTGTGCTCGAGGATGCGCTGACCCGCGTCCACATGGCTGATATCCAGCTGCAAAGCGGTGCCGTGTACCTCGTTGGCGACGGCGGCAAGGTGGTCTCCGGCCGCCGGGATGTCCACAAGCACCAGGGTGGCTCCGTCGCGGTGCAGCGTCCGCGCGATGGCGGCGCCGATGCCGCGTGCCGCCCCGGTAACCACAGCCACCTTTCCGGCGAGCGGCTGGTCGGGATCGGCCGGGAGAACGCCGTTCGCGCTGCTGACTGTCAGGAACTGGCCGTCGACGAATGCCGAGCGCCCGGACAGGAAGAACCGAAGCGCCCCGAGGGTGCTCGGACTGGTGCTTTGTGCCTCGTCCGCCAAAAGAATGCCGTTTGCCGTTGCGCCCGCCCGGAGTTCTTTGGCCAGGGACCGCACGAAGCCGTCCACCCCCTGCCGGGCCGCCGCCTCGGCCGGACTGCCGGCTTCTGCGGTTGGCCGCGAAAGGGTAATGAACCGGGCACTCGGCCCGAGGTCCCGGAGTGAGGCCGCCGCCGACAGCACCGGCTTTTCAAGGTCTGCGGGCGCGGCCAGCCCGTCCAGGACAAGAATGATGGCACCTAATTTTTCGCCGGGCACCGCGTGCCGGCGCACGTCCAGGTTCCACGACAGCAGCGTAGTGGCCAACTCGTCAGCCCCCGGGGTACTCCCCTGGACCAGGACAGGCCCGTTGACGAGGGCCTGGCCCGGGGTGTAGCGGCGCAACACCGCGGGCTGCGGCAAGCCGAGCCGCTTGGCAAGGTCTTTACCCAGTCCCTGGCTGACCAGCCGGGTATATGTGTCAGTCATTCGGTACTCCTACGCTGCTTCGAGAATTGCGACGACGCCCTGTCCGCCGGCGGCGCAGATGGAAATGAGGCCGCGTGCCGGCCTGCCGTTCACCCTGCCTCTGGTGTGCAGCATCTTGGCGAGGGACGCGACGATGCGCCCGCCGGTGGCGGCAAACGGGTGGCCCGCCGCGAGGGAGGAGCCGTTCACGTTCAGTTTGGCGCGGTCGATGCTGCCGAAGGCGCCATCGAGGCCCAGCCGGGTGCGGCCGAATTCCTCGTCTTCCCAGGCTGCCAGCGTGCTCAGGACCGTTCCGGCGAAAGCTTCGTGGATCTCGAAGAAATCGAAGTCCTCAAGGGTCAGCCCGTTCCGGGCGAGAAGGCGCGGCACCGCGAACGCCGGCGCCATCAGCAGGCCGTCCTTGCCGTGAACGAAGTCCACCGCCGCGGCTTCCCCGTCCACCACCGTTGCGAGCATGGGGAGGTCATGTGCCCGGGCCCATTCCTCTGATGCCAGCAGGACCGTTGATGCCCCGTCCGTCAGCGGAGTGGAGTTGCCGGCGGTCATGGTGGCCTCGGCGCCCAGGCTCTTCCCGAAGACCGGCTTGAGCGTGGACAGCTTTTCCAGCGTGGTGTCTGCCCGCAGGTTTGAATCCTTCGCGAGCCCCCGGTACGGGGTCAGGAGGTCGTCGAAGAACCCGGCGTCGTAGGCGGCAGCCAGGTTGCGGTGGCTGTTGAAAGCCAGCTCGTCCTGGGCCTCCCGTGAGATGTTCCACTGGGCGGTGGTGAGGGCCTGATGTTCACCCATGGACAATCCTGTCCGCGGCTCTCCGGTGTTGGGCGCATCCGGAGCCAGGTCCTTGGGCCGTATCCTGCTGAGCACCTGCAGCCGCTGCGGAAGGGTCTTGGCGCGGTTGAGGTCCAAGAGCACTGCCCGCAGGCCTTCGCTCACCGCAATGGGAGCATCGGAGGCCGAGTCAACGCCGCCGGCGATTGCAGAGTCGATCTGGCCCAGCTTGATCTTGTTGGCCAGACCCAGCACGGTTTCCAGGCCTGTGGCGCAGGCCTGCTGGAGATCGTAGGCGGGCGTCTCCGCCGACAACGCCGAACCCAGGACCGCTTCACGGGTGAGGTTGAAATCCCGGGAGTGTTTCAGAACGGCGCCGGCGGCAACTTCACCGATCCGCTCGTCCTGGAGTCCGAACCGGGCAATCAGGCCGTCCAGCGCCGCAGTCAGCATGTCCTGGTTGGAGGACTTGGTATAGGCCCCGCCGGAACGGGCAAAGGGAATCCGGTTGCCGCCCACGATCACGGCCCGCCGCACCGAGGGCGTTCCGCCCGTTGCCGCGGGGCTGCTGGATTCCTGGGGTCCGGTGGCGGACTGTCCGTTGACGGACATGGGTGTCTCCTCTGATCTGCGACGGTTATCGATACCCAGCGTACCTGATACGCTGGGTATCGTGAACAAGCTCCCCACGGACCCGACGATGCCTACTGCCGGCTCAAGCGCCGACGGCCGTTCCGCCCGCTGGCAGACCCACCGGGAGGAACGCCGGCGCGAACTTATCAAGGCCGCCCGGCGGGCAGTCCATGCACTGGGCAGCGACGCTTCCATGGAGGAGATCGCCGCCGCCGCAGGCACCTCGAAATCGGTCTTCTACCGGTACTTTGGCGACAAGGCGGGTCTGCAGCATGCGGTTGGTGAAGTGGTCCTCAGCCAGATGCAGCGCAAGATCCGCGAGGCGGCACAGGCTGCCCAGACGCCCAGGGAGGGCCTTTTGGCCATGATCTCGGCGTACCTCCAGATGGCCGAAACCAGCCCGAATGTGTACACCTTCGTCACCCGGTATGCACCGGTGGATCCCGGCAGCCAACAGGGTCCGGCGGCGATTTCCGGGGCCCTGGGCCACTTTTTCGACTCCATCGCCGAAATGATCGCCGCCCCGATGCGGGCGCATCTGGGCGACGGCCGCGCAGCTGTGCTCGGCTACTGGCCCACCGCAGCCATCGGCCTGGTGCGCAGTGCCGGGGAACAGTGGCTCAGCACTCCTGAATCCGGAGACAAGCCGGACCAGGCAACCATGGCCCGGCAAATTACTGCATGGCTGTGTGTGGGGATAGCCCCGGAACTTCTTGAAACACCTGTCAGAACCAACGAAGGACATTGACATGACCGAAGTAGTAGACCGCAGCGGCGGCTCCGGCAGAACCGTCAACACCAAAACCGGCCCGAATGCCGGGACCACCAGCGGCACCGGCACCTCTGCCGGGTCCCGCGGCGGCGCGCAGCCCGCCGTGGACGTTGCGGCCCTCGGCGAGCAGCTCCTGGGCAAGTGGGCTGACGTCCGCCGGCAGTCACGCGGGCTCGCGGGTGAGCCGGAACTGCATAAGACGGAGGGCCTCACGCACACCGAACACCGCACCCGCGTCTTCGGACAGCTGAAGTACCTGGTGGACCACAACGCCGTGCACCGGGCGTTCCCGGCGGAGCTGAACGGTGCGGATGACCATGGCGGCAACGTTGCCGGCTTTGAGGAACTGGTCACTGCGGACCCGTCCCTGCAGATCAAGGCCGGCGTCCAGTGGGGCCTCTTCGGCTCAGCCGTGATGCACCTCGGAACGGCGGAGCACCACGCCAAGTGGCTGCCGGGCATCATGAGCCTGGAGATTCCCGGGTGCTTTGCCATGACCGAAACCGGGCACGGATCCGATGTCGCCAGCATTGCCACGACGGCGACCTTCGACGAAGCGACCGGGGAATTTGTCATCCACACCCCGTTCCGGGCCGCCTGGAAGGACTACATCGGCAATGCGGCCAATGACGGGCTGGGTGCGGTGGTTTTCGCCCAACTCGTCACCAAGGGCGTGAACCACGGGGTCCATGCGTTCTACGTTGACCTGCGGGATCCCGACACCAAGGAATTCCTGCCCGGCATCGGCGGGGAGGACGACGGCGTCAAGGGCGGCCTCAACGGAATTGACAATGGCCGGCTGCACTTCAACAACGTCCGCATTCCCCGGACCAACCTCCTGAACCGCTACGGCGATGTCACGGCTGACGGCACCTACAGCTCTCCGATTGCCAGTCCCGGCCGGCGCTTTTTCACCATGCTCGGCACCCTCGTCCAGGGGCGGGTCTCCCTGGACGGGGCCGCCGTCGCAGTGTCGAAGATTGCCCTTGCCGCTGCCATCCGCTACGCCACCGAACGCCGGCAGTTCAACGCGTCCTCCCACACGGACGAAGAAGTCCTGCTGGACTACCAGCGCCACCAGCGCAGGCTGTTCACGAGGCTGGCCACCACTTATGCCGCAGGTTTCGCCCACGAGCAGCTGCTGCAGAAGTTCGACGACGTCTTTTCCGGCGCCCATGACACCGATGAGGACCGCCAGGATCTGGAGACGCTGGCGGCAGCACTGAAGCCGCTCAGCACCTGGCATGCCCTGGACACGCTGCAGGAATGCCGTGAGGCCTGCGGGGGGGCCGGCTTCCTGATCGAAAACCGCTTCGCGTCACTGCGTGCGGACATGGACGTCTACGTCACGTTCGAAGGCGACAACACGGTACTTCTCCAGCTCGTGGCCAAGCGACTCCTGGCGGACTACGCCAAGGAGTTCCGCAATGTCGACTTCGGCGTGCTGGCCCGGTATGTAGTCACCCAGGCAACGGGGGTGGCGATCCACCGCACCGGCCTGCGCCAGGTGGCGCAGTTCGTCGCCGACACAGGGTCCGTGCAGAAGGCCGCCCTCGCGCTCCGTGACGAGGAAGGCCAGCGCGCGCTCCTCACAGACCGTGTCCAGACCATGGTGTCCGAAGTCGGTGCCGCCCTGAAGGGTGCCGGCAAGCTTCCGCTTGAGAAGGGTGCAGCCCTTTTCAACCAACATCAGAACGAGCTGATCGACGCAGCCCAGGCGCACGCGGAACTCCTCCAGTGGGAGGCTTTCACGGACGCCTTGCGTGAGGTCAGCGACCCCGGGACCAAGGTGGTGCTGACCTGGCTCCGGGACCTGTTCGGCCTCTCCCTGATCGAGAAGAACCTGGCCTGGTACCTCATGAACGGCCGGCTTTCCATGCAGCGCGCGCGGACAGTGGGCGACTACATCAACCGGCTCCTGGTCAAGATCCGGCCGCATGCCCTGGACCTGGTGGATGCTTTCGGCTACGGGGAGGAACACATCCGGGCGGCCATCGCCACCGGTGACGAAAAGACGCGGCAGGACGAGGCACGGGCCCATTACCGGGCGCAGCGCGCCAGCGGAAACGCGCCTGTTGACGAGAAGCTGCTGCTGGCACGGACGGCGATCGCCGCCCGCGGCCGGCGGAACTGACCGCGGCAGATCCTCCAGCGAGTCAATGCACGACGGCGCCGCTCCCCTTTGGTGGGAACGGCGCCGTCGTGCGTTCTCTCTCTCGGTTACTGCCGCGCGTTAGGAGAGCACGGAACGGTAGACCTCGAGGGTGGTCTCCGTGATGGACTCCCAGGAGAAGTGCTCCTCGGCACGGCGGCGGCCTGCCTGCCCCATGGCCCGGGCCCTTTCGGGGTCCGACACAACCTCGGTCAGGGCCGCGGCGAACTCGGTCACGAACTTCTCCGGGTCCAGCGGCGTTCCGGTGCCGTCGGTGACCTGCTCCAGGTCCACCAGGAGGCCCGTCTCACCGTGCTGGACCACCTCAGGGATGCCGCCGGTGGCGCTGGCCACCACGGCCGCCCCGCACGCCATGGCTTCCAGGTTCACGATGCCGAGCGGCTCGTAGATCGACGGGCAGGCGAAGGCGGTGGCGTGGCTGAGGACCTGGATCAGCTCGTGGCGCGGCAGCATCCGTTCGATGAGGATGACGCCGGTCCGCTGCCGCTGCAGCTCCTCAATGAGGCGGGCTGTCTCCGCCGCCAGCTCAGGGGTGTCCGCTGCGCCCAGGCACAGGACCAGCTGCACATCGGCGGGCAACTTGGCGGCCGCACGCAGCAGGTACGGGACGCCCTTCTGGCGCGTGTTCCGGCCTACAAACACGACGCTCGGTTTCTGCGGGTCGATGCCGAGTGCGCGCACCGCGTCCTCGCCTTCATCACGCTGCCACAGATCGACGTCGATGCCGTTGTGGACCACCCTGACCTTGGCGGGATCAACCTCCGGGTAGCTGCGCAGGATGTCCTGGCGCATTCCTTCCGAGACGGCGATGATTGCCGCCGCGGCCTCGTAAGCGGTTTTTTCCACCCAGGAGGACAGTGCATAGCCGCCACCAAGCTGCTCAGCTTTCCAAGGGCGGAGGGGCTCCAGGCTGTGTGCGCTGAGAACGTGCGGGATGCCGTGCAGCAGTGAGGCCAGGTGCCCCGCCATGTTCGCGTACCAGGTATGGGAATGGACCAGATCGGCCCCCTCGATGTCCGGCACGATGCGCAGGTCCACGCCCAGGGTCTGCACGGCCGGGTTGGCCGAACCGAGGTCCTCGGGCACGGCATAGGAGGTCACCCCGGCACCGTGGTAATCAGCGTCGCGGGGCGCCCCAAAGGCTCGAACCTGCAGGTCAACGTGCTTACTAAGCACCCTGCTCAACTCGGCCACGTGGACTCCGGCGCCACCGTAGATTTCCGGCGGGAACTCTTTAGTCACAATGTCTATTCGCACGTTACCCAAGGTAGTCGTTCCGCCGTATCTGTTCTAGTGTGAAGGAGTCCGGGCATGCCGGATTGTTTGGGGAGTTACGAAGGCGTACAGGAGCGACCACTATGCCGATAAACAAAAAAGTCCTGGCCATTGTCCTTGCAGGTGGCGAGGGAAACAGGCTTATGCCACTGACGGCGGACCGGGCCAAACCTGCTGTGCCTTTCGCGGGCAGTTACCGCCTCATCGATTTTGCGATTTCCAACCTGGTGAATTCGCGCTATTTGCAAATCGTTGTCCTTACACAATATAAATCCCACAGTCTTGACCGGCATATCTCCGAAGCGTGGCGCATGTCCACCCAGCTGGGCAACTATGTGGCTTCCGTTCCCGCGCAGCAGCGCGTCGGGAAGAGCTGGTTCCTGGGCAGCGCCAACGCCATCTACCAGTCCCTGAACCTGATCCACGACGCCAACCCCGACATCGTCGTCGTTGTTGGCGCGGACCATGTGTATCGGATGGACTTCGGCCAAATGGTGGAGCAGCACGTCCTCAGCGGAGCCAAAGCCACTGTTGCCGCGGTGCGGCAGCCACTGAGCATGGCCAATCAGTTCGGTGTGATCGAGGTGGACCAGAACGACGCCCAGAAGATTGCGGCGTTCGTGGAGAAGCCCGCCACCACACCCGGCCTCGCTGCCGACCCCAGCCAATTCCTGGCCTCCATGGGCAACTACGTTTTCGACGCCGACGCCCTGGTGGCGGCCTTGCACGTGGACGCCGAACGCCTTGACACCAAACATGACATGGGCGGCGACATCATCCCCTACTTCGTCAGCCAGGGCGAGGCGGGCGTCTATGACTTCACACTTAACGACATCCCCGGCTCCACCGAACGTGACCGCACCTATTGGCGCGACGTCGGCACCATTGACTCCTTCTACGACGCGCACATGGATCTCATCTCGCCGGTGCCGATCTTCAATCTGTACAACTCTGAATGGCCCATCTACACGAGGCAAAGCATTTCGCCACCGGCCAAGTTCGTCCGCGGCGAGGGAAACACGGTCGGTTCGGCCCTGGACTCGATTGTTGCGAGCGGCTGCGTGATTTCGGGTGGCATCGTGGAGGGTTCCGTGCTTTCCAACGACGTCTTTGTCGGCCGGTCCAGCCGGGTGCTCGACTCTGTGCTGATGGACAAGGTCAACGTCGGTGAAGAGGCCGTCGTAAAGCGCGCGATCATCGACAAGAACGTCAAGGTCCCGGCCGGCGCTGCGATCGGCCTTGACCATGACCTCGACCGGGCCCGCGGCTTCAAGGTCACGGACTCAGGCATCACCGTGCTGTCAAAAGGTCAGTTCGTCCCCGAGCCGGAAGAGGCGGAGCGCGCACTGGCAGCGGCCAACCTGATCATCGTGCCTGACGCGGTACGGGCAGCAACGGAAAGATGGTCCGAGCTGCGCGATTCCGTGGACAAGGTGGCAGAGGTGCAGGCTGCCGCCGTCGGCGTCTCAGCGCAGGGCCACCCAACCAAGTCCTAGCACCATCCGGAAGCCCGGCCCGTCCGCCGTTGGGCCGGGCTTCCGGCAGGCTGTAAAATTGGCCCAATGAGCTCCCCCGATCTGTCAGCCGGGCTGACGCCTGAGGAAATTCAGGCCTGCCTCAAGGTTCTGAACACCATCCACGTCTACGACGAGGAACACCCGGACTACGTTTCCGTGCGCCGGGCCACCGGGAAAATGTTCAAGGCCGTCAAGCGCCACCGCCGGGTCACCAAGCGCGACCTCATCTCAGAAGCCGACCGGGAAGTCCTTGCCCGGACAGCCACGGCCGCGCCCGACCGCATCGATGACGAGACCCGCGGAAACAAGCTGGCCAGCTCGGCGACAGGCGAAGTTGCCGGCCACCTGATCCGGTCCCGGCCCTGCTACATCTGCAAACAGCACTACACCCAGGTGGACGCCTTCTACCATCAGCTCTGCCCTGAGTGCGCTGCTTTCAACCACGGCAAGCGGGACGCCCGGACCGATCTCACCGGCCGGCGTGCGCTGCTCACCGGCGGACGCGCCAAGATCGGCATGTACATTGCCCTGCGGCTGCTGCGGGACGGCGCGCACACCACCATCACCACCAGGTTCCCCAAGGACGCCGCGCGCCGTTTCGCCGCCATGGAGGACAGCAGCGACTGGCTGCACCGGCTTCGGATTGTAGGCATCGACCTGCGCGACCCCTCCCAGGTCATGGCGCTGACCGATTCCCTGAACGCCGCCGGCCCGCTGGACATCATCATCAACAACGCGGCCCAGACGGTGCGGCGCTCCGGCAATGCCTACAAACCGCTGGTGGACGCCGAAGACGAACCGCTCCCCGCCGAACTCGAGCCTGCCAACGGCGGCCCGGAACTGCTGACGTTTGGCCACGCGCACGACAAACACCCGCTCGCCCTGGCCGGCAGCGTAACCGACCATCCGGTCCTGGCCGGCGACGCCATCACCTCGCTGGCCCTGTCCACGGGCTCGGCGTCGTTGGAGCGCATCGCGTCAGGCACCGCGATTGACGCCGGCGGCCTGGTTCCGGACCTGGCAAGCATCAACAGCTGGACCCAGGTGGTGGATGAGGTGGATCCGCTGGAGATGCTCGAGGTCCAGCTCTGCAACGTCACAGCCCCGTTCCTGCTGGTCAGCAGGCTCCGTGAGGCCATGAAACGGTCCACAGCGCACCGGAAGTACATCGTGAACGTCTCGGCCATGGAGGGCCAGTTCTCCCGCGCGTACAAAGGCCCTGGGCATCCGCATACCAACATGGCAAAGGCGGCCCTGAACATGATGACCCGGACCAGCGCCAAGGAAATGCTGGACGCTGATGGCATCCTGATGACGGCCGTGGACACCGGGTGGATCACCGACGAGCGCCCGCATTTTACCAAGGTGCGGCTGATGGAAGAGGGCTTCCACGCTCCGCTGGACCTGGTGGACGGGGCCGCCAGGGTCTACGACCCTATCGTGATGGGCGAGAACGGCGAGGACCAGTACGGGGTCTTCCTGAAGGATTACAAGCCCAGCCCCTGGTAGGCAGAAGGGCACTGTGCTGACGAGGTCCGCACAGCGTAGGCTCGGCTTCATGACTAGCGAACCAATTACCGAAGTCCACAACCTGGAACACCATGAATGCTGGGAACTCCTCCGGACAGTCTCCGTGGGCCGGCTCGCGGTCCTTGTGGACGGTCATCCGGACATCTTCCCCATCAACTACACGGTGGACGGGGGAACGATCGTCTTCCGCACGGGCCAGGGGACCAAGCTGGCGGCGGCATCCGGAGGTTCCCGCGTGGCAGTCGAAGCCGACGGCGTGGATGCCGTCACCGGGCTCGCCTGGAGTGTGGTCCTCAAAGGGCCCGCGGCCGCCATCAAGGGCACCGAAGGCGTCCTGGATACGGCCGCACTGTACCTGTTCCCGTGGCAGGCAGGTAAGAAGGACACCTTCATCCGGGTCAGCCCGGACGTCCTGACGGGCCGCCGGTTCAAGGTCACCGCGCCGATGACCTGGTGGACGCAGCTCAGCGGAGCGGCCAAGGCCTCGCCTGAGTGATCAGCGGAGCCGCCCTGCCTACGCCAGGCGGGTGATTTCCACGCTGACGCTCAGCGCCGACCCGCCGCCGCCGGAGAGGATTCCCTTCAGCGGCGGCACGTCGCGGTAGTCACGGCCCCTGGCCACCGTCACGTGGAAATCCCCCGCCGGCTTGTGGTTGGTGGGGTCCCAGCTGCGCCAGGCCCCGTCCCAGAACTCGAGCCATGCGTGCGACTGGCCCGCGACGGTCTCGCCGATCGCCGCCGTCGATCTCGGGTGCAGGTAGCCGGAGACGTACCGGGCCGGGATCCCGCAGCTGCGCAGTGCGCCGATGGCGAGGTGGGCGAGGTCCTGGCAGACGCCCTGCCGCTGCCCCCAGGCCTCTTCCGCGTTGGTGGTGACAGCGGTGGAACCGGACATGTAGGTCATCTCCCCGCGCATCCATTCGAAGACGGCCATCGCAGCCTCATGCGGGTTCTTGCCTTCAACAACGCCCGGAATGATTCCCAGGACTTCGTCACCCGGCCGGCTCAGCTGGGACTGGGGCAGCCAATCGCTGAACCCGTTCAACGTTTCCTCTGATGCCAGGACATCCCAGCCGACAATGTCCGCCTCTGCGGGGATCTTTTCTGCCCGGTACACCTCGACGGTGATGTTGGAAACCACCTCGAGATGCTCGTGCGGCATCTGCATGTCGAACGCCGTGACCCTGGTGCCCCAGTAGTCCCGGTAGGTGCTGACCGCAGCCTGCGAGGGAGACACTTTGAGCACGGACTCCAGAACCACCTGCTGGGCGTCCGTCAGGGGTGTCATGCGGGCCTCGTTGTACGACAGCGTGACGCGCTTGTTGTACTTGTAGGCCGTGGTGTGGATGATGCTCAGCCGGGTCATGAAACTTCTCCCACCCAGGCCAGCTCGTCCGCCTGATTGAAGTATTTACGGGAAATGGCGTCCGACGCCTGGGCCACGGCCTTCTGCACGCGTTCCATGTGCTCGGGCAGTTCGGACATCAGGTCGTCCGTGCGGTGGAACTCAAGGAAGGTGCGGGCCTGGCCCACGATGCGGCGGGCGTCGTTGATGAAGCCCACGCGCTGCGCGGACGGATCCAGCTTCGCGAGGCACTCATCGGCGTCACGCAGGGCGTAAACAATCGAACGCGGGAACAGCCGGTCCAGCAGCAGGAACTCGGCCGCATGCTGGTCACCGAAGGCGGCCCTCCGGGTGCGCAGGAAGGATTCATAGGCCCCGGCGCACCGCAGCATGTTCACCCAGGACATGCCCGCGGACAGGACATCGCGGGTGGAGAGCATCCGGGCGGTCATGTCCGCGCGCTCCAGGGACCGGCCGAGCACCAGGAACAGCCAGCTCTCGTCATGGCTCACCGTGGTGTCGGCCAGGCCGCTGACCATGGCGGTCCGTTCCAGCGTCCAGTTACAGAACCGGTAGGTCCCCACCACGTCCTTGCGGTGCTGGCTCAGCCCGTAGTACGTGGTGTTCAGGCTCTCCCACAGGCCGGAGGATACGGTCTCGCGGGCGCGCCGTGCGTTTTCCCGGGCTGCGCCCAAAGACCCCGCAATGGAGGTGGCGCTGGTTTTGTCGTACGCCAGGGCGTGCAGCAGCTCCGGCAGGCCGAAGTCTTCACTCTGCGGCCGGGCGCCCATCACCGCGAGCAGTTCCTGGGCCACCCGGCGGCGCTCCTCCATGGGCAGGTGGTTGAGGCGTTCGAGGTGCACGTCCAGGATGCGCGCGGTACCGTCGGCGCGCTCAACATACCGTCCGATCCAAAAAAGGGACTCAGCAATACGGCTAAGCATTCGCGGCTACCTCCTGGGCGTCCGAAATCTGCGGGGTTGAACCCATGGGTGATGATGCGGGATTCAGGTGACGGCTCACTGCTGCTGCTCCGGCTGGCGGTCCCGCCAATTGCTTTCAACCGGCCAGACGGACACACGCTCACGGATGGAGATCGTGGGCCGCGGAACCGTCTCCACCGGCACCTGCGGCGAACCGGCCAGCACCCACGTGTCCTTGGACCCGCCGCCCTGGCTGGAATTCACTATCAGGGAGCCTTCCTTGAGCGCCACACGGGTCAGGCCGCCGGGCAGCACCCAGACGTCGTCGCCGTCGTTCACTGCGAAAGGGCGCAGGTCCACATGGCGGGGGCCGAACTTGTCCCCACCCAGGGTGGGCACCGTGGACAGCTGCAGGACGGGCTGCGCGATCCACCCGCGCGGGTCCGCAATGACCCGGTGGCGGAGGGCCTCAAGCTCATCCTTGGACGCATCCGGACCAATCACCAGGCCCTTGCCGCCGGACCCGTCCACGGGCTTGACCACAAGCTCGGCGAGGTTGTCCAGGACGTACTCGCGGGCTTCCTTCTCCTCAAGCCGGTAGGTGTCCACGTTCGCGATGATGGGTTCCTCGCTGAGGTAATAACGGATGAGGTCCGGGACATAGCTGTACACCAGCTTGTCATCGGCCACGCCGTTGCCCACAGCGTTGGCGATGGTCACGCCGCCGGCGCGGGCGGCGTTGACCAGGCCGGGGCAGCCCAGCATGGAGTCCGACCGGAACTGCAGGGGGTCCAGGAACTCGTCGTCGATGCGTTTGTAAATCACATCCACACGCTGCTCGCCGGCGGTGGTGCGCATGTAAACACGGTTGCCGCGGCAGATGAGGTCCCGGCCCTCGACCAGTTCCACGCCCATCAGGCCGGCCAGCAGGGTGTGTTCAAAGTAGGCGCTGTTGAAGACACCGGGGGTCAGCACCACCACCGTGGGGTCGTCGACGCCGGCGGGTGCCGTTTTACGCAGTGCCGACAGGAGCCGGCGCGGGTACTCCTCCACGGGCCGGATCAGCTGCTGGCCGAAGGCCTCGGGCAGGCCCTTGGCCATGGCGCGACGGTTCTCCAGGACATAGCTGACGCCCGAGGGGACGCGAACGTTGTCCTCCAGGACCCGGAACGTCCCGGCAGCGTCACGGACCACATCGATGCCGGAGATGTGCACCCGGACCCCGCCCGCAGGTTCGAAGCCGTGCACCTGGCGGTGGAAGTGGGCGCTGGTGGTGACGAGCTGGCGCGGGATCACGCCGTCAGCCACCACATTCATTTTGTCGTAGACGTCGTTGAGGAACGCTTCCAGGGCCCGCACGCGCTGCGCCACGCCCTTTTCCAGCACAGTCCACTCATCGGCCGGAATGATACGGGGCACAATATCGAGCGGAAATGGCCGCTCCTCCCCCGCAAAGTCAAAGGTCACACCACGGTCCAGGAACGTCCGTGCCATGGAGTCCGCGCGGGCACTGACGTCGGCGAGGGAAAGCTTGCGGAGCGCGTCCGCCACCTCCACGTATGAGCCGCGGGCTTCCTGGCCCGGCGCGAACATCTCGTCGTAGGCGCCGGTGCGCCCGGCGGCCTCGGAGTAATCCTGGAATAGGTCTGACATGTCCTTTAGCCAACCATCTTTTTGTTTCGAATTCATTACCGCCATCCATTGTGGCGTGTTGCGCTACCGCCGCCGGTTCGTTGAATACACGCGTCATCCGGCAAGGTAAGTGAATGCCAGAGAAGACTAGCAAAGGGAGCGCCGGGGGCAGCAGCCGCCGGGGATGGGCCGGCCGCGGGCTGCCCGGGGATGCCGACAGGCTCATTCCCGGCCTGCTCACTGCGGCCGTGGCTCTCGCCGGCGCTTTCGCCGTGCATGCCATGGTGCCCGTCCTGCCTGCCATGACCGGGGCCGTGGCCCTGGGGCTGCTTGCGGCCAACCTGCCGGGAACAGCCGCCTGGATCTCGGGCCGGGCAAGGCCGGGACTCGATTTCGCGGGCAAACACCTGATGCGGGGCGGCATTGTCCTGCTGGGCCTGAAGGTGAGCGTCGTGGACATCCTGGACCTGGGGTGGCTGGCCATGGTTGTGGTCACGGGAGTGGTGCTGCTCAGCTTCGCCGGCACCTACGCCCTGTGCAGGCTGTTCAGGTTGCCCTCCCCGACCGCGCTCCTGGTGGCCACCGGATTCGCCATTTGCGGGGCGTCCGCCATCGGCGCCATGGCGGCGGTGCGGCGCATCCGGCACGCAGACACCGTTCTGCCGGTGGCGCTGGTGACTCTGTGCGGCACCATGGCGATCGGACTGCTGCCGCTGCTGATGCATCCGCTGCGCCTGAGCCCCCTGGCGTTCGGAGCCTGGACCGGCGCATCCGTGCACGACGTCGGCCAGGTGGTGGCCACCGCACAGTCCGCCGGGACGGCCGCCCTGGGGATCGCCGTGGTGGTCAAGCTGACTCGTGTGCTGCTCCTGGCGCCGGTGGTGGCCGTGGCAGGCATGCACCACCGCGCGAAGGCAGATGCCCGGCAACATGTGCCAGTGCCCCTGATCCCCCTTTTTGTGGCCGGGTTTGTGGCCATGGTCGCGCTCCGGTCCACGGGATGGCTCCCTCCGGGCGTACTTGACGCCGGCGCCGGACTGCAGGACATCCTGCTCGGGGCTGCACTGTTCGGACTCGGGTCCGCAGTGCGGATCCGCACACTCCTGCACACCGGAGCGCGGGCGCTGCTTGCGGCGCTTGCGGCGTGGCTCCTGATCGCCCTGCTCGGCCTGGCAGCCGCCCTGCTCATCACCCCCTAGCCGCGGGCCGGCGTCGTGATTCCCGGCACGGTCCTCCGTGATTAGATAGCTGGGTGTCACATGAGAATCTGCAGCGCAGCGAAGCCGCCACCCGTTCAGCCCTGATCACCACGCACAGTTACGACGTCTCCCTGGACGTACGGCAGGCGGCGGATCCGGAGGTGGCAGGCTACACCAGCCGGAGCATCATCCATTTTTCGGCGGCACTGCCCGGCGCCGGCTCGCCCGCGGCTCCGGCCGGGAAGCCCGACGAGGGGCACACCGCGAAGCCGGCCCGGACGTTCCTGGATTTCATCTCCGGCGACGTGCACAGCGTGATCCTCAACGGGAAATCCCTGCCGCTGGCGGACGTTGTGGACGGTTCCCGCATCCGGCTGGACAACCTCCTGGCCGAGAATCAGGTGACAGTGACCGGAACAGCGCTGTACAGCCGGTCAGGCGAGGGCATGCACCGTTTCGTGGATCCCGCCGACGGCCAGTGCTACCTCTATACGCAGTACGAGCCCGCCGACGCGCGCCGGGTGTTCGCCAACTTCGAGCAGCCGGACCTGAAAGCCGAATTCACCTTCCACGTGATGGCGCCGTCAGGCTGGCACGTCGCCTCCAACGGAGCGGAAGCCGCCCGCACCCCGCTGACCAGTGATCCGGACACCAGCCGCTGGGACTTCGCCACCACCAAACCGATGTCCACGTACATCACCACCGTCCTCGCCGGGCCCTACTTCAAGGCGGAGGACCACTGGAGCGCCACGCTTGAGGACGGCACGCACCTGGACGTGCCGCTGGCACTGTACTGCCGCGCCTCGATGGCTGATTCCTTCGACACCGCGGAACTTTTCCGTCTCACCAAGGATGGCCTGGCGTTCTTCAACCGGCTGTTCGGCTTCCCCTACCCCTGGGGCAAGTACGATCAGGCCTTTGTGCCGGAATACAACCTGGGCGCGATGGAAAACCCGGGACTGGTCACGTTCACCGAAAACTATGTGTTCACGTCGCGGGCCACCGATGCCCAGTACCAGGCACGCGCCACCACGCTGATGCATGAAATGGCACACATGTGGTTCGGGGACCTGGTGACCATGCAGTGGTGGAACGATCTGTGGCTGAAGGAGTCCTTCGCCGACTACATGGGCACCCTCGGGGTGGACCGCGCCACGACCTGGGAGACCGCCTGGGTGGGTTTCGCGAACAAGCGCAAGGGCTGGGCCTACGTACAGGACCAGCTGCCCACCACGCACCCCATTGTTGCGGACATCCCCGACCTTGAGGCCGCCAAGCAGAACTTCGACGGCATCACGTACGCCAAGGGCGCCTCGGTGCTCAAGCAGCTGGTCGCGTATGCGGGCTTTGATGCCTTCATCGCAGGCTCCCGGCAGTACTTCCGCGACCACGCCTATGGAAACACCACCCTGGCCGATCTCCTGTCCGCCCTGAGTGCGGCATCAGGCCGGGACCTGGCAGGCTGGGCAGCGCAATGGCTGCAGACCTCCGGGATCTCCACGCTGTCCCTGGACCTTGAGGATCACGACGGCGTCCTGGACTCCGTGACGATTGTCCAGGACGCCGTGGACCCGGTCACCGGACGGGAGGAACTGCGGCCGCACCGGCTTCGCGTGGGGCTCTACGACTTCGACGGCGACGGCGCCCTGGTCCGGACGGGCAGCGTTGAGACCGACGCGGCCGGTCACAGGACCGAAGTGCCGGAGCTCGCCGGCCGGCCCCGGCCTGCGCTCCTGCTGCCCAACGACGACGACCTGACCTATGCCAAGGTCCGGCTCGACCCGGATTCTGAGGCCACGGTGCTGTCATCGCTGGGCCGGATCACCGACCCCATGGCAAGGGCGCTCTGCTGGACAGCCCTGTGGAACTCCGCCCGTGATGCGGAGAGCCCTGCCGCCCGCTACGTGGATGCGGTCACCGCGTTCGGACCGTCCGAAACCGGGATCGGCGTGCTGCTGAACATCCTCGAAAACGCCGACACCGCCGTCGAACGCTATACCCCCGCGTCCCAACGGGCCGCCCTGCGTCGCGACTTCCTGGCGGCTGCCGCGGACCAGCTGGAACTGGCCGCCCCGGGCTCGGACCACCAGCTGGGCTGGGCCCGGACGGTGGCTACGGTCAGCCGCCGGGACAATTCCCTCCTGGCCCGGCTCCGGGGCATCCTGGACGGTGCGGTGACTGTCGAGGGCCTCGCTGTCGACGCCGAGCTGCGCTGGCACATCTGGCATGCGCTGGCCGCCCATGGCGAGGCTACGGTGGCCGAACTCGACGCCGAATTGGCGCGGGATACCACCGCCTCGGGCCGGGCCGGCCACGCCACCGCGCTCGCCGCCCGCCCTGACCCACAGGTCAAAGCCGACGCGTGGACGGAAGCCGTGCACGGGACCGCGCTGTCCAACCAGCTCCTCAGCGCTACGATCGCAGGTTTCACCACTGCGCCCCCTGCGCTGCTGGAGCCCTATGTCGAGCCGTATTTCGACTGCCTCCGCGATGTCTGGCAGAGCCGGAGCATCGAGATCGCCAGCAGGATTGTCCGGGGCCTGTTTCCCGCCGCGGAGGACCTGTCCGCTGATGGTGCCCGGCCGGAAAAGCAGCCGGTGGTGCTCCGGACCGATGCCTGGCTGGATGCCAACACTGAGGCACCGCGAGCCTTGCGCAGGATCGTGGTGGAACAGCGCAGCCACCTCCTGCGGGCGCTCACCGCGCAGCTGGGGTCACAGGGCCGGTAGCCCTCAGGGGACGCGGTGCAGCCATTCTTCGGTGCCGAACTTGGCGGCTACCCGTTCGCGGGCGGCTGCCAGTTCCCCGGCGGATAGTTCGGACGGCGTGGCCCCGTAGCGCTCGGTAAAGACCTCCATCATGGCCGCGATGATCTCGGTGCGGGCCATCCCGGTCTGCCGCCGCAGCGGGTCAACGCGTTTTTTGGCGCTG
Source organism: Pseudarthrobacter sp. IC2-21 (assembly GCF_034048115.1). NCBI lineage: Bacteria > Bacillati > Actinomycetota > Actinomycetes > Micrococcales > Micrococcaceae > Pseudarthrobacter > Pseudarthrobacter sp. IC2-21. Next base: position 2,050,558 of record NZ_CP139145.1, on the reverse strand, counting down.
CGGGTGCCCTTGTCCGAGAGCTTTTCCTTGCCGATACGCAGCACCTCAACCATCTTGTCGGCATCGATGTCGTAGCTCATGGTGACGTGGTGCAGCATCCCGCCGTTGGCCAGGCGTTTCTGCGCCGCCCCGCCGATCTTGCCCTGCTCCGTGGCAATGTCGTTCAGCGGCACGTAAAAGGCGCTGATGCCCAGTTTCTCCAAAGCCGCCATCACCCAGGCATCCAGGAAGGCGTAGGAGTCAGCGAAGCTGATCCCGTCCACCAGTGTTTGGGGCACGTAGAGCGAGTACGTGATGCAGTTGCCGGCCTCCATGAACATCGCTCCCCCGCCGCTGATCCGGCGCACCACGGTGATGCCGTGCCTGGCCACGCCCTCAGGGTGCAGTTCGTTCCGGACCGACTGGAAGCTGCCGATCACCACGGACGGTTCCTCCCAGTCCCAGAAGCGCAGCGTGGGATTGCGGCGCCCGGAGCCCACCTCCTCGGTCAGGACCTCGTCCAGGGCGACGTTGACGTGGGTGGGCAGCACGGTGGGCGCGATGACATCCCATGTGTGGTCCGACCACGACGTTGCCCGTGCCAGCGCCCGGCGGACGGTGACGGCCACCGCATCGGCGGAGAAGCCGAACAGGACTGCGTCCGGCGGCAGCGAACCGGTCACTGCCGCGGAGAGCTCAGCCGCCGTCGTGCTTTCCGGAAGCCCGCTGAGGGCCCTGTTAATCTGCGGAAGCGCTTCGTCCGGTTCCAGGAAGAAGTCGCCACTGAGGGAGACATCAGAGAGCGCCCCGTCCACCACATCGAAGTCCACCACCACCAGCTTGCCGCCGGGGACTTTGTACTCGCCGTGGTGGCTGCGGGGGCGGTCTTCGGGTGCAGATGAAATGGCAGTCATGCCTTCCATCCTCCCCCACGTCCCGGACTCCGGAAACAACAAAGCCCGCACCGTTGCCGGTGCGGGCTTTGTAAGAACTTGGAGGAAGTGAGTTACTTCTTGCCGCCGAAGCCCTTGAAGCGAGCATTGAAGCGCTCGACGCGGCCTGCGGAGTCCATGATGCGCTGCTTACCCGTGTAGAACGGGTGGGACTCGGAGGAGATTTCGACGTCGATGACCGGGTAGGTGTTTCCGTCTTCCCACTCGATAGTCTTCTTGGAAGACACGGTGGACTTGGTCAGGAACTTGACGCCGGAAGCCAGGTCGTTGAAAACAACAGCTTCGTACTTCGGGTGTGTATCAGACTTCATAATGGGGCCTTTGTTCGCACAACTGGATTTTGCCAGCTGCCAGGTATGAATGGGATGGCTGGTGCCCGCATCAGTGCCACGATACAGAAGGCTCGAAGCAGAAACAGCAGGACAGCCAGCTATTAATGATAGCGGATCAGTGCGGCCCCTGCGAACTCCGGGGCCGGAGCTCCCAGAATGCCACGGCGGAGGCCGCCGCCACGTTCAAAGAATCCACCCCGGCACGCATGGGGATTTTCACGGCCAGGTCGACGGCGGCGAGCGTCTCTGGGCTCATGCCGGCGCCCTCCGTGCCCAGCACCAGGGCCAGCCTGTCCGGGTTGCTGGCGGCCAGCCGGTCAACGTCCACGGCGTCCCCGGTCAGTTCCAGTGCGGCGACGGTGAACCCATTCTGTTTGAGGACCGAGATGTCCTGCGGCCAGGATTCGAGCCGTGCCCACGGGACCTGGAACACGGTGCCCATGCTGACGCGCACGCTGCGCCGGTAGAGGGGATCGCCGCAGCGCGGCGAAATCAGGACGGCATCGATGTCCAGGGCAGCGGCGGAACGGAAGATGGCCCCGACGTTGGTGTGATCCACAATGTCTTCCAGGACAACCACCCGGCGGGCAGCTGCCAGAAGGTCCTGAAGCGGCACCGGTGCGGGCCGGTGCATCGCGGCCATGGCCCCGCGGTGCAGGTGGAATCCGGTGATCTCTTCCAGCAGCGCCGCGCTCCCGATGAACGCCGGCACATCCGGGTAGGCGGTCAGGACATCCTGCAGGTCCGCCAGCCATTTCTCGGCCAGGAAAAACGACCGCGGCCGGTGGCCTGCCGCCAGCGCCCGGCGCAGGACCCGTGACGATTCGGCGATGTACATGCCTTCGGCCGGCTCGCGGAGCTTCCGCAGGTGCACGTCAGTGAGCTGGGTGTAATCGGAGACGCGGGGATCCGCGGCAGATTCAAGGTAGTGGATTGTCACCGGCTGATTATTTCAGCAGATTGGCGATCATAAAGCCCAGTGCCACCAGGCCAAGGGCAAAGATCACGCCGCGGAGGACCGGCGGGGACAACCGACGGCCCACTTTGGACCCGACGAAGCCGCCAATCAGCGAACTGACCGCGATGATGGCCACCACCGGCCAGTTGATCCGCCCGAAGGCGAACAGCAGGTATGAGACTGCCGCCACAATGTTCACGCCGAGGACCAGAATGTTTTTCATGGCATTGGCGTTTTGGATGGTTCCGGCCATGAAGACACCCAGGATCCCTACCAGCAGGATGCCCTGGGCGGCCACGAAGTAGCCGCCGTAGACGCCCGCCAGGTACACCAGGACGATCAGCAGGATGCCGTGATTCCTGTCCTTGAGGGCGTGCTCCGGATTTTCCTCCCGGGACCGGACCCACCGCTGGAGCCGGGGCTGGAAGACCACCATCAGCAGGGCCAGGACAATCAGGGCCGGAGCAGCGTAGTAGAACACCTTTTCCGGGAGGTGGAGCAGCAGCCAGGCGCCGCTGATACCGCCGAGCAGGGAGGCAGGCAGCAGTTTGAGGAGCTGGCCGCCCCGGCCTTTGAGTTCCTTGCGATAACCCCAGGCGCCGGCGGCATTGCCGGCCACCAGCCCCATGGCGTTGCTGATGGAGGCAGTCACCGGGGCCACCCCGAGGGCGATCAGGACGGGGAAGGTGACCAGGGTGCCGGAGCCTACAACGGCGTTGATGGTGCCGGCCCACAGGCCGGCAAAAAACACAAGAATGCTGCTAAGAAGCTCCACTGCGGCGGTACCGCGTCAGCGGCGTGCTGTGGCCGTGTACCGGCCGGCGTTTTCGGTGACGTCCAGGGCCAGGCCGAAAGTGTTGCTGAGGTGCTCGTCGGTGAGCACCTCCTTGATGGGACCGGCGGCGACAACACCGCCGTCGCGCAGCAGCATGGCGTGCGTGAACCCTGGCGGCACCTCCTCGAGGTGGTGCGTGACCAGGACCATGGCCGGTGAGTCCTCATCGCTGGCGAGTTCGCCCAGCTTGTGTACGAGTTCCTCGCGGCCGCCGAGGTCCAGCCCTGCGGCGGGCTCGTCAAGGAGGAGCAGTTCGGGGTCCGTCATGAGGGCGCGGGCGATCTGCACGCGTTTGCGTTCACCTTCGGACAGTGTGGCAAAGGTCCGGTTCAGCATCGGGCCCATGCCCCAGTCGTTCAACAGCCGGAAGGCGCGCCGTTCGTCCGGCCGTTCGTATCCTTCACGCCAGCGGCCGGTCACGCCGTACGCCGCGGTGACCACAACGTTGAGGACATTCTCCGACTCGGGTATCTGGCTGGCCAGCGCCGCCGAGGACAGGCCAATCCGGGGACGAAGTTCGAAAACATCCACGCGGCCCATGGTTTCGTCCAGGATCCCGGCCGTGCCGCTGCTGGGATGGAGCCGGGCTGCAGCTACCTGCAGGAGAGTGGTCTTGCCGGCGCCGTTGGGTCCCAGGATGACCCAGCGTTCCCCCTCATTGACCTGCCAGTCCACCTTGTCCAATAGGGTCTTTTTGCCTCGGACAACGCTGACGGAAGCCATTTCAAGAACATCACTCATAGGAGTAGACACTAGGACAAAATCAGGGCCGACTGATAACTGATACCCGGCGGCGCGACGCGTGGAGGCACGCCGCGTCGATCCTCCGCCCAACGTGTGCGTTGTGTCGTGCCACGAATTCGGGCCCGTGGGCGGCGCTGACTAAGATTGCAGCCATGACTCCGAACGTGACTGCGGTCAGCTATGGCCCCAAACTGACCGACGCCGAGCTCGAACGGCTGCGATCCCTCTGGGCCGGCAGGGGCGCCACCGTCGAGTCGGAGTCGCGGGGCGGGGACCACAGGTTTGAGGTCCTCACCGCCGGACTCGTCGTGGCGGACAGCACCGCCGCCGGCGTCGCAGCCCTCCGCCGGGCCGTGGCGGATGCGGGCGTCGACGGACTGGATACCGCGATCGTCCCGGCCGGGCTGCGCGAGGCTCCCCGGAAGTTCCTGATCATGGACGTCGACTCGACCCTCATCCAGCAGGAAGTCATCGAACTCCTGGCGGCCTACGCCGGCAAACGCGAAGAGGTGGCCGCCGTCACCGAAGCCGCCATGCGCGGGGAACTGGACTTCGCGCAAAGCCTGCACGCGCGGGTGGCGGTGCTCGCAGGGCTGCCTGCCGCCGTCGTCGACGCTGTCCGGGCCGAAGTGCAGCTCAGTGAAGGTGCCGCTGAACTGGTGGCCGCCTTCAAGGCGGCAGGCCACGTTGTGGCGGTGGTCTCCGGAGGTTTCAACCAGGTCCTGCGCCCCATCGCCGAGGAGCTCGGCCTGGACTACTGGATCGCCAACGAATTGGAAATCCTCGACGGCGTCCTCACCGGCAGGGTGCTCGGCGCCGTCATTGACCGGGCCGCCAAGGAGAAATACCTGCGCGAATGGGCTGCTGCCGAAGGAATCGCCATGGAGCACACCATTGCGGTGGGCGACGGCGCCAACGACCTTGACATGCTCGGGGCCGCCGGGATCGGGGTGGCGTTCAACGCCAAGCCGGCAGTGCGGGCCGTGGCAGACTCGGCCATCAACATGCCCTACCTGGACACCGTCCGGTACATCGCCGGCGTTTGAACTCAAGCGAAAGGGCAGTTCGCGGCAATGTTCCTCAGGAACTCTGCCGCGAACTGCCCTTTCGCGTTACTTGCCTCTGGCGCTAGTTGGCGCTCTTACCGAAGTAGTCCGCGCCGCCTGCATACTCCGTGTGGCCGGACTTGACGTCCGCGGTAGCCATGCCGGCCACCACCTCAGCGAATTCCTCCACGGAGTAAAGCTTGCCGGCCTCGGCACGGCGGGCTTCGATGGCGCCCGGCGTGGCCCGGTCCAGGAGGGTGGCCGTGACCGTGCCCTCGATCATGTCACCGGACACGACCACCAGGGAGATGCCCTTTTCGGCCAGGTGCGGCACGAGTTCACGCAGCGCATCCTCACCGGCACGCTTGCTGCGGGCTACGGGCTCGTACGACGGCATGGTGGGCACAGTATCGATGAAGTGGGCCTGGTGGCTGGTCACAAAAACCACCCGGGACCCTTCCTTCATCAGCGGCACGGCCGCGTTGAGCATGTTAACCTGCGCATCCCGGTTCAGCTTGAGCGCGTAGTCCTCCTCCATGCCGGACTCCATGCCACCCGAAGCGTTGAGTACCAGCACGTCCAGCGAGCCGAAGTTCTCCATGGCCGCACTGGCCAGGGCCTGGACGCCTTCCTGGGTGGTCAGGTCCGCCCCCACCGCCACGGCACGGCCGCCGGCAGCTTCAATTCCCTGCACGACCTTGTTGGCCCGCGGCGCCTTCTGCCGGTAGTTCACTACAACGGCGGCGCCCTCGCCGGCCAGGATCTTTGCCACTTCGGCGCCGATCCCGCGGGAGGATCCGGTCACGATGGCTGTCTTGTTATCCAGCAGTCCCACAAGGGCTCCTTTGTTCGATACGTCTAAATCGCTTGGGGTCTGCAGTCCATCATGCCAGCGGCGGCTCCGTGTTCCCTTGTGCGACTCCCACAAAGATGCGCGTTCCGGCTAGTCGGCCGCAGCCCCCGGGAATCCCCGGCGGATTCCCGGGGAGTCCTGGGGAGTCCCGGGGAGTCCCCAGGTACGGCCGGGCTAGTGGCCCATCCCGAGGCCGCCGTCCACGGGAATGACGGCGCCGGAGATGTAGGCTGCCTCGTCGCTGGCAATCCAACGGACCACGTTGGCCACTTCCGAAGCTTCGGCAAAACGCCCTGCCGGAATGCTCGACAGGTAATCCTTCTGGGTGGCTTCGGGGAGTTCGGCGGTCATGTCCGTATTAATGAAGCCGGGAGCCACCACGTTGGCCGTGATGCCGCGGGAGCCCAGTTCCCGGGTCAGGGAACGGGCCACGCCAACAAGTCCGGCTTTGGACGCGGAGTAGTTGATCTGACCCGGGGCCCCATACAGCCCGGACACGGAGGAAATCAGGACCACGCGGCCTTTCCGCATCCGGATCATGCCCTTGGACGCCCGCTTGATAACGCGGAACGCGCCCGTGAGGTTGGTGTCAATGACGGAAGTGAAGTCATCCTCGCTCATGCGCAGCAGAAGAGTGTCCTTGGTAATCCCGGCGTTCGCTACCAGCACCTCCACCGGCCCGTGGGCTGCTTCCACTTCGCTGAAGGCCGCATCCACCGAGGCCTCATCGGTGACGTCGGCCTTGACGCCCAGGATTCCTGCCGGCAACCGGGACTCGCTCCGGTACGTCACAGCTACCTTGTCCCCGTTGGCCAGGAAAGCTTCAGCGATGGCCAGCCCGATGCCGCGGTTACCCCCGGTGATCAGGACGCTGCGGGCGGTGGTGGCTTCAGACATAGGACGCTCCGGGAATCTGCGGCAGGAAGCACCGCTGTAGAAACAGGTGGGATTTTTACTGCCTCCGATCTTAGCCTCCGTTTGGGTGCTTCTGCCGATAGTGGGAGAATGGAGCCAAGCCTTTGGAGCGTGATCAAACAGCCGTGACCCCTGAAAACAATGCTGGAGAGTTTGTGCCCGGAAACCCACCGCGGTTCTCCGGCGATAGCTCCGTCCACAGCATTACGGACGCCGCCACGGCTCACTCCGAGGACATGAGCCGACGCATGCGGAAGTATGCGCTGGCCATGGGCATCCGACTGGTTTGCCTCATCCTCGTTTTTGTTGTGGACGGCTGGTTCAAGCTGGTCATGGTGGCCGGGGCGGTGTTCCTCCCCTGGATTGCGGTGGTCATCGCCAACGGCAGCGACAAAGCCGAGGTCCACAGCGACTCGCTTCTCGACTACGTCCCGTTTGGTGAATTGGACAGCGCCGAAGACGTATCCGGGCAGGAAGAAGACGAACCGGCACCAGTGCTTCAGGGCGAACTTGTTGAGGACGACGACGAACCAACGCACGGACAGGAACGGCGCGCTTCATGAATATTTTCGACCTGGCCGCAGGGACCGCCGGTCCCCCCGCGGGCACCGCCGCCATGTGCTCCCGGAAAGCCTGCCGCAGCGAGGCCTCGTGGCAACTGCTGTGGAACAATCCCAAGATCCATACCCCGGAGCGACGCAAAATCTGGCTGGCCTGCGCGGAGCACCGCGCGTGGCTGGAGGACTACCTGCAGACGCGCGGGCTGTGGAAGGAGACTGTTGTGCTGGATTCCGGCCAGGGCGGCCACGAACCTTTGGGGCAGGACAGCTGAATGTACCGCTTTCTTTTCTCCAGCAAGTGGATGGGTTACCTCTTGCTTGCCGCCATCTTCGCCGCTGCCTGCGTCTTCCTGGGCAGGTGGCAGATGGACCGCCGTGCCGAAACCCTTGCCGAGATCAACCGCGTCGTAACCAATTATTCGGCCACGCCCATCTCCTTCGACCAGGCCAGGGAAGAGTTTTCCGCACTGGACCCAGCGAAGGAGTGGACCCAGGTGGAGCTCAAGGGCACCTACGACGTCGCCGGGCAGCGGGTTGTCCGTAACCGTCCGCTGAATGGGCAGCCCGGCTACGAGGTGGTTGTCCCGTTCAAGCTCGACGCCGGCCAGACCGTCATCATTGACCGCGGTTGGCTGCCCATCGGCAATAAGAACCCCGGCAGCCCGGATTCCGTCCCGGCACCCCCGTCCGGACCCGTGACAGCGGTAGTCCGTCTCAAGCACGGTGAGCCCCGGCTGGATCGCGGCGCACCCGAGGGCCAGCTCGCCTCCATCGACCTGCCGACCTACGCGGATCAGTTGCCGTACCCCGTGCTCACGGGCGCCTACGGCCAGTTGGCGTCCGAATCGCCGGCGCCGGCCGACTCCCCCGTACCGTTCCCGAAGCCTGCCACGGAGGAGGGAACACACCTGTCCTACTCGCTGCAATGGTTCGCCTTCGGCATTCTGATGTTCGTGGGCTTCGGCTATGCCGCACGGCAACAGGCCCGCAACGCCGCTATCGACGCCGAAGAGGAGGAGGATGAGGACGGGACCCGGGATTCGGGCAGCCCGGTCCACTCCGCAGCTGCGGCAGCCCGCCGTCGGCCGGCAGTCCCCCGGAAACGCAAGCACGCCACCTCTGAGGAAGAGGAAGACGCTCTCCTGGACGCGCAGGGCTTCTAGAGTGGCGGACCAGACCGTGCCCGCACCGGTGGCCAACGTCAAGCGGGCCCTGGCGGATTTTGGCCTCCGGGACACAGTGCGGGTCTTCAGCACGAGGGTGCCCACCGCGGCCGCGGCCGCCCAGGTCCTGGGTTGCGACGTCGCGGCGATCACCAACAGCCTGGTGTTTATGCTCGACGGCGGTCCGTTGCTGATACTCGCCAGCGGCGCCGCGAGGGTGGACACCGCCCTGGTGGCCGGCCATCTTGGAGCCGGAACCATCCGCCGGGCCAGCCCTGACTTCGTGCTAAAACACACCGGGCAGGAAGTGGGCGGCGTGGCACCGGTAGGACACCCGGCTAGGATCAGAACCCTGCTGGACGAATCCCTGGCCGCCCACCCCGTGCTGTGGGCCGGGGCGGGAGACCACCATTCCATGTTCAGCATCACTTACGATGAGCTGAAACTCATGACCGCAGCCCAAGAGCTCAAGGTGCGCTAGGTGTGTGCCGACAGGTGTCCGCCCACGCCGCCGCGTGAGGCGGGGCAGCGCATGCATACGAAAGGCGCCGCATGATCGAGATCCTGAACCCCGCCGAAGTGGCCCGCGCCAAGGAAACCGGCGCCGTGGTCGCTGAGATCCTGCAGACGCTGAAATCCCGCAGCACAGTGGGCACCAACCTCCTGGAGATCGATCAGTGGGCCAAGGCCATGATCCATCGGGCAGGAGCAGTGTCCTGTTACGTGGACTACGCGCCGTCCTTCGGTAACGGTCCGTTCGGACACTACATCTGCACGGGCGTCAACGACGCCGTGCTCCACGGGCTGCCGCGCGACTACACGCTTGCCGACGGCGACCTGCTGACGCTTGACCTGGCTGTCTCCAAGGAAGGCCTTGCTGCGGACGCTGCCATCAGCTTCATTGTGGGCGACTCGAAGCCTGCCGGGAGCGTGGCCATGATTGATGCCACCGAGCGTGCCTTGCGCGCCGGTATTGCGGCCGTCGGGCCGGGCGCCCGCATCGGCGATATCTCCTATGCCATCGGTTCGGTCCTCAGCGAGGCCGGCTACCCTGTGAACACGCAATTCGGAGGTCACGGCATCGGATCAACGATGCATCAGGACCCGCATGTGCCCAATACCGGGCGGCCGGGCCGCGGCTACAAGCTGCGGCCGGGGCTGCTGCTCGCGCTTGAACCGTGGGTCATGGAAGACACCGCGGAACTCGTCACCGACGCCGACGGCTGGACGCTCCGCAGCGCCACCGGTTGCCTGACGGCGCACACCGAGCACACCATCGCCATCACCGAGGACGGCGCAGACATTCTCACCCTGCCCGTTTCCAAGGCCGGCGGTCACGTCAAGGTGCCCGGCGTTGTGGCCTAAGCCAGCGTGATCAGGTCCAGGTAGTCTTCGTTCCAGTGGTCTTCGACGCCGTCCGGCAGCAGCACAACCCGCTCAGGGTTGAGGGCCTCGACTGCCCCCTCATCGTGGCTGACGAGGACGACGGCGCCGCTGTAGTTACGCAGCGCACCCAGGATTTCAGCGCGGCTGGCAGGGTCCAGGTTGTTGGTGGGCTCGTCGAGGAGGAGGACGTTGGCGCTGGACGCAACGATCGTGGCCAGGGCCAGGCGGGTCTTCTCACCGCCGGAAAGCACACCGGCAGGCTTCTCGACGTCGTCGCCGGAGAACAGGAATGAGCCGAGGATGCCGCGGACTTCGGCGTCCTTCATGTCCGGAGCCGAGGAACGCATGTTCTCCAGCACAGTCCGGTTTACGTCCAGGGTGTCGTGTTCCTGGGCGTAGTAGCCCACCTTCAGTCCGTGACCGGCGACAACTTCGCCGGTGTCCGGCTTGTCAACGCCGGCGAGCATCCGCAGGAGCGTGGTCTTGCCGGCGCCGTTGAGGCCCAGGATGACCACCTTGGAGCCGCGGTCAATGGCAAGGTCCACATCCGTGAAGATCTCCAGCGAGCCGTAGGATTTGCTGAGTCCCTCTGCCGTGAGCGGGGTCTTGCCGCAGGGTGACGGGTCGGGGAACCGCAGGGCGGCCACGCGGTCATTCTCGCGGACGGCTTCCAGGCCGCTGAGGAGGCGCTCGGCACGCTTGGCCATGTTCTGTGCTGCAACGGCCTTGGTGGCTTTGGCCCGCATCTTGTTGGCCTGGTCGAACAGGACCTGCGCCTTTTTCTCGGCGTTGGCGCGTTCACGCTTGCGGGCGCGCTCGTCGGTTTCGCGCTGTGTGAGGTAGCGCTTCCAGTCCATGTTGTAGAAGTCGATCTGCGCCCGGTTCGCGTCCAGCAGGAAGACCTTGTTAACGGTGGCTTCCAGCAGTTCGGTGTCGTGGCTGATCACAATCAGGCCGCCCTGGTGGTTCTTGAGGAATTCGCGCAGCCACGCGATGGAGTCCGCGTCAAGGTGGTTGGTGGGCTCGTCGAGGAGCATGGTCTCGGCGTCCGAGTACAGGATGCGGGCCAGTTCCACTCGGCGGCGCTGGCCACCGGAAAGGGTCTTCAGCGGCTGGTTGAGGATCCGGTCCGGCAGGGCCAGGTTGGAGCAGATCGCGGCGGCTTCGGCTTCGGCCGCGTAGCCGCCGGCGGCGAGGAATTCGGATTCCAGCCGGTCGTAGCGGTTCATGGCCTTGCGCTGGACCTCGGCGTTGTCGCTGGCCATTTCGTCGTGTGCTTTCCGGAGCTTGCCGACGGCGATGTCCAGTCCGCGGGCAGCGAGGATGCGGTCGCGGGCGAGCTGTTCCATGTCCGGGGTGCGTGGATCCTGCGGGAGGTAGCCGATCTCGCCCGTGCGGGTGACTTTGCCGGCAGCGGGCAGGCCTTCGCCGGCCAGGACCCGGGTGAGGGTGGTCTTGCCTGCTCCGTTACGGCCCACGAGACCGATCTTGTCGCCCTTGTCGATGCGGAAGCTCACCTGGTCCATAAGGAGCCGGGCGCCGGCGCGCAGTTCAAGATCCTGGACAGTAATCACAGCAGGTAAGGCCTTTCACAACAGGGAAACGCCGCAGCTCTACGGATGGTGTCTGGAGCAGCCGGGCAGAATGGCCGGACAGAACGGCCTATCCAAGTCTACCGGCCCCAGCTTCTCCTCCTAACCGCCGGACTCCAGGCCGCTGCTTGTATCCAGCCTGCAGCCTGGGCATGGCTGCTTAGTAGGTCTCCTACAAAAAAGCTCCCGACGGCGGCCGGTAACGTCAGGATCATCCCCATGCTCCGCTTGTACAACCACGACAGGACTACCCATGAGCCAGCCTGACACTGCCGTCACCGGCCCCGCCTCCTCCGACTCCCCCGCCCGCAGGCGCTGGGACGCGACCGACCTGGGCCTGATCGCCGTCTTCGCTGCCCTGGTTGCCGGCGCCGCGCTGGTCCCGGGCATCTCAGCCAACGTTTTCGGCGTCCCCATCACGTTCCAGACCCTCGCCGTGATGCTCACCGGCCTCATGCTTGGCCCGTCGCGGGGCTTCGCCGCCGTCGGCCTTTACACGCTGCTGGGCCTCGCAGGACTGCCGATCTTCAGCCAGGGCCGCAGCGGACTCGGCATCCTGGCCGGCCCCTCGGCGGGCTACATCATCGCGTTTCCCCTCGCCGCGGCCCTGGTGGGCTGGCTCGCCACGGTGATCATCCGGCGCACCTCAAAGGCCCGGGCGTTGTGGTTTTTTCTGGCCGCCACCGTAACCAGCATCACCCTGGTCCACACCCTCGGCGTCCTGGGAATGGCAGTGAACTCGAAGGCGACCCTCGGCGAGGCTTTCCTGGCCGACCTGGTCTTTTACCCCGGCGACATCATCAAGAACACTGTGGCCGCAGCGATCGCGGTTGCCCTGCACCGCACTTTCCCTGACCTGCTGGTCCGCCGGGTCAAGCGCATCGGCGCCTAACCAGCCATGGCAACAATTTCCTTCCGGCACGCATCCGTGGCAGTGGCCATGGACGGCCGCCCGGAGCCCAAAACGCTCCTGGCCGATGTCACCCTGGAGCTGACCGAACAGCGCATCGGAGTGATCGGGGCGAACGGATCCGGGAAGTCCACCCTGCTCCGGCTGCTCAATGGCCTGGTCCGGCCAACACGGGGCACCGTGACGGTTGACGGCGCCGACACCGTCCGGGCGGTGCGGGCCGTCCGACGGCAGGTGGGCTTCGTCTTCACCGATCCGCTTTCACAGCTGGTGATGCCGACAGGGCGCGAGGATGTTGAACTGTCGCTCCGGCGTTCCGTGAGGAATGGCAGCGAACGCCGGAGCCTGGCAGAGGCGGCCCTGGACCGCCTCGGGCTCCTGGGCCTGGCAGACCAGAGCATCTACGAGCTCTCCGGCGGCGAACGCCAGCTGATGGCGCTAGCGGCCGTGCTGGCTGTAAACCCGACGGTGCTGGTGCTCGATGAACCGTCCACGCTGCTGGACCTCCGAAACCGGGAGCTGCTCCGCCGCACCCTGGCCGTCCTTGGGCAGCAGATCATCATGTCCACCCATGACCTCGACCTGGCCATGGAAATGGACCGTGTGCTGGTGGTTGAGGGAGGGCGCGTGGTGTTCGACGGCGGCCCTGCGGCTGCCGTGGAAACGTACCGCAGGCTGTGCACCAGCGGGCTGGCCGCGCCGTGAGGGGCCATGGCTTCCTGCTGGCCAACTATGTTCCCGGCAACTCGGTGGTTCACCGGGCGCCGCTGTCCCTGAAGTTCCTGCTGGTGGTGGGCTGCGGGCTGGCCTCGTTCCTCATCGTGGACTGGCTGGTGTCCGCCGCCGGCTTCACGGTGATGTGCGGGCTCTTCCTGCTGACGGGGGCCGGTCCGCGGCGACTGCTCAGCGCCGTCCGGCCCCTGCTTCCGGTCCTGCTGGTCATCGGTACGTTCCAGTGGTGGCAACTCGGCGCTCCCACCGCGGCCCGGATCGTCCTGAACATTCTGATCTGTGTGGTGGCTGCGGCCCTGCTGACGGCCACCACCCCCATGCAGCGCCTGCTGGACGGGGTGGTGTCGCTGGCCATCCCGTTCCGCCGCTTCGGCGCGGATCCCGAGCGCTTCGCCCTGACCATCGGAGTGATGCTGCGCAGCATCCCCTATATTGCCGGAGCATTTGCCGATGTCCGCGATTCCGCCAGGGCACGCGGGCTGGAACGGAATCCGCGGGCGCTGGTCCTGCCTGTCTTCATCACTACCGTGGCTTACGCCCGCCAGACCGGCGAGGCGCTGGCGGCGCGGGGGCTCGGTGACGCTGAGGACTGAGTGGCCCCTCATCGAGCGGCGAGGTCTCGCCGCTATGCCGGCTCCTTAGCGCTGAGACGTCGCCGCTCGATCCGTGATGGCCTTGTAGCGCAGCAGCGCGGCCGTGCCCATGCCGCCGGCGCTGCTGATCATGGCCAGAGCCAGCGCACCATCATTCCCCGCACTCCGGGCCTGGGCCAGTAGCCGGGTCACGAGCACCGCTCCTGACGCGCCGTAGGCATGCCCCAGAGCCAGCGCTCCCCCGTCACGGTTCACCCGGTCCGGGTCAATGCCCAACCGGTCCAAGCACGCCAGGGTCTGGGAGGCGAACGCTTCGTTGAACTCCACCAGGTCCACGCTTGCCGCGGACATTCGCTGCGCCGCCAACAGCCGTTCTGCGGCGAAAGCTGCGCCGAGGCCCAGCAGCCCAGGCTCCACGCCTGCCGTGTCGGTCGCCAGCACCAGGAACCCGTCGGCCACGCCGAGTTCCCGGGCACGCTGCAGGGAGGTGATGACGACGGCGGAGGCGGCGTCAGCATCGAAGCACGAGTTTCCGGCGGTGACAGTTCCTCCGGGTACGAAGGCAGCCGGGAACCGCGCCAGGACCGCCGCGTTGAGTCCCCGCCGCGGACCGTCATCTGCGCGGACTGTTCCGGAGGGGGTTTCCAGCGGGATGATCTCGCCAGCAAATTGGCCAGCCGCGGCGGCAGCCAGTGCACGCTGATGGCTTTGCAGCGCGAGGGCATCCTGCCGCTCCCGGCTGACCGAACCATGCGCGGCGACGTTCTCCGCCGCCACACCCATGTCCGGGTCGCCGTAGCTGAGCGGCACAAACTGGGCCCGCGCGAAGAAGGCGGGTTCGCCGTCGTCGTTCCGGTATGCCCGCAGCGGCGCGGTGCTGATGCTTTCCACTCCCCCGGCGAGATACACGGGGTTGCCGCCGGCGGCCACCAGCCGGGATGCGAGGGCGATCGCGTCCAGGCCGGAGCCGCACTGCCGGTCAAGCGTCAGCCCGGGCACGCTGACGGGAAGGCCCGCTTCCAGCAGGGCCAGCCGGGCAACATTCCCTCCGCCGCCCACGGCGTTGCCGATCATGACATCTGACACCGCGGCCGGGGAAAGCCGGCACTCGCTCAGGAGCTGTCCCAGCACCGGCGCCAGCAGTTGGTGTGCGCGCAGGTCCTTCAGGGTCCCGTTGGCCCGGCGAACGGCAGTGCGCCGTGCCGCAATGATCACGGGTTGCCGGTCCGCCGGCAGCACCTCAGCGTTCAAGCTGGCGCACCCTCGGGTCGCGGGAACCGATCCATTCGAGCAGGATGTTGCGGCTGATCTTGCCACGGTCGGTGGTGGGCAGTTCAGCCAGGCAGAAGTACTGCAGCGGGCGCTTCTCGCGTGAGAGGATGTTTTCGATGCCGGCTTTCAGCTGGGTGGCGCTCATTCCGCCGTGGGCCGGCACGACCCCCGCCACCACCCGCTGGCCCCGGATGTCGTCGGGCATGCCCGCTGCAACGGCGGCAGCCACGCCGGGCACGGAAGCCAGTGCCAGCTCCACCTCGTGCGGGTAAACGTTCCTCCCGGAGGTCACGATCATGTCCGCCCGCCGGCCGAGGATGTGCAGTTCGCCGTCGGCAAGATACCCCTGATCGCCGACTGTGAGCCAACTGCCGAAGGAGCGGAGGGCCCGGCCGTCATCGCCCCACAGATAGCCGCTGCTCACCATGGCGCTTTGAACGCAGATGTTGCCGATGGTCCCGTCCGGCAGCGTGGAACCGGCGTCGTCGAGGATCCGGACCTGCACGCCGGGGAAGGCCCGGCCGATCCCCGTGCCACCGGCGTCTGGCTCCCCGGCGGGCAGACCCAGGCCGGACACAAAGCTCAATTCGGATGCGCCGTAGTACTCATAGATGGTGGCGTTCGGTGCCCAGCGGCGGGCGGCTTCAAGGGTGCGGGCATCGAGCTTTGAACCGGCGCAGATGATGGCGCGGACACCGGTGGCGTCAACGCCCCCGGCGAGGCCGCGCTCACTGAGCAACCGCAACATGGTGGGCACCAGGACCAGGCGGGTGACGCCGTCGTGCGTGATCGCAGTGTGGACATCGCCGACGTCGAACCCGTCCAGCGTATGGAACTCCGAGCCCGCATACAGGCACTCGGCCAAGGCATAAAGGTTAAGGCTTGCCGCGAGGGGACCGGGGGCCAGCGTCACGTCGTCCCGGCGCAGCCCAAAGAACTCGATGGAGGCGTCGAAGGATTCCCGCCAGGACTGCCGCGTGCGGGTGAACGCCTTGGGCACGGACGTGGTTCCGGAGGTGAGGCCGATCAGGAAGGTCGATTCCGGCGCGCCGTCGGCCAGTGCGTCCGCCGGGGAGACCACGCCCGGCCGGACAGCTGCGGTGAGATTCTCCCTGATTCCGCTGAGCAGCGCCTCTGGCCATGCGGGATCCAGCACCGCGCACTGCCGCTCACCGGCCACCGCCGCAGCGAACCGGACCGCAAAGTCCACCGAGTTGTGTTCGGCCAGGACGGTCACGGCCGCGGTGGCGGGGACGGCCGCTGTGGCGGCATGGTGGAGCTCGGCCCAGCCCAGGCGGCGGCCAGCCACCAGCACGGCGGTGTCATCGGGCCGTTCGTCGGCCCAGCGCCGGATGTTGTCGAGAAAAGGCATCTCTCAACTTTACCGGCGTGACCCGCTGCAGCGGGTCCGGCACCGGCTATTGTGACTTCATGAGCTTCAATGACAACGTCCAGCTGGACCCATCACAGGTGCAGGACCGCCGCGGCATGGGCCGTGGCGTCAAAGTCGGCGGCGGCATCGGCGGCGGGATCATCCTGCTGATCGCTGCCCTCCTCGGCGTTAACCCGGCCCTGTTGGAGGGCCTCACCGGCGGTGCCGGGCAGGAGACCCAAAGCCAGGGCACCGCGCCGGCCTGCGCCACGGGGGCGGATGCCGACGCACGGCTTGACTGCCGGATTACCGGCACCGTCAATAGCCTGAACGCGTTTTGGCCGGCCTACCTGCAGAATTACAAGGTCCAGTATCCCCAGCCCAAAGCCGTCATCTTCAGCGGCGGGACCAACACCGGTTGCGGTGCGGCTACCACGGCCGTGGGCCCGTTCTACTGCCCCACTGACACCACCGCCTACTTCGACCCCGGATTCTTCCAGGAACTCGTGGACCGGTTCGGCTCCTCCGGCGGCCCGCTCGCCCAGGAGTATGTCGTGGCCCATGAATTCGGGCATCACATCCAGAACATCCTGGGCGACCTGGACCGCGCCCAGCAGGATCCGCAGGGGCCCGAGTCCGGCTCAGTCCGCACCGAACTTCAGGCAGACTGCTACGCAGGACTGTGGGCCAAACATGCCTCCACCACCGCGGACCCGGCAACCGGGCAGCCCTTCCTGGAACCGCTGAAGCAGCAGGACATCAACGATGCACTCTCGGCAGCAGCGTCCGTGGGCGACGACCGGATCCAGAAGGCGGCTACCGGTCGGGTGTCCCCCGAAGGCTGGACGCACGGTTCCAGCGAAGAGCGCCAGCGGTGGTTCTCCCGCGGCTACCAGACCGGTGACATCACCCAGTGCGACACGTTCTCGGCGACCAGCCTGTAATCTGATCCACCGACTGCTGAGTATCAGCCCTTTTGAGCGGTCAAAAGGGCTGATACTCAGCAACGGATGAGGGAACGACGACGGCCGGTTACCTTCCAAAGGGAAGGTAACCGGCCGTCGTCGTGCGTCTTAGATGTTGAAGCCGAGGGCCCGCATCTGGTCTTTGCCGTCGTCGGTGATCCGTTCCGGACCCCATGGCGGCATCCACACCCAGTTGAGGCGCCATTCGTCCACCACGCCGTCCAGGGCCTTGCCTACCTGCTCCTCGATCACGTCGGTGAGCGGGCAGGCGGCCGTGGTGAGGGTCATGTCGATCAGCAGGGCGCCGTCGTCGTCCGAGTACTTCAGGCCGTACAGCAGCCCAAGGTCGACGATGTTCACGCCGAGCTCGGGGTCGATGACGTCCTTCAATGCCTCTTCGATATCTTCGAGGTCCGTTTGGGCCGCTTTGATTTCGGTCATGGCGTAAGTCCTAACTAGGCCTGTACTGCAGCGATGGTGGCGGCGCCGGCGCCCTTGGCGTAACGGTCGTAGCCTTCTTCTTCAAGGCGGTCAGCCAGTTCCGGACCGCCCTCTTCGACAACCTGGCCATCGACGAACACGTGGACGAAGTCAGGCTTGATGTAGCGCAGGATCCGCGTGTAGTGCGTGATGAGCAGTGTGCCCATGTTGCCGCCTTCATGCGCGCGGTTGACGCCTTCGGAGACAACCTTCAGTGCATCCACGTCGAGGCCGGAGTCGGTTTCGTCCAGGATGGCGAACTTCGGCTTGAAAAGCTCCAGCTGAAGGATCTCCACACGCTTCTTCTCGCCGCCGGAGAAGCCTTCGTTGACGTTGCGCTGTGCGAAGTCCGCATCGATGCGCAGCTGGGCCATGGCGTCCTTGACGTCCTTGGTCCAGGTGCGCAGCTTGGGTGCTTCGCCGTCAATGGCGGTCTTGGCCGTGCGGAGGAAGTTGGTCATGGAGACGCCGGGGACCTCCACCGGGTACTGCATGGCCAGGAAAACTCCGGCGCGGGCGCGCTCGTCAACGCTCATCGTGAGGACGTCTTCGCCGTCGAGGGTGATGGTGCCGCTGGTCACCTTGTAGCGCGGGTGGCCGGCGATGGTGGACGCCAGGGTGGACTTGCCGGAACCATTGGGGCCCATGATGGCGTGGGTCTGGCCGGTCTTGATGGTCAGGCTGACGCCCTTCAGGATCTCCTTGGTGCCCTGCTCCGTGTCAATGCTGACGTGCAGGTCCTTGATCTCAAGAGTAGACATACGTCTTGTTCTCCTCTGCACCGGGCCTCTCGGCGGCGGTGCGGTCTGTGTCTGGAAGTTTGGTTCTGTTGCTGGGTAAAGACTGGCGCTAGCTGAAGTTCGGAGCCTGTGCCTCGTTGAGGACGTTGGTGAAGTCCACGTAGACCTCATCTCCGCGGATCTCGACGGCGAACACCGGCACGGGATCGTAGGCCGGCAGCTGCAGCGGCTCGCCGGTGCGCAGATCGAACTGGGAACCATGGCCCCAGCATTCGATCATGCACCCCTCCACTTCACCCTCGGACAAGGAAATGTCCGCGTGTGAGCAGGTGTCCCCGATGGCGTGGATTTCTCCCATGGAATCCTTGACGATGGCTACCGGGTAGTCATCGATCAGAATCCGCAGCGCCTGCTTGACCTGGATTTCATCGGTCCTGCAGACAAGTTCGCCCTTTGGCTCGTCAGTCATCGGTGTGTCCGTACCCTTTAGTTGTTCGTTACGGCGAGTTCGCGCTCAACAGCTTCGGTCAGCCGCTCTGCGAGGGCCGGGACCTTGATCTGCTGGATGATCTCGTTCAGGAAGCCGCGGACCACCAGGCGCCGGGCAACATCCTCGGGGATGCCGCGGGCCATCAGGTAGAACAGGTGCTCGTCGTCCAGCCGGCCGGTGGCGCTGGCGTGGCCGGCGCCCTTGATCAGTCCGGTCTCGATCTCCAGGTTGGGGACCGAGTCGGCGCGGGCGCCGTCGGTGAGCAGGAGGTTGCGGTTGGCTTCGTAGCTGTCGGTGCCCTCGGCTTCCTTGCGGATCAGGACGTCGCCCACCCACACAGCGTGCGCGTCGCGGCCCTGCAGTGCGCCCTTGTACAGGACGTTCGAGGTGCAGTTGGCCACTGCGTGGTCAACGAACAGACGCTGTTCCAGGTGCTGGCCGGCGTCGGCGAAGTACAGGCCGAACATTTCAGCCTCGCCGCCGGGAGCCGTGAACCGGGCTGACGGTGTGACGCGGACCAGGTCGCCGCCAAGGCTGACCACAACGTGCTTGAGCTTGGCGTCGCGGCCAATCTTCGCCTGCTGCGAGGACGCGTGCACAGCGTCCCCGTTCCATTCCTGGAGCGAGACAACCGTGAGGTCGGCGCCGTCTTCAACAATGATCTCGATGTTCTCGGACACCACGGCCGAGCCCTGGTGGTCCAGGACAACAACGGACTTGGAGAACTTCTCCGCCACGATCACCAGGTGCTGCGCTGCCGCCTCCGTGGAGGTGCCTTCGATCACAACGGTGATTTCGGCGTCGGCCTCAAATTCGGCCGGGACGGTGAGGACGGTGGCCTCGGTGAAGTTTTCCCAGGCGTTGGCGGACACGCGGTCCTCCGGGATGCCCGCCGAGCCGATGCGCTTGTCATCGCGGGCCACCGTTTCCACCGTGACCTGCGCGGGGGCGCTCACCGTGACGGTGGGTGCAGCACCGGCCAGAACCTCGCTGTGCAGGCCGCGGAGGCGCTTGAGCGGGGTGAACCGCCAGTCCTCTTCGAGGCCGGTCAGCGGCTTGAAGTCCGCCAGGTTGTAGGAGGTCAGCCGGCCGGCGCGTGAGCTGTCCGGGATGCCCACGCCGCCGCCGTGCGAGTGGCTCTTGACCGCTTCGCCGGCGAGCGGGGCCTTGGATTTGGCCGCGTTGATCGGAGACAGGCTTTCGCCTTCTTCGGTGAAACCGTCAATAAACGGCTGGGCCGAGGGCGCGCCGATGCGGGCCTTTTCAGTAGTGATTTCAGTCATCGTTATCCGACGGACCCTTCCATCTGCAGTTCAATCAGGCGGTTCAGCTCGAG
Organism: Pseudarthrobacter sp. IC2-21; assembly: GCF_034048115.1. Lineage (NCBI taxonomy): Bacteria > Bacillati > Actinomycetota > Actinomycetes > Micrococcales > Micrococcaceae > Pseudarthrobacter > Pseudarthrobacter sp. IC2-21. The sequence continues at coordinate 2,030,352 of NZ_CP139145.1, read as the reverse complement.
TGCGTACTCCATCGGGAGTTCGCGGGCAATGGGCTCGATGAAGCCGCGGACGATCATCGCCATGGCCTCGTCTTCGCGCATGCCGCGGGACATCAGGTAGAAGAGCTGCTCTTCGCTGACCCGGGAAACAGTTGCTTCATGGCCCATCACCACGTCATCCTCACGGATGTCGATGTACGGGTAAGTGTCCGAACGGCTGATGGTGTCCACCAGGAGCGCGTCACACCGAACGGTGTTGGCCGAGTGCTTGGCGCCTTCACGGACCTGGACCAGGCCGCGGTAGGCGGCACGGCCGCCGCCGCGGGCCACGGACTTGGAAATGATGGAGCTCTTGGTGTTCGGCGCAATGTGCACCATCTTCGAACCCGTGTCCTGGTGCTGGCCGGCACCCGCGAAAGCGATGGACAGGGTTTCGCCCTTGGCGTGCTCGCCCACCAGGTAGACGGCCGGGTACTTCATGGTGACCTTGGACCCGATGTTGCCATCGACCCACTCCATGGTGGCGCCCTCTTCGCAGATGGCGCGCTTGGTCACGAGGTTGTACACGTTCGTGGACCAGTTCTGGATGGTGGTGTAGCGGACGCGGGCGCCCTTCTTCACGATGATTTCCACGACGGCGGAGTGCAGCGAGTCCGACGTGTAGATCGGGGCGGTGCAGCCTTCGATGTAATGGACGTAGGAGTCCTCATCGGCGATGATCAGGGTCCGCTCGAACTGGCCCATGTTTTCCGTGTTGATGCGGAAGTATGCCTGCAGGGGGATGTCCACGTGGACGCCCTTGGGCACATACACAAAGGAGCCGCCGGACCAGACAGCAGTGTTCAGCGAGGCGAACTTGTTGTCGCCCACGGGGATGACCGTGCCGAAGTATTCCTGAAAGATCTCCGGGTGCTCGCGCAGCGCGGTGTCGGTGTCCAGGAAGATGACGCCCTGCTTTTCGAGGTCCTCACGCAGCTGGTGGTAAACCACCTCGGACTCGTACTGGGCCGCGACGCCGGAAACCAGGCGCTGCTTTTCGGCTTCGGGGATGCCGAGCTTGTCGTACGTGTTCTTGATGTCCTCGGGCAGTTCCTCCCAGCTGGTGGCCTGCTTCTCGGTGGACCGCACAAAGTACTTGATGTTGTCGAAGTCGATGCCGGAGAGGTCTGCACCCCAGGTGGGCATGGGCTTGCGGTCGAAGTACTTCAGGCCCTTGAGGCGAAGGTCGAGCATCCACTCGGGCTCGCTCTTTTTGTCCGAGATGTCACGGACTACTTCGTCGTTGATGCCGCGGCGGGCGTTGGCGCCGACGTCGTTCTTGTCGGACCAGCCGTACTCATATGTACCGATGCCGTGGAGCTCGGGATTCTTTTCCAGAATCTCCGAGATCACAGTGTCTTCGGCTACCGCTTTCTCTGATAGTTGGTCCGTCATCACGGCCTTTCTTGCTGATGGTTGGTTACTTCATTCAGGCCGGCGGGGGCTGCATGGGGGACGTGGGGTCCCCCTGCAGCCAGCCGTCCTGTGGGTATGTGGGTGGTGCAGACGTGGCCGCCGCGCGCCAGGGTGGACAGACGGCGCACGTCCACGCCAACCAGCCGGGCGAACACTTCGGTCTCCACGTCGCAGAAAACAGGAAAGTGGGCGGCGAGCTGCTGGATGGGGCAGTGACCCTGGCACAGCTGGACGCTGGAGAGCGCCGCCGGAAGGGGTGCTTTGGCTTCAATCGATGCCGCTGAAGCCACGAACCCGTCGCGGCTGAGGGCCTCGGCCAGAACCCGGGCACGAGCGGTGATGTCAGGCCCGGCCTGCTCGATTTCCGGCGCGTAACGGCGTTCCATCTCCGAGAAGCGTTCGACGGCGAACTGGCGGACAGCCTCCTGGCCCGCCACTTCCTGGAGCTGCTGGAGCGCGAGGGTGGCGATGTCGAGGTAGTCGTTGCCAAGCTTCGACTGTCCCTGGGAGCTCAGGACGTAGCGCCTCGCGGGGCGACCCGCGCCGGCGCCGGCCTTGGCCACGCGTTTAACTTCGATGACACCGCTGCGGTCCAGGTGGTCAAGATGCCTTCGGACAGCCGCGGGGGTGAAGCCGAGCATGTCGCCGAGTTCCGCGGCGCTGATGGGTCCATGCTCCAGAACGGCACTCAGCACGCGGTCCCGGGTACGCTCGTCCGGGTCCGCCACCGTTGAAACGGCGGCGTGGCCGCGCTCCGGGGCGGTGCGCGGCGCTCCGTGCCCGGCAACGGGCACAACAGTAGCGTTGGTCATGGAATACACAACACAATCATGTCGTAATTTAGTCCCCCGTTCCAGTAAGGCGAGGCTGACCTGTGCTCCGGGCGGCCGCCGGCGCCGACCACCCGCCAAGTACTACATCGCGTAGAATGCTGGGGTGAGATCCCCCGAATCCCCGGTTCTGACCATCAGCGGGCTGATAAAAGATGTTGGTCCGCTGGCCAGCCTGGATGGAAAGATGCTCCGGGTGGTCAGCGGCGTCTCCCTCATCGCCGAACGCGGCCAGGTAACCGCGCTGCTCGGAGCCAACGGGGCGGGAAAGACCACCACCATCGAATGTGCCCAGGGCCTGCAGGCCCGCACCGGCGGCACCATCTCACTGCTGGGACAGGATCCCGGCCGGGCGGGGGCAGACCTGCGCTCCCGCGTCGGGGTGATGCTCCAGGATGGCGGGCTCCCGCCGTCGGCGCGTCCCATTCCCCTTCTGCGCCATATTGCCGGAATGTACGCCAAACCGCGCTCCGTTGACGAACTCGTGGACCGATTGGGCATTGAATCCTTTGCCCGGACCTCTGTGCGCCGGCTCTCCGGTGGCCAGAAGCAACGGCTTGCCCTGGCAGCGGCACTGATCGGCGACCCCGAGGTGCTGTTCCTGGACGAGCCCAGCGCAGGGCTGGATCCGCAGTCGCGGCAGTTGGTTTTTGAGCTCATCGCGGAGCTGCGGGATGCGGGCATGGGAATCATCCTCACCACCCACCTGATGGACGACGCCCAGCGGCTGGCCGACTACGTTTACATCATCGACGCCGGCCGGAACGTCGCGGAGGGCACGGTGGCGCAGCTTCTTCAGAGGGAACCTGCCGTCGAGTCCGGCGAGCATATCCGTACCCTTCTCTTCGAAGCCGAAGCCGGTCTCAACCTCTCCGGCGTCCTTCCCGAGTCCATTACCGTCCGCGAAACGCGTGCCGGCAGCTATATTGCCAACGGGCCGCTCACAGCCCAGGACCTGGCCGCACTCACCGCCTGGTGGGCCGCCCATGGTGTAATGCCCAGTTCACTCAGCCTTGCGGCGCGAAGCCTCGAAGACGTGTTCCTGGATGTTTCCGGAAAGGATGTCCGATGACCGGCACCACGGATCCGGTGATGCGCCAACAGCCCGCACCCCTCATGCGGCGCATCATGCTGCAGGGTAAATACGAAGCTGTCGCGATGCTCCGGAACGGCGAGCAGCTCATCCTTGCGGTGGTCCTGCCGCTGCTCGCCCTCGTTGGCCTGACCGTCACGCCGCTCCTGGACGGCCTTGGCGGCACCCGCATCAACATCGCGGTCCCCGGCATCCTCGCGCTCTGCGCCCTGTCCACCGCCTTTACGGGACAGGGCATCGCCACCGGGTTCGACCGCCGGTACGGCGTCCTGCGTTTCCTGTCCACAACGCCCCTGGGCCGCGGCGGGCTCATTGCCGGAAAGGTCCTGGCCGTCCTGACCGTGCTGGCCATCCAGGTTGCCGTGGTCACAGCGGTGGCTCTTCCCCTCGGCTGGAGCCCGCCCGCTTCAGCCTGGTTGCCGGGCCTGGCCTTGCTCGTCCTGGGCGCGGCTGCCTTCACCGCCCTCGGGTTGCTCGTCGCCGGCACCGTCCGGCCCGAGGCCACCCTGGCCATCACCAACCTCCTGTGGATCCTGCTCGGTGCGCTGGGCGGGATCGTGATTCCGGCCGACCGGCTGCCCGCCCTGGCCCAGGGGATCGTGCACTACCTGCCCTCGGGCGCATTGGGTGCGGCCTTGCGCGAGGACTTTCTCTTCGGCACCGTTAATTCAGGTGCCGCCCTAATACTGCTGCTGTGGACAGTCCTTGCCGGAGCTGCAGCCATCCGTTGGTTCAAGTGGAATTGAGATATTCGTGAGCACGGCTTCACGCCTCCCTGAGTTTGCCGGTCGCCTGACATCGCGGCTGCCCCGTACCGTCGACGCCCGGGTCCGCCGCCTTGCCGTGGCCTCACTCATTGGCCAGACCCTGCTGGTGGTGACCGGTGGCGCGGTCCGGCTGACCGCGTCCGGGCTGGGGTGCCCCACCTGGCCTCGCTGTACCGACACGTCCCTGGTCAACACCGCCGAAATGGGAATCCACGGCTTCATTGAGTTCGGCAACCGGCTCCTGACCTTCGCCCTGGCCGCCGTTGCAGTGCTGATGCTGGTCTACTTGTGGAACCTGCGCCGGGAGCGCCGCGACCTGTTCCTGCTGGCCCTGGGCCTGCTGGCCAGTATCCCCGCTCAGGCAGTCATCGGCGGCATTACCGTCCTGACCAACCTCAACCCGTGGGTGGTGGGCCTGCACTTCCTGGTGTCCATGGCCCTGGTAGTCATCGCAACCTTATTGGTCAACCGGGCATACGGCCGGACCGGGCGTTTCGCGGTCGCCACGTTGCCCGCCTTGCCGGGAGTACTGCGCCCGGTGACCGCCGCCGTCGCGTTGTTCTCCGCCCTGGCAGTCATGCTGGGTGTGGTGGTCACCGGAGCCGGTCCGCACGCCGGAGATGCCGACGCGCCGCGTAACGGGCTGGACTGGGACCTGTTCTCGCACATCCACGCCGTACCGGCCTACCTGGTTACTGCCGGAACACTGTTCGCGCTCGTGCTGGTGTTCACGCGCCGGATACCCGGGTCGTTCCGCACGGCAGCCATTCTGCTGCTGGCAGTGACGCTGCTGCAGGCCGTCATCGGCTTCACTCAGTATTACAACGGGATTCCCGCCCTGCTGGTGGGGGCGCACATGCTGGGCGCCGCACTGCTGATGGGCGCAGCAACCAACGCGGCCGACGTCGCACATTCCAGCCCGACGAAGTAGCCCCCCCCCCCCCCCCCCCCCCCCGCGCAGCCGGGCAGCGTAGCGCGCCCGGATGCCGGACGACGAAGTGCCACGGTCCCCCGGACCGTGGCACTTCCGTTTCCAACGCTCTCTCACTTAATGCGCTAAATTCCCGAACGCTCTCTCACTTAATGCGGAAGACAGCGCACTCCAAGCCGGCAGCGAAAGACCCTCCCTCGCCTTGAAGGTCGAAGGAGGGTCAGGTGCTTTCCAAGGAAAGTGCGAGAGCGTTGGAAGAAAACCCACATTAAGTGAGAGAGGGTCCGGCCGCCCCCGGGACGGGGTGGCTTAGCCGACGATGGCGGATCCGATGAAGGGGTCCACGGCCAGGGCGATGAACAGCAGGGTCAGGTAGCTGATGGAGCCGTGGAAGACCTTCATGGCCCGCTTATCCGGGATGTCCTCGCGCTGGGCCCGGCTGTACAGGGCATGTGATTCGTAGAGGAACCAGGCACCGGCAAGGATGGCAGTGATCGTGTACACCCAGCCCGCGCCGCCAGCCGGCACCATCAGGAGGGAGCACACCACCATGGCCCAGGCGTAGAGGACAACCTGGACGGAGACCACCTTGGCGCCCGCAATCGCGCCGAGCATGGGCACGTTCGCGTTACGGTAGTCCTCGCCGTAGCGCATGGACAGGGGCCAGTAGTGCGGCGGAGTCCACAGGAAGATCACCATGAACAGGATGATGGCCGGCCATTCCACGCGTTCCGTGACGGCTGCCCACGCGATCACCACGGGGAAGCAGCCTGCGGCGCCGCCCCAGACGATGTTCTGGGCCGTGCGGCGCTTGAGGATCAGCGTGTAGATGACTACGTAGAAGAAGATCGCCGCCACCCCGAGCCAGGCGGCGAGCGGGTTGGCGCCGAACCAGAGAATGGCGATGGCAGCCACACCGAGGAGCCAGGAGAAGATCAGCGCCTCCCGCGGGGTCACCTCACCGGTGACGAGGGGCCGGTTTTCGGTCCGGTGCATCAGTTTGTCGATGTCGCGGTCAAAGTAACAGTTAAAGGCCCCGGCGCTACCGGCGGCAAAAGCACCGCCTACCAGGGTGGCCAGGATCAGTCCGATCGAGGGGAACCCGCGTTCGGCGAAGATCATGGTTGGCAACGTACTGACGAGCAGCAGCTCGATGACGCGCGGTTTAGTGAGGGCGAAATACGCCTTGGCCTTCCGGGCCAGTCCGGCTCTCCCCCATACGGGGGCGGCGTTTAACGGCGTATCGGTTGTGCTCACGGTGGCAGTCACCCGTTCTTGTTGGCAGTTCTGTCTGTCAGGACAGCTGGATCTCGCGGCCGTCGTTCCCGGGTAACCCGCCGTTGTCCTCGGTCCAGGATCCCGGTAGCGCCGCAGGCGCACGCACCCGAAGGGCGCAGCAACGCGGCGTCAGCCTCCAAATATCATACCGTGCGCATTTTGCACCAGATCCCCGCACAATAAGCCCAGATGATCGCTCACAGTCCGATTCGAGCAGATTAACTCAACCTCACGGAACACGCATTCACATAAAGCGAAATTGCGTCCAAAACGTGAGATTTGGGCCGCCCGCAGAATGGAATGGAGCTAAGCTGTCACCAGATCAGCACACCAAAAGAACGCGCTGGAAACTGCGTTCCAGCGGCCAGTGTCTGAGTAAAAAGATCCACGTTTCGATGGTGAACGGCTGGTACACCGCAGCGGCACCTCAGCGTGCCGTTGACCGGATCCGCCGTCCCGCCATCAGCATAGAGAGGGGCCCGGTTTTCGTGCCACATTTGGAAGAGCAAGAACTGTCATGGACCAGCTTGGACCAGCGCGCGGTGGACACAGTCCGTGTCCTGGCCGCAGACGCTGTGGAGAAGGTCGGCAACGGCCACCCCGGTACGGCCATGAGCCTGGCTCCGGCCGCTTACCTTCTCTTCCAGAAGCTCATGCGCCACGATCCCCGCAATCCGGACTGGCTGGGACGTGACCGTTTCATCCTCTCGCCCGGCCACACGTCGCTGACCCTCTACATCCAGCTGTTCCTCTCCGGCTACGGCCTGGAACTGAAGGACCTGGAAGCGCTGCGCACCTGGGGTTCACTGACGCCGGGCCACCCCGAGTACAAGCACACCGCCGGCGTGGAAATCACCACCGGCCCGCTGGGCCAGGGCCTGGCCTCCTCGGTGGGCTTCGCCTACTCCCAGCGCCGGATGCGCGGCCTGTTCGACGCCGACGCCGCCGAGGGAACCTCCCCGTTTGACCACACCATCTGGGTCATCGCTTCCGACGGCGACATGCAGGAAGGTGTGACGTCCGAGGCTTCCTCGCTGGCCGGGCACCAGGAGCTGGGCAACCTCGTGGTGATCTACGACGAGAACCACATCTCCATCGAGGACGACACCGACATCTCCTTCACCGAGGACGTCCTGAAGCGCTACGAGGCCTACGGCTGGCACACCCAGCGCGTGGACTGGACCAAGACCGGCGAATACGTCGAAGACGTGCAGGAACTGTACTCCGCGCTGCTGGCCGCGAAGGCCGAGACGTCCAAGCCGTCCATCATCTCGCTGCGCACCATCATCGGTTACCCGGCCCCGAAGAAGCAGAACACCGGCAAGATCCACGGCTCGGCCCTGGGCGCCGACGAGGTCGCAGGCCTGAAGTCCGTGCTCGGCTTCGACCCGGAGAAGTCCTTCGACGTGGACCAGGACGTCCTGGCCCACGCCCGAGCCGTCGTTGACCGCGGAGCTGCCGTCCACAAGGAATGGGAAGAGTCCTTCAACGCCTGGCAGGCAGCCAACCCTGAAGGCGCGGCGCTTCTGCAGCGCATTGAGGCCCGCGAACTGCCCTCCGGTCTCGACGCTGCCCTTCCGGTCTTCGAAGCCGGCAAGGACGTTTCCACCCGCGCAGCGTCGGGCAAGGTCCTGAACGCACTGGGTCCGGTCATGCCGGAACTCTGGGGCGGTTCGGCTGACCTCGCCGAGTCCAACAACACCACCATCGAGGGCTCGCCGTCGTTCATCCCCGCGTCCAAGCAGACCGACGCGTGGTCCGGTAACCCGTACGGCCGTGTCCTGCACTTCGGCATCCGCGAGCACGCTGCGGCGTCGATCGTGAACGGCATCTCGCTGCACGGCCGGACCCGTGCGTTTTCCGGTACGTTCCTGATCTTCTCCGACTACCAGCGCCCGGCCATCCGCCTCTCCGCCCTGATGGGCGTCCCGTCCATCTACGTCTGGTCGCATGACTCCATCGGCCTCGGCGAGGACGGCCCCACCCACCAGCCGGTGGAGCAGCTCGCCTCGCTGCGCGCCATCGTGGGCCTGGACGTGGTCCGCCCCGGTGACGCGAACGAGGTTGCCGCAGCCTGGAAGACCATGCTGGAGAACCACTCCAACCCGGCCGGCATCGTCCTGACCCGCCAGAACATCCCCACCTACGCACGTGGTGAAGGCGCGGCCGACGGCGATACGTTCGGTTCAGTTGCGGGCGTCGCCAAGGGCGGCTACGTCCTGGCGGAAGCGTCGAAGGACGGCGCCACGGTTCCGGCCGACGTCATCCTGATCGGCACCGGTTCCGAGGTGCAGCTGGCCGTCCAGGCCCGCGAGGCGCTCCAGGCCGAAGGCATCGCCGCCCGCGTGGTTTCCATGCCGTGCGTTGAATGGTTCACCAGGCAGGACGCCGCCTACCGCGAGTCCGTGCTGCCCGCCGCCGTCAAGGCCCGCGTCTCGGTCGAGGCCGGCCTGGCCCTGGGCTGGAGGGAGTTCGTCGGCGACGCCGGCCGCTCCATCAGCCTCGAACACTACGGCGCTTCCGCCGACTACAAGCGCCTCTTCAAGGAGTTCGGCATCACCGCGGAGGCAGTCGCCGCCGCCGCCAAGGACTCCCTCGCAGGCCTGCAGGCCTAACCAAGATTCCAGGAGATAACACCATGACTACCCCCACACAGCAGCTCTCCGACGCCGGAGTGTCCATCTGGCTCGATGACCTTTCCCGCAGCCGCCTCGAGACGGGCACCCTGCGCAAGCTCATCGAAGAGAAGAACGTGGTTGGCGTGACGACCAACCCGTCCATCTTCCACGCCGCCATCACGGCCGGCACGGACTACGACGCCACCATCTCCGCCCAGGCAGCGGCAGGCGCCACCGTCGAGGAAACCATCTTCGAAATCACCACCACCGACGTCGCCGACGCCTGCGACCTGTTCGCCCCTGTGGCAGCAGCGACCAAGGGTGTGGACGGCCGCGTGTCCATCGAAGTTGACCCCCGCCTCGCCTGGGACACCGCCGGCACCATCGCCGAAGCCAAGCACCTTTACAAGAAGGTCAACAAGGACAACGTCCACATCAAGATCCCGGCGACGCTTGAAGGCCTGGAAGCCATCACCGCCACCCTCGCCGAGGGCATCAGTGTTAACGTGACGCTGATCTTCTCGCTGGAGCGCTACCGCGCCGTCATCAACGCGTTCCAGTCCGGCCTGGAGCAGGCCAAGGAGAACGGCCACGACCTCGCGAAGATCCACTCGGTGGCCTCCTTCTTCGTCTCCCGCGTGGACACCGAGATCGACAAGCGGCTCAACGCGATCGGCACCGACGAAGCCAAAGCCCTCAAGGGCAAGGCCGGCGTGGCTAACGCCCGCTTGGCCTACCAGGTATACGAGGAACTCTTCGCCACCGAGCGCTGGGCCGTCCTTGCTGCGGCAGGCGCACTGCCCCAGCGTCCGCTGTGGGCATCCACCGGCGTCAAGGACCCGGCGTACCCGGACACCCTGTACGTCACGGAACTCGTCGCTCCGGGCGTAGTCAACACGATGCCGGAGAAGACCCTCGATGCCACGTTCGACCACGGCGTGGTCACCGGTGACACCATCTCCGGTACCTACGCCGAAGCCAACGCCACGCTGGACGCCCTGGACGGGCTGGGCATCTCCTACAACGAGGTGGTGGCCCTCCTCGAATCCGAGGGCCTGGACAAGTTCGTGGCCAGCTGGAAAGAACTGCTGGCCGACGTCGAAGGCGCGCTCGCCTCTGCACGGAAGGCTTCCTAACCCACTATGAGCACACTCAGCTACGACGCTACCGGCGCCGCGCAGCAGGCCCTCGAGCAGCACCTTCCCACCCTTGTGGCGGACCGCATTGCTACCCGGATCTTCGCGAAGGACCACACCCTGTGGGGTCCCGACGCCGAGGCCGAGTCCGCTGTCCGCCTCGGCTGGGTGGAGGCGGCCACCGTCTCGCAGGCGTTGGTGCCGGGCATCCTTGAGCTCCGCGATGCCTTGAAGGCCGACGGCGTGACCCGGATCGTGCTGTGCGGGATGGGCGGTTCCTCGCTGGCTCCCGAGGTCATTGCCGGCACCGCCGGCGTCGAGCTGACTGTGCTGGACAGCACGGATCCGGACCAGGTCCGTGCTGCCCTCGCGGACCGGCTGGCCGAAACCGCGATTGTGGTTTCGTCCAAGTCCGGTTCCACCCTGGAGACCGACTCGCAGCGCCGGATCTTCGAGCATGCCTTCACCGAGGCCGGCGTCGATGCGAAGAGCCGGATCATCGTGGTCACCGATCCCGGTTCCCCGCTGGATGCGGCATCACGCGAGGCCGGCTACCGGGCAGTGTTCAATGCGGACCCGAACGTCGGCGGCCGGTACTCGGCCCTGACCGCGTTCGGCCTGGTCCCTTCAGGGCTGGCCGGGGTGGACATCCAGGCCTTCCTGGATGAAGCCGAGGAAGCCGCCGAGGTCCTTAATGACGACGCGCCCGAGAACATTGGTCTGGCTCTCGGGACGGCCCTGGGCGGCACCAGCCCGCTGCGGAACAAGATCGTCATTGCCGAGGACGGGTCCGGGATCGTGGGTTTCGCCGACTGGGCCGAACAGCTCATCGCCGAATCCACGGGCAAGCTCGGCACCGGCGTCCTGCCGGTGGTGGCCGGCCCGAACTCCCCGGAGGTCAGCTCCGGGGCGGACGACGTCCTGGTGGTCCGGCTGGTAGCCGCGGACGCCGACGTCGATCTCGGTGCCAACGAAGTAGCCATCGCCGGGGGCCTGGCCACGCAGATGATGGTGTGGGAGTTCGCCACCGCTGTTGCCGGCCGTCTGCTGGGAATCAACCCGTTCGACCAGCCTGACGTGGAGGCGGCGAAGGTGGCCGCCCGCGGACTGCTTGACGCGCAGCCCGAGCCCACGCCGGCCGCGTTTGTGGACGGTGTTATCGAGGTCCGCGGCGGTGACTGGCTGCGTGGTGCGGCCACGGCGGAGGAAGCCGTGGGTGCGCTCCTGGGCACGCTCGACGACGACAGTTACCTCAGCGTCCAGGCGTACTTTGACCGGCTGGCCTTCGCCGGCCTGGAAGGCATCCGCGACCAGCTCGCCGAGGTCAGCGGCCGCCCTGTCACCTTCGGGTGGGGCCCGCGGTTCCTGCACTCCACCGGCCAGTTCCACAAGGGCGGTCCCGCGATCGGCGTGTTCCTCCAGGTCACGGCGGCCCCCGCGGAAGATCTGGCCATCCCGGAGCGTCCCTTCACGTTCGGGGAACTGATTGCCGCCCAGGCCGCGGGCGACGCCCAGGTTCTGGCCGGACACGGGCGCCCGGTCCTGCGCCTGCACCTCACCGACCGCGCCGCCGGCGTCGCCCAGCTGCAGGAGATCATCGCAGCATTGGCCTCCCGGTCCGCATCCGTTACCGACAGCTAAGGTTCCACAGCAACCATGCCAGAAACTGAACACGGCAGAACATCCGGGCTGCGATCCGGAAAGTCCGGGCGTAATCCGTTGCGGGATCCGCGGGATCGCCGGTTGAACCGGATTGCGGGTCCGTCCTCGTTGGTCCTTTTTGGGGTGACGGGTGATTTGGCCCGGAAGAAGCTGATGCCGGCGGTGTATGACCTGGCGAACCGGGGGTTGTTGCCGCCGAGTTTCGCGTTGGTGGGGTTCGGCCGGCGGTCCTGGTCCCATGCGGAGTTCGCCGCGCAGGTGGAGGAGTCCGTCCGGGCTCATGCCCGGACCCCGTTTGATGAAGCGGTCTGGAACCAGCTCGCCGAGGGGGTGCGTTTTGTCCAGGGCGAGTTCGACGATGATTACGCGTTCGAGCGTTTGGGTGAGACGATCGCGGAACTGGATGAGGTCCGCGGAACGCGGGGGAACCACGCGTTTTATCTTTCGATCCCGCCGAAGGCGTTCGAGCAGGTCTGCCGGCAACTGTCCAAGCACGGCCTCGCGCAGGCCGACGGGCAGAAGTGGCGCCGGGTGGTGATCGAGAAGCCGTTCGGTCATGACCTGGAGTCGGCCCGGGCCCTGAATGACATTGTCGAGTCGGTGTTCCCGCCGGACGCGGTGTTCCGGATCGATCATTACCTGGGCAAGGAAACGGTGCAGAACATCCTGGCGCTGCGGTTCGCGAACCAGTTGTTCGAACCGTTGTGGAACGCGAATTACGTGGACCATGTCCAGATCACCATGGCCGAGGACATCGGCACGGGCGGCCGGGCGGGGTATTACGACGGGGTCGGCGCGGCCCGGGACGTGATCCAGAACCACCTCCTGCAGTTGCTGGCACTGACCGCGATGGAGGAACCGATCTCGTTCAACGCCGATGATTTGCGGGCCGAGAAGGAAAAGGTCCTCGCCGCGGTCAAGCTCCCGGAGGATTTATCCGCGCACTCCGCGCGGGGGCAGTTCGCCGGCGGCTGGCAGGGCGGGGAACAGGTCCAGGGCTACCTGGAAGAAGAAGGCATCCCGGCGGATTCGACGACCGAGACGTACGCGGCGATCCGGGTGGATATCCATACCCGCCGCTGGGCCGGGGTCCCGTTCTACCTGCGCGCGGGCAAACGCCTGGGCCGGCGGGTGACCGAGATCGCGGTGGTGTTCAAACGCGCCCCGAACCTGCTCTTCCGCGATCACGGCGAGGATGACTTCGGGCAGAATGCCGTGGTCATCCGGGTCCAGCCCGATGAGGGGGCCACGATCCGGTTCGGGTCCAAGGTCCCGGGCACCCAGATGGAAGTCCGGGACGTGACCATGGACTTCGGCTACGGGCACTCGTTCACCGAGTCCTCCCCGGAGGCCTATGAGCGGCTGATCCTGGACGTGCTGTTGGGTGAGCCGCCGCTGTTCCCGCGGCATGAGGAAGTGGAACTGTCCTGGAAGATCCTGGACCCGTTCGAAGATTACTGGGCCGGGCTGAAGGAACAGCCTGAACCCTACGCCCCCGGGTCCTGGGGACCCGCCAGCGCGGATGAGCTGCTGGCCCGTGACGGACGAACCTGGAGAAGGCCATGATCGTTGACCTGCCGGACACCACCACCTCGAAGGTTTCCAAAAAGCTGATGTCCCTGCGCGAGCAGGGCGGGGTGATCGCCCTGGGCCGGGTCCTGACCCTGGTGGTAGTGACCCGGTCCGGGCTCGAGGAAGAAGCGATCGAGGCCGCGAACGAAGCCAGCCGGGAACACCCCTGCCGGATCATCGTGCTCGCCGACGCCGGCGAGCACGCCCCGAACCGGCTCGACGCCCAGATCCGGGTCGGCGGGGACGCCGGCGCCTCGGAAGTGATCGTGCTCCGCGGCTACGGGGAACTCGCGCACGAATCCGAATCCCTCGTCGCGGCCCTGCTGCTCCCGGACGCCCCGATCGTGGCCTGGTGGCCGCACGGCGCACCGGAAAACGCCTGCGAAACCTCCGTGGGACGCATCGCGCACCGCCGGATCACCGACTCCGCGAACGAACCGGACCCCCAAAAAGCGCTCGAGAACATCCGGGCCACCTACCAGGCCGGCGACACCGACCTCGCCTGGACCCGGCTCACGAACTGGCGGATCCAGCTCGCCGCCGTCCTGGACCAGACCGATTCCTCCCCCGTCACCGCCGTCGCGGTCGAAGGCGCCTCCGACTCACCCTCCACGATCCTGCTCGCCGCCTGGCTGACCCTGGCCCTGGACGCACCCGTGACCATCGTGGCGGACCCCGCCGGAACCGGCATCCGCCGCGTCCGGCTCACCCGCCGCAGCGGCGACGTCCAGCTCTACCGCCCCGGGACCACCATCGCCGAACTCACCCAACCCGGCCAACCCGCCCAACGCATCTCCCTGCCCCGCCGCAGCCTCAAAGACTGCCTCGCCGAAGAACTCCGCCGCCTCGACCCCGACGAAGTCTTCGGCGAAGTGATTACTATTGGACTTCCACGTACCAATCTAAGGAGCGTCCGGCCCAGTGAGCGTTGAGCCTAGAGTAAGCATCCACCCTGATTCGTCCGTCCTGATGGCGGCCATAGCGGCTCGCCTGATCACCAAGCTGGTGGATGTCCAGGACAAGTACGGTGAGGCCACAGTGGTGCTCACCGGCGGCACGGTGGGGATCGGTACGCTGAAGGCCGTGGCGGACTCACCGGCGGCGCCTGCGGTGGACTGGTCGAAGGTCAATTTTTGGTGGGGTGATGAGCGGTTTGTTGCCGCGGATGATCCGGACCGCAACACCAAGCAGGCCTTTGATGCGCTGCTCGCGCATATCCCGGTTGATCCGGCGAGGATCAACCAGCCCGCATCCACCGATGACTTTGACACTCCCGAGGAAGCAGCCGAGGATTACGCCCGCCGCCTGCGCGAAGCTGCCGCGGCCGAACACGCGGCGGACATGTCAGATGACCGGCCCGAGGAACCGGGGCAGCTCCCCCGGCTTGATGTGGTGTTGTTGGGTGTTGGCCCGGACGCCCACGTGGCCTCGTTGTTCCCCGAGCAGGGCGGAATCCGGGAAAAGGAACGGACCGTCGTGGGCGTTCGCAACTCCCCGAAGCCGCCACCCGAGCGGATTTCCCTTACCCTGCCGGCCATTAACACAGCCGCCGAAGTCTGGATGGTTGTGGCCGGCGAGGACAAAGCCGGAGCCGTTGGCCTCGCGTTGGCGGGTGCCAACCCGGTGCAGGTTCCCGCGGCAGGTCCCCGCGGCACGTCCCGCACGCTCTGGCTTATCGACGAAAACGCCGCCTCAAGGGTCCCTCAGCAACTCGTCCGGAAGGACGCCGCGGGCGCGTAGCTTTTCAAGTGCTCCAGCCAGGACCGCTTCGGCGTCCTGGCTGGAGCGCCGCTCTTTAACGTATTCGAGATGGCTCTTATAGCCTTCTTCGGCCTGCTCATCGTGAGCAGGTTCCCGGCCCTCGCGTGAGGCCAGGGCACCGCACCGCCGGCAGTCCCAACTGGACGGGATCTGTTCATCCGGCAGCCGCAGAAAAACGAGTTGTGTCTCATGGCCCTTGGCGCACCAGTAACTGACCTGGATCCGGGGCAGCCTTTCGCCTGAGGTGGTTTCGGACTGGTTCTTGGGACCGGTACCTTCTGTGACACCCACGCGGGTGCCGCGGAACACTGACGCACTATGGACCATCGAAACTCCTGGCTGCTTAAACGACGCTGTTTAAACGAAACTGTGGCTGTTGGAAGCCAACAGCCACAGTCTAGTTCGGAGATCCCCGTGGCGGCAGTGCCGCACCACGATCCGTTGGAAGTTCTAGGAGTCGCCGGCCCCGCTGAAGCGCATCAGCAGGCCAAGGGCAATGATCACAACGCCCCATGTGACACCCAGGACGACGGTGAACCTGTTGAGGTTCCGCTCCGCAACGCCCGATGAGCTCAGGCCGGAACTCATACCGCCGCCGAACATGTCCGACAGGCCACCGCCCCGTCCCTTGTGAAGCAGGATAAGCAGTGTCAGCAGAAGGCTGGTGATGCCCAGGAGAATCTGCAGAATGACATGAAGAACGTCCACGACGGCCTTTCAGAAGATTGGATTTACGGGAGCCTGGTGCTGCAGAGGAACTACTCTGTCAGCAAGTGACTCTCGAACCTGACAATATTAGCAAACTCCGCAGGGTCCAGGCTGGCCCCGCCCACCAACACGCCGTCCACGTCGCGCTCGTTCAGGATCGCGGCAACGTTGTTTGCCTTGACCGAACCGCCGTAGAGCAGCCGGATCTTCCCCGCAACGTCATCGCCGAAGATGGTGGCCAGTTCGGCGCGGATGGCCGCGCACATTTCCTGGGCGTCTTCCGGTCCCGCAACTTCCCCGGTGCCGATAGCCCAGACGGGCTCGTAGGCCACGACAAGATCAGCCGCCTGTTCGTTGGTCAGACCGGCAACATCGGCCCGCAGCTGGGTCAGGGTGTGCTCGACGTGGGTACCGGCCTGCCGGACCTCCAAGCCTTCACCGACGCACAGCACCGGAGTGACGCCGTGCTTGTACGCCGCCTTGACCTTCGCGTTCAGGACCTCGTCCGACTCGTTGTGGACGGTGCGGCGTTCGCTGTGGCCCACCAGCACGTAGCGGCAGCCCAGCTTGTTCAGGAACTGGCCGGAGATATCGCCGGTGTAGGCGCCGGAATCGAACTGGGACAGGTCCTGCCCACCGTAGGCGATCTGCAGTTCGTCTCCCTGGACCAGGGTCTGCACCCCGCGAAGATCGGTGAACGGCGGGAACACCGCAACCTCCACCCGGTTGTAGTCGTGCTTGGCGTCGGACAGAGTCCAGGCCAGCTTCTGCAGGAGGGTGATGCCCTGGACGTGGTCCATGTTCATTTTCCAGTTGCCCGCGATGAGGGGCTTACGGTCAAAAGCGCCGTTCGTTGACGTTGTCACATGTTCTCCAAAAGTCTTGATAAGTGTGCGGCCGGCAGGGTGCACGCGGCACCCTGCCGGCCGGAGGACTTGGCAGCCCGGCTTCTTAGCGGTCCAGGACGCTCAGTCCCGGCAGTTCCTTGCCTTCAAGATATTCCAGGCTGGCGCCGCCGCCAGTGGAAATGTGGCCGAACTGGTCATCAGCAAAGCCCAAGGTTCGGACGGCCGCTGCGGAGTCGCCGCCGCCAACAACCGTGAACGCATCCGTCTCGGTCAGCGCCTGGGCGATGGCCCGGGTACCGGCAGCGAAAGCGGCGAACTCGAAGACACCCATGGGCCCGTTCCAGAAGACCGTCTTTGCGCTCTTGATCCGCGCTGCGAAGGCTGCTGCCGAGTCCGGGCCGATGTCCAGCCCGATGCCCTGTGCTCCGAAGCTGCTTCCCTCGATACCGTCTGCGGGGACCGTCTCATGCTCGGCGTCAGCGGCGAATTTGCTTGCCACCACAACATCCGTCGGCACAATGAACTCCGTGCCGGCATCGGCCGCCCGCTTGAGGTAGTCCTTGACCACCGGGATCTGGTCCTCCTCGAGGAGACTGCCGGCCACAGCGTGGCCCTCCGCTGCGAGGAACGTGAACAGCATGCCGCCGCCCACCAGAATGGTGTCTGCCTTGCCGATGAGGTTGTCGATGACGGCCAGCTTGTCGGACACCTTGGAGCCGCCGAGTACCACGACGTAAGGCCGCTGCGTGTCAGCCGTCAGCTTCCGCAGGACCTCCACCTCGGTGTGTACGAGGTCGCCCTGGTAGGACGGCAAGCGGGTGGCGACATCGTAGACGCTGGCGTGCTTGCGGTGCACTGCGCCGAAGGCGTCGTCAACGTACGCGCCGTTGTCTCCGGTCAGGGCCACGAGCTCATCTGCGAAGGCGCCGCGTTCGGCGTCGTCCTTGCTGGTTTCGCGGGCGTCGAACCGGACGTTCTCCAGGACAAGCACCTGGCCGTCCGTCAGGCCGGCGGCCAACTCTTTGGCGGAACTGCCCACTGTGTCACCGGCGAGGGTGACACTGAACGGCGCGAGCTCCGCCAGCCGCGCCACGGCAGGCTTGAGGGAGTATTTGTCGTCCGGAGCGCCCTTGGGGCGTCCGAGATGGGCTGTAACCAGCACGCGGGCACCGGCGTCCGTGAGCTTCGTCAGCACTGGCAGTGAGGCCTTGATGCGGCCGTCGTCAGTCACTGTAGAGCCGTCGAGCGGCACATTCAGGTCACTTCGAACCAGAATGTACCGCCCGCGGACACCTTCAGCGATCAGTTCGTTGAGGGTGTGGAATGTCATGTGTCTAACCCTAGCCCAGCTTGGCTGCGACAAGCTCCGTCAGGTCCACGAGGCGGTTGGAGTAGCCCCATTCGTTGTCATACCAGGAAACAACCTTGACCTGGTTGCCGATGACCTTGGTCAAACCGGAGTCAAAGATGGACGACGCCGGGTCCCCCACAATATCGGAGGAGACGATGGGCTCATCCGTATAGGTGAGGAAGCCCTGGAGCGCCTCGGATTCGGAAGCCTTCTTCAGTGCGGCGTTAACTTCCTCGACGGTGGTCTCGCGGGAGACGGTGACGGTGAGGTCGGTAGCGGAGCCGGTGGGGACCGGGACGCGGATGGCGTAGCCGTCCAGCTTGCCCTTGAGTTCCGGCAGGACCAGGCCGATTGCCTTGGCAGCACCCGTGGAGGTGGGGACCATGTTGATCGCGGCGGCGCGGGCGCGGCGGAGGTCCTTGTGCGGCCCGTCCTGGAGGTTCTGGTCAGCGGTGTAGGCGTGGATGGTGGTCATCAGGCCACGCTCGATGCCGAACTCGTCGTTGACCACCTTGGCCAGCGGGCCCAGGCAGTTGGTGGTGCATGAAGCGTTGGAGATGATGTGGTGCGCGGCGGAGTCGTACAGGTTGTCATTGACTCCCATCACGATGGTGATGTCCTCATCCGAGGCGGGGGCGGAGATCAGGACCTTCTTGGCGCCGGCGTCGATGTGCTTCTGCGCGTCCGCTGCCTTGGTGAAGAAACCCGTGGACTCGATGACGATGTCCACCCCGAGTTCGCCCCAGGGAAGCTTTGCCGGATCACGCTCGGCGAGGACCTTGACCACATTGCCGTTAACGACGATGTTGCCGTCCTTGACCTCGATGGTTTCCTTCAGGCGGCCGCCGACCGAGTCGTACTTGAACAGGTGTGCCAGCGCCTCGGGGCTGGTGAGGTCGTTGACTGCCACGATCTCGAGGTCCGCGCCCTGTGCGAGTGCTGCGCGGAAGTAATTGCGGCCGATGCGGCCGAAGCCGTTGATACCAATACGGGTCGTCACTTTTTCAGTCTCCTTGGTGCTTGATAAAGCACAACTAGTTGAGCGGGCGTTGAAGCCAACTAACAGATCCCGCACGCCATTGGGCAGAGATAATTAACAGAACGGAGGGCGACCAGCCACGTTGCTGAAGGCTGACCGCCTTCCGTGATCCATCTTACGTTTAAGTGGGTCCGCCCCCGCAAGTGCGGGGGCGGACCTTCCACAATCCAGCCAAAATCACGCCGAAATGTGAAGTTTGTTACAGGCGCATGTGCGCGGCGTCACTACGGCAGGGTGATGAGGCCCGTGGCGTTGGTGCGTGCGGCCTCGAAGCGCTTGGCGACGTCGGCCCAGTTAACGATGTTCCAGAAAGCCTTGACGTAGTCGGCCTTGACGTTGACGTAGTCCAGGTAGAAGGCGTGCTCCCACATGTCCAGCATCAGCAGCGGCGTGGTGCCGAGCGCCACGTTGCCCTGCTGGTCATAGAGCTGTTCGATGACCAGGTTGCCGCCGATGGGCTCGTAGGCCAGGAAGCCCCACCCGGATCCCTGCAGGCCAAGGGCTGCTGCGGAGAACTGGGCGCGGAAGGCGTCAAAGGAGCCGAAGGCGTCGTCGATGGCAGCGGCCAGCTCGCCCTCAGGCTTGTCGCCGCCGTCCGGGGAGAGGTTCTTCCAGAACACGGAGTGGTTCACGTGGCCACCGGTGTGGAACGCCAGATCCTTGGAAAGGCGGTTGATATTGGCGAAGTCGCCCTTGTCGCGTGCTTCGGCCAGCTGCTTCAGCGCATTGTTGGCGCCCGCAACGTAGGTTGCATGGTGCTTGCTGTGGTGAAGCTCCATGATGCGCGCCGAAATGTGCGGCTCCAGGGCAGCGTAGTCGTAGTCAAGTTCGGGCAGTACGTACTCGGTCACAAAATCCTCCAATATCGTGGACGGGTTCGTCCGGTTTTCTAACTCTCGGATTGTGCATCCGGATGACGGGCATCCGGAAGATTATGGTGAACGCTCTGATTCTAGGGTGCTGTTACTCGTCCAGCATTTCAGGCGTCACATTGGCATCCGTGCCGGGGATGCCGAGGTCGATGGCGCGTTTGTCCGCCATGGCAAGCAGCCGGCGGATCCGGCCGGCGATGGCATCCTTGGTCATCACCGGATCAGCCAGCCGCCCCAGCTCATCCAGGCTGGCCTGTTTGTGGGCCACGCGGAGTTCGCCGGCGTATTTGAGGTGGTCCGGGACGTCGTCGCCGAGGATCTCCAGGGCCCGGTCCACCCGGGCGCCGGCAGCCACCGCCGCCTGGGCGGAGCGGCGCAGGTTCGCGTCATCGAAGTTGGCGAGCCGGTTGGCGGTGGCGCGGACCTCCTTGCGCATCCGGCGCTCCTCCCAGACCATGAGGGCGTCGTGGGCACCCATCCGGGTCAGCAGGGCGGCGATGGTGTCGCCGTCGCGGATGACGACGCGGTCCACGCCGCGGACTTCGCGCGCCTTGGCCTGGATCCCGAGGCGGCGGGCGGCGCCGACCAGGGCCAGCGCTGACTCGGGGCCGGGGCAGGTGACTTCCATGGACGACGAACGGCCGGGCTCGGTGAGGGACCCGTGGGCCAGGAAGGCGCCACGCCACACGGCTTCGGCATCCGCGGCGGAACCGTTGACCACCGCTGATGGCAGGCCGCGCACCGGACGCCCGCGGCCGTCCAGGAGCCCGGTCTGCCGCGCCAGCGACTCACCGTCCCGGACGACCCGCACCACGTAGCGGCTGCCGCGGCGCAGGCCGCCGGCGGACACCACAATTATTTCGCTCTGGTGGCCGTATACCTCCGCGATTGCTGCGCGCAGGCGGCGGGCGGTGGATGCGAGGTCAACTTCCGCCTCGATCACGATGCGTCCGGAGATGATGTGCAGACCGCCGGCGAACCGGAGCATCGCCGAAACCTCAGCCTTACGCACGGATGACTTTTTGATGTCCAGCCGGGACAGTTCTTCCTTGACCGATGATGTCAGTGCCATGGCACCTTCCTAACTGTTCCCAAAAATGTCGTGGTACGCCGCTGCCAGACGCAGGGGGTCATGGACGGGTCGGCGGCCCGACGCCCCCACTTTACCCAAGACAACCTCGGCGCCGATCATCGCGGCAGCTTTCTCGAACTCCTCCCGGTCCGGCACGGAGGCGGGATCGGCCAGAACGACGTCGATGCTGAAGTCCGGAGCGTACCGGCGCAGGGCGTGGAGGTGATCGGCCGCCGTCATGCCCGAAGTCTCTTTGGTGTCCGTGGCCAGGTTCATGGTCAGGCAGCGTTTGGCGGCCGTCGCGCTGAGGGCGTCGCGCATCTCGGGGAGCAGCAGATGCGGGAGCACGGAGGTGTACCAGGAGCCTGGCCCGAGGATGACCCAGTCCGCCAGTTCGATCGCCGTCAGAGCCTCCGTGCAGGCACGGGCATCTTCGGGCAGGAGCCTGACGTGCTCGAGTGAACCGGCCACGGCGCAGCGCGCCTGGCCGCGGACCGTCCGGAGGACCGATTCGCCGTCGGGCGCGGTGACACGGATGTCGCCCTCGATGGTGAGCGGCACGGTGGACATGGGCAGGACCTGGCCCCGCGCCCCCAGCAGCGCACCGGCCCACTTCAGGCCCGCCACGGCGTCGCCGAGCAGTTCCCAGAGCGTCACAATGAGAAGGTTTCCGGTGGCATGGTCATCCAGGGACCCGCCGTTGCCCTTCCCGGGCCGGAAACGGTGCTGCATCACGTCACGCCAGGTCCGGCCCCAGTCGGTGTCGTCACACAGCGCGGAGAGCGCCATGCGCAGGTCGCCGGGCGGGAGGACGCCGTACTCTTCGCGCAGACGCCCGGAGGACCCGCCGTCGTCCGCCACTGTGACGATGGCGGTCAGCTCGGTGGTGAGCAGGCGCAAGGCTGACAGCGAAGCTGACAGGCCGTGACCGCCGCCGAGCGCCACCACGTTGGGGCCCTTGTCCTGCTGGGCGCCTGCCGTCCCGCTGGTGAGCGGTATCAGCGGCAGCGGCCCGGTAAGCATCCCCATTACTCGCGGCCCAGGTCCCGGTGTGTGGTGGTGACGGTGACACGGGGATACTGCGCGAGTTTCTTGGACAGCTCGACGGCGACCGCCACCGAGCGGTGTTTGCCGCCGGTGCAGCCCACGGCGATGGTGGCGTAGTGCTTGTTTTCGCGCCGGTACCCGTCCAGCACCGGCTCGAGCGCCAGCACGTAGCGGTCCACGAAATTCTTGACGCCCTCGGCTTCGAGGACGTAATCGCTGACGTCCTTGTCCAGCCCGGTGTGGGGGCGCAGCTGGGGTACCCAGTGCGGGTTGGGGATGAACCGGACGTCGGCAACGTAGTTGGCATCAACCGGCAGCCCGTATTTGAAGCCGAAGCTCATGACGTTGAGCCGCAGCGCCACCGGCCCCGTCTCGCTGAAGAGTTCGGTAACGGCGGTGGCCAGGCCGTGGACGTTGTAGTCAGAGGTATCCAGAACGACGTCGGAGCTGTCGCGCAGTTCCTTCAGCACCTCACGCTCGGCTGCTATTCCGTCGAGGATGCGGCCGCCCTCCTGCAAGGGATGCGGCCTGCGGCCCTGCTCGAAGCGGCGGACCAGGACGTCGTCATTGGCGTCCAGGAACAGCACCCGGAACGTGACCCCGCTGGCGGCGAGGGCACCCAGGGTGGCCCGCATGTCAGCGAAGAGGCCCTTGCTGCGCACATCCATCACCACGGCCAGGCGGGGAATGGACTGTGGCGCGTGGGAGACCAGTTCGGCGAGGGTGCCAAGCATTTGCGGCGGAAGGTTCTCCACGACGTACCAGCCATGGTCCTCCAGAGCGTCCGCGGCGGTGCTGCGGCCGGCCCCGGACATACCGGTGACCACCAGCAGCTCCGCTTCGACGGGTTTGATCGGCGTCATGCCGTCCTGCCCCGTCCCGGATTCCGCCGTCGAGTCTGTCATTCGCCCTGCCCCGTTCCTGTCAAGATCCAGCAGGCAACCGCGTCGGCGGAAACCTGCGCTCCTTACCCTACCTAGGTTTCAATGATTTCGCCGGTGGTCATGTTGATGGCCGGAACCGTCTCACCGGCCGCGTCCTCGCTGCTGAAGTGGCTCACGATGGCATTGGCCAGTGACGGGCCGATGCCTTTGGCCGCCGTCAGCTCCTCCGCTGTGGCCGCCTTCACGCCCTTAATGGAGCCAAAGTGGGCTACCAGGGCCTTGCGCTTGGACTCCCCCAGGCCCGGCACCCCGTCCAACGCGGACAGGGTCATCGCCTTGCCGCGCTTCTGCCGGTGGAAGGTGATGGCGAAGCGGTGCGCTTCGTCGCGGATCCGTTGGAGCAGGTACAGGCCCTGGGACGTTCTGGGCAGGATCACCGGGAAGTCACTGTCCGGAAGCCAGACCTCCTCCAGCCGCTTGGCCAGGCCCACCACGTACACGTCGTCGATGCCCAGCTCCGCCAGCGCCCGGGCCGCGGCATTCACCTGGGGCTGGCCGCCGTCCACCACCACGAGGTTGGGAGGGTAGGCGAACTTGGCCCGGGGTGCCGCTGTGGTGGTGTCCAGGACGGCGGCGTCCCCTGCCGCATCCAGTGCCGCCTGGTGACCGGTGAGTGCCGCGGCCTCGACCTGCGCCGTTTTGTCCTCCACGTAATAGCGGAACCGCCGGGTCAGGACGTCGTGCATGGCGGCCGTGTCGTCGGACGCCGCCGCCCCGGTGACAGAGAATTTGCGGTAGTCGGACTTTTTGGGCAGGCCGTCCTCGACCACCACCATGGAGGCCACCACGTTGGTTCCCTGCACGTGGGAGACGTCATAGCACTCAATGCGCAGCAGCGGCACCGGCAGGTCCAGGGCCTCCTGCAGCTCCTGGAGTGCCTGGGAACGGACTGTCAGGTCACCCGCCCGCCGGGTCTTGTGCAGTTTCAGCGCATGCTCGGCATTCTCGCGCACGGTGGACATCAGCGCGGCCTTGTCCCCGCGCTGCGGCACCCTGATGTCCACCTTCGCGCCCCGGAGACCGCCCAGCCATTCGGTCAGTTCTTCCGCATTGCTGGGCGCCACGGGGACAAGGACTTCGCGCGGCAGCCGGCCGTGGCTGTCGCTGTCCTCGCCGTAAACCTGCTGGAGCAGGTGCTCCACCAGGTCGGGAGTGGTGGAGTCTTCCACTTTCTCCACCACCCAGCCCCGCTGGCCGCGGACCCTGCCGCCCCGGACGTGGAAGACCTGGACCGCGGCCTCGAGTTCGTCCTCGTGCAGGGCAAAAATATCGGCGTCGGTGTCTTCGGCGAGCACCACGGCGTTGCGTTCAAAGACTTTCCGCAAGGCCGAGATGTCATCCCGGAGCCGGGCCGCCCGCTCGTAGTCGAGCGTGGACACCGCCTCGGCCATCTGCTTTTCGAGCTTGGAGATGAACCGCTTGGCTTCCCCGCCCATAAAGGCGCAGAAGTCCTCGGCCAGGACGCGGTGTTCCTCCGGCGTCACCCGTCCGACGCAGGGGGCCGAGCATTTGTCGATGTAGCCCAGGAGGCAGGGACGGCCACTGGCCTGCGCCCGCTTGAACACCCCTGCGCTGCA
The DNA here is from genome assembly GCF_034048115.1 of Pseudarthrobacter sp. IC2-21. Lineage (NCBI taxonomy): Bacteria > Bacillati > Actinomycetota > Actinomycetes > Micrococcales > Micrococcaceae > Pseudarthrobacter > Pseudarthrobacter sp. IC2-21. Next base: position 2,005,812 of record NZ_CP139145.1, on the reverse strand, counting down.
GCTGCGGACCGGGAAGACCCGCAGGAGCGTGTCCATGGTTTCCCGGATGGCTCCGGCGGTATAGGGACCGAAGTACCGGGTACCCTTGCGCCGGTCCCCGCGCATGACCTGCACCCGGGGGAACTTCTCGCTCATGGTCAGGGCGAGGTAGGGGTACGTCTTGTCGTCGCGGAACACGACGTTGAAGCGGGGCTTGAATTCCTTGATCCAGGTGTATTCAAGCTGCAGGGATTCCAGTTCGCTGCCCACCACGGTCCACTCCACACTGCTGGCCGCGTGGACCATGGCATGGGTTTTGGGCAGCAGTCCTGCCGGGTTCGCGAAATAGGAGTTCAGGCGGGAACGAAGGTTCTTGGCCTTGCCGACGTAAATAACCCGGCCATGCGGATCGCGGAACCGGTATACCCCGGGGTTGGTGGGAATTTCACCCGTCTGGGGCCTGTATGTTGCTGGATCTGCCACTACTTAAGTCTACTGATCCTTAGTCCGTCGCCTTGCTCTGGTTGTAGCTGCTGGAACGCTCCTGGCCGCTGAGTTCGGCGATGGCGTCCATGATCCGGTCCGTCACCTGCCGGCGTGCGGGCAGGGAGTGGTCCGGGCCGGTCTTCTCGAAGTACAGCGGTTCACCGACTTTCATGATGAAGTGATGCGGCTTAAACCCCTTCTCGCCTGCCGGCTGCAGGTTTTCGGTGCCGATCAGCCCAACGGGGATCACGGGAGCCCCCGTTGCCAGCGCAAGCCAGCCCACACCCGTCCGCCCGCGGTAGAGGATGCCGTCCCGTGAGCGGGTGCCTTCAGGGTAAATGCCGATTCCCTTGCCCGCCTCGAGGATGTCCAGGAGGGTTTTGAGCGCCTGCACACTTGCGGCCTGTTCGCCGCGTTCCACGGGAATGGAGCCAACGGACTCGAAGAACGATTTCATGACCTTTCCCTTCACGCCACCGGTCGTGAAGTACTCGGCCTTGGCGAAGAAGGCCACCGGCCGGGGCATCAGTGCCTGGACAATGACACTGTCAAAGAACGAAAGATGGTTGGGGGCCACAATGAACGGCCCCTCCTTGGGAACGTTCTCCAGGCCGACGACGGTGGGCCGGCAGGTGCCCGCGACAAGACCGCGGAATGTCCAGCGGACTGCCTCAAACAACGCCATCGTTGCGCACCTCACTCATCGCGGCAGTGTGGATGGACTCGAGCCGTTCGATGGCCGCGACCATGCCATCCGTATCTTCCACCACGGTGACGGCACCGGCAACCTCCAGTTCGCCGTCGGGCGCAAAGCCCCAACGCACACCGATGCAGTCCAGGCCGTTCGCGATGGCACCGGCAACATCCTGGGCGCGGTCCCCCACCATCACGGCGTGGTGTGTGGACAGGTCAGCCAGGGCAGCGGCGATGATGTCCGCTTTGCCGACCGGGCCCTCGGTGGAGGATTCGTCATCCGAGGATCCCCTGATCGTTTGGAACAGGCCGGCGATGCCGTGGTGCTGCAGCACAATATGTGCCAGCCCTTCGGGTTTCTGCGTTGCGACGGCCACCGGCCTGCCCGCAGCGGCGAACGCCTCCAGCACAGCCTTGATCCCCGGGTAGAGGCGGCTCTGCGAAATGCCCGTTGCCAGGTAGTGCTGCCGGTACAGCCGGATGACGCTGTCCAGCTTGTCCGCCGGAACCATGGCGACGGTGAGCAGCGAATCGCTGAGCTTGGGACCGATCATCGCGGCCAGCAGGTCGGGAGCGGGAACCGGGAGCCCGGAAGCCGCCAGGGCCGCCGCGATGCCGCCGGTTATTCCACCTGCCGGATCGACAAGAGTGCCGTCCAGGTCAAAGATCACGGGCACTGTTGTTTGAGTCACCGGCTTAGTTTCTCACGACACCGTGCATGGCAGAAACTCGCATGCCCGACACGGCATACATCCGGGCGGACGTGGCGTTATGCCAAAATCTCCGCGAGGAACGCCGCCGTGTGGCTGGCGGTGGACTTGGCCACCTGTTCCGGGGTGCCCGTGGCCACCACCTGGCCGCCTCCCGAGCCGCCGTCCGGGCCCAGATCCACAATCCAGTCCGCGCTCTTGATCACGTCCAGGTTGTGTTCGATGGTGATCACCGTGTTTCCCTTGTCCACGAGGCCCTGCAGCACCATCAGAAGTTTCCTGATGTCCTCAAAGTGGAGACCCGTGGTGGGTTCATCCAGGACGTAGATGCTGCGGCCGTTGGAGCGTTTCTGCAGTTCCGCGGCCAGCTTGACCCGCTGGGCTTCGCCGCCGGAAAGCGTGGTGGCCGGCTGTCCCAGCCGGACGTAGCCCAGGCCGACATCCACCAGGGTATTAAGGTGCCGGGCGATGGGCGAGAAGGCAGCGAAGAACTCCGCGCCTTCCTCGATGGGCATGTTCAGGACGTCAGCGATGGTTTTGCCCTTGTAGTGGACCTCCAACGTTTCCCGGTTATACCGCGCGCCATGGCACACTTCGCACGGCACGTAGACGTCCGGGAGGAAGTTCATTTCAATCTTGAGGGTGCCATCGCCCGAACAGGCTTCGCAGCGGCCGCCCTTGACGTTGAATGAGAACCGGCCCGGGAGGTAGCCGCGGACCTTGGCCTCGGTGGTTTCCGCGAACAGCTTCCGGATATTGTCAAAAACGCCGGTGTACGTTGCCGGGTTGGACCGGGGCGTGCGGCCGATGGGGCTTTGGTCCACGTGGACCACCTTGTCCAGGTGTTCCAGGCCCTGGATGCTCTTGTGGCGCCCGGCAACCTGCTTGGCACCGTTGAGCTTGTTGGCCAGCACTTTGTACAGGATCTCGTTGACCAGGGTGGACTTACCGGAGCCACTGACCCCGGTCACCGCCGTAAAGAGCCCCAGCGGGAACGCCGCGTCAACATTGACCAGATTGTTTTCCCGCGCACCGATGACCTTCAGCTCACGCTTCTTGTCGTATTTGCGTCGTTTCTTGGGAACGTCAATCTTTCTGCGGCCGGAGAGGTAATCCCCGGTTAGTGAGTTGGTGTTCTCGAGCAGGTCCTCATACGATCCCGAATGCACGACCTGTCCACCGTGCTCGCCGGCGCCCGGGCCGATGTCCACAATCCAGTCAGCCACGTGGATGGTGTCTTCGTCGTGTTCGACCACGATCAGGGTGTTTCCCATGTCCCGCAGCCGGGTCAGGGTTTCGATGAGCCGGCGGTTGTCCCGCTGGTGGAGGCCGATGGAGGGTTCGTCAAGGACGTACAGCACCCCCACCAGGCCGGAGCCGATCTGCGTTGCGAGCCGGATGCGCTGGGCCTCACCGCCGGACAGCGTAGCCGAAGGCCGCTCGAGATTAAGGTACTCGAGGCCGACGTCGAGCAGGAAGGTCAGCCGGGCCTGGATTTCCTTCAGCACCTGATGGGCGATCTGGGCCTCCCGGCCGGTGAGGACCAGGTTGTTCAGGAAATCCGCGCAGGCCCGCATGGGCATCGCTGCGACGTCGGCAATGGACTTGCCGTTGATCAGCACGGAGAGGGAGGCCGGGTTCAGCCGGGCGCCGTTGCAGGCCGGGCAGGGAATCTGCCGCATGTACTCTTCGTAGCGGTCCCGCGCCCATTCGGAGTCCGTCTCGCCGTGCTTCCGGTGCACATACTGGATGGCCCCTTCAAATCCGGTACTGTACTTCCGTTCGCGTCCGAAACGGTTCTTGTACTGGACCACAACCTTGTGGTCCTTGCCGTGCAGGACGGTTTGACGGACGTCCTTACCCAGCTTCTCCCACGGCGTGTTCATGGAGAAGCCCAGTTCTTTGGCGAGCCCCTCAAGCAGCCGGTTCCAGTATTCAGTGGTGGCCGTACCCAGCGACCAGGGGGCGATGGCGCCTTCAGCGAGCGACAGCTCCGGGTTCGGAACGATCAGTTCCTCATCCACCTCGAGCCGGGTGCCGATTCCACTGCAGGCCGCGCAGGCACCGAACGGATTGTTGAAGGAGAACGAGCGGGGCTCAATCTCATCGATGGCGAGGGGGTGTTCGTTGGGGCAGGCGAGGTTTTCCGAAAACGCGCGCAGCCGGCCGGGAGCGTCCGCCTCCACGTCGACGAATTCGGCCAGTACCCGGCCCTCGGCCAGTCCCAGTGCGGTCTCCACCGAATCGGTGAGGCGCTGGCTGATGCCTTCCTTGACCACCAGCCGGTCAACGACCACTTCGATGGTGTGCTTGAACTGTTTCCCGAGTTTGGGCGGCTCACTGAGCTGAATGAGCTCACCGTCCACCCGTGCCCGGGAGTAGCCCTTCGCGGTCAGCTCCTTGAAGAGGTCGACGAATTCGCCTTTGCGTCCCCGGACTACCGGAGCCAGGACCTGGAAGCGCGTGCCGTCGTCGAGTTCGAGCAGCTGGTCAACGATCTGCTGGGGGGTCTGCCTGGCCACCACCTCGCCGCAGACGGGACAGTGCGGCCGTCCCACGCGCGCCCACAGCAGGCGCATGTAGTCGTATATTTCGGTGATGGTGCCCACTGTTGACCGCGGGTTCTTGCTGGTGGACTTCTGGTCGATGGACACGGCCGGCGAGAGCCCCTCGATGAAGTCGACGTCCGGCTTGTCCACCTGCCCCAGGAACTGGCGTGCGTAGGCCGACAGCGATTCAACGTAGCGCCGCTGGCCCTCGGCAAAGATGGTGTCGAATGCCAGGGAGGACTTTCCGGAGCCGGAGAGCCCCGTGAAAACGATCATGGCGTCGCGGGGCAGGTCCAGGTCAACGTTCCGCAGGTTGTGTTCCCGCGCCCCCTTGACGACAAGGCGGGACAGGTCCGGCCGGGCAGGCGTGGCTCCGCCCGGGGCAATGGAGACGGGAACGGATTCAACTGCTGTTTCTTCAGCTACGGCTTTAGGCACCCACTAATGCTAATCGAAAACTTCTTCGAATATCCACGCGGCGGGTCAGTGGGCGTCGTAGGCGGCGGCCAGGAGCTTGACCGCTTCCGCAAACGTGGCCCCCTGCGCCTTGGCCATCGAAGCGTAGGCGCCTGCGGCAGCGGAAAGCGCATTCGACCGCTCACCACGGGCGCTGATGACGGTGCCGTTCCTGCCTTGGGTGGCGACCACTCCGGCCGCCTCGAGTTCCTTATAGGCGCGGGCCACGGTATGCGGGGCAACGTCAAGTTGTTCCGCCAGCGCACGGACCGCCGGAAGCCTGGTTCCGGGCGGCAGCTCACCGCTGTCCGCCAGCCGGATCACCTGCAGCCGCAACTGCTCAAAGAGTGGCACAGTGCTGGCCTGGTTAGGTGTCCACGTCCCGGGAAACCCTTGGGCTGGACTCATCGGCCTGCCTCCAGTGTTCCGGCCCGGCCGGCAAACTGGGCCTTGTAGAGCCGTGCATAGTGGCCGTTGGCAGCCAACAGGTTTTGGTGCGTACCTTGCTCTGCGATGCGTCCGTGATCCATGACCAAGATTAGATCAGCGTCCCGGACCGTAGACAAACGGTGGGCGATGACAAAACTTGTTTTGCCCCGCCGCAATCTCTGCATGGCCTGGCGGATCAGCACCTCAATGCGTGAATCCACTGAACTTGTGGCCTCGTCAAGGATCAGCACCCCGCGGTCTGCCAGCTGCGCCCGTGCGATGGCGATGAGCTGGCGCTGCCCGTGACTCAGCGGCTCCCCGCCGCTGTCCAGGACGGAGTCGTAGCCGGCCGGCATGGACCGCACGAAGTGGTCCAGGTGGCTGGCCTCCGCCGCAGCAGTCACCTCTGCGTCCGTTGCGCCGGGCCGGCCGTATTCGATGTTCTCCCTGATGGTGCCCGCGAAGAGCCAGGCATCCTGGAGCACCACTCCGAAACCCTCGCGCAGGGTATCCCTGGACATGACGGCAATGTCGGTGCCGCCGATGCTGATCCGGCCCGCGTCAGGTTCGTAAAACCGCATCAGAAGATTCACAACAGTGGTCTTACCGGCCCCGGTATGTCCGACGATAGCCACTGTCTGCCCCGGCTCCACCGTAAACGAGAGGTCCCGGATGACGGGTTCGCCTGCGTAGCCAAAGGTGACGTTGTCAAAAACGATTCGTCCGGCCGGCAGGGCAGCCGGGCCGGATTCCTTTGGCTCGACAGGAATCTCCTCGGCGTCGAGGAGTTCGAAGACCCGGTGCGCCGAAGCCGCGCAGGACTGCATGACGTTCAGCATGCCGCCGATCTGGCTCACCGGTTGCGTGAACAGGCGGCTGAACTGGATAAACGCCAGAATTCCACCAATGGTCATGGCACCAAGGGTGACCTGGAATGCGCCCACCACTGCGACGGCGATGTAGGTCAGGTTGGAAATCAGGATCATCAGGGGCTGAACAAGCCCTGACACGTATTCGGCGAGGGCGGACGCGCGGGTGAGCCGGTCGTTGCTGGCACGGAAGACCTCTGCTGCGCGGTCCTGGTGCCCGAAGGCCATCACCACCTCATGGCCGGTGATGAATTCCTCCACGTGCGCGTTCAGGACCCCGGTTTCGGTCCACTGGCTCGCAAAATGTGCCTGGGATTTGCGTGCCACCATAACCGTTATCACGGTGGACACCGGCACCGAGACCAGGGCAATCAGCGCCAGGAGGGGCGATATCCAGAGCATCATGGCGAAGGCGCCGGACAGCATCAGAACAGAAATGATCAGTTGCGTCAGGACCTGGCTTAGTGACTGGGAAATGTTGTCGATGTCGTTGGTGACCCGGCTCAGGACGTCGCCGCGGGACTTCCCGTGAAAGTAGTTGGAGGGAAGCCTGTGCAGCTTTTCCTCAACGGATGCCCGGAGGCCCTGCATCAGGCCCTGGACTGACCCCGCGGTCAGCTTCCCCTGGATCCAGTTGAAAAGGGAAGCCCCGACGTACATCAACGCGACAACTGCCAGCAGCCGGCCCAGCCGGTCCCGCTCAAACAGGCCGCTGTACACCCCGTCCACTACGATGTCCGTGGCTTCCCCGAGGTAATTCGGGGCGGCCACGTTCAGCCCGGCGAAGCAACACGTGGCTATGACGGCGGCACGCATCCGCCACCGGAAGGGGTGCAGCAGGCTGAGCAGTCGGCGGGCAGCGGGCCAGAACTCCTTGTCCGGTCCGCCCGGGATCGGCCCGGTCACTGGAGGCTCTCCAGGGCCAACTGCGACTCGGCGATTTCGCGGTAGGTGGTGGAGGCTTCCAACAGCTCAAGGTGCGTCCCCTGCGCGACCAGCCGCCCGTCGTCGAGCACTAAAATCCGGTCAGCGCCGGCAACGGTGGAGATCCGCTCGGCGACCACGACCACCACAGCCTCGGTCAGGGTGTCCGCGAGGGCATCCCGGAGCCGGTTCTCGGTGCCGAAATCGAGTGCGGAAAAGCTGTCATCAAAGAGATAGATCGGCGCCTGCCGGACCAAGGCGCGGGCGATGCAGATGCGTTGCCGCTGGCCGCCGGAGAGCGTCACTCCGCCTTGGCCGACTTCGGTGGCCAGCCCGAGGGGAAGTTCGCGGACAAAACCTGCCGCCTGCGCAGTTTCCAGCGCCTGCCAGAGCTCGGGGTCGGTGGCCTCTGGATCGGCGATCCGCAGGTTATGGGCGATGGTCCCCGTGAACAGATGCGACCGCTGCGGGACAACGGCCATGGAACGGCGAAGGACTTCCAGCGGGACGGTGCGGATGTCCCGGCCGCCGATGGTGATGGTCCCGGCGGTGGCATCAAGAAAGCGGGGCAACAGGCCCAGCAGGGTTGATTTGCCGCTGCCCGTTGAGCCGATAACGGCAACGGTAGTGCCTGGGCTTGCTGTAAAGCTGATGTTTTGGAGCACCGGACTTTCGGCACCGGGATAGGCGAAGCGCACATCCGTGAAGGTGATGCTGCCCCCGTCGAAGGCTTCCCCGCGCACGTCCCCCACATCCCGGACCGAAGGCTGGGTATTGAGCACAGCATTGAGACGCTCAGCGCACGCCGCCGCGCGCGGGGCCGCGGTCAGGACGTACATGGCCATCATGATGGCCAGCAGAATCTGCATGATATAGGCGATGAAGGCCGTCAGGGCCCCGATGTTCATCTCGCCGGAGAACACCCGGTGTCCCCCGAACCACACCACGGCCACGGAGGAAAGATTCACCACGATCATGATCAGCGGAAGCATTGCGGCAATGACCAGGGCGGATTTCAGATTGTTTCCGGTCAAGCTGGTATTTGCCCGGGCAAACCGGCGTTTCTCGTGGCCCTGCCTGACAAAGGAACGGATGACGTTGGCTCCGATGATCTGCTCGCGCAGGATCTGCCCGGTAGCGTCCAGCAGTTCCTGGCCGCCGCGGTAGAGCGGTATCAGACGCCGGACGATCAGGTACATGATGAGCAGAAGCACCGGCATGATGATGACGACGATGCTGGACAACACCACGTCCTGCTGCCAGGCAAGATAGACCCCGCCCACTGCCATGACGGGCGCCGCCACCAGCATGGTGAATACCAGGACCGCGAACGACTGGATCTGCTGGGTGTCGTTTGTGGCCCTGGTGACGAGGCTATGGGCACCGAAGGACGCCACCTCCTGGGACGAAAGCGACTGGATTTTGGTGAAAACCTCAGCCCTCAGCTGTTGGCCAAGGGTCATGGCCACAACAGCGCCCAGGTAGCCGGCAGCCACAGCCGCTGCCGCCTGGATGGCCGCAACCAGGGCCATATCAACGCCGAGCCGGAAAATCTCGGGGGTGTTGCCCGTCACGATGCCGTCATCGATGATGGCAGCGTTAATGGTGGGCAGCAGCAGAATGCCCGCGGTCTGAACCAGCTGCAGGGCGATGATGGCGGCTACACGGCCCTTGTTGCCTGCCAGCAACCTCATCAATAAGGCGAAAAGCACTACACCTCCTGGGTTGGTGGGGAGGCCGATGAGGCTGAGGCTTTTGGCCATCCCCACGAGGCCGGTTATTCCTCATTTCCGACCGAACATTCACTGTTAGTCACATGGCTATACGGGCCTTGTAAATAACATCGAACGAATGGAGTTTAGGCGGAAAGTTGCTTTTGCGCTACGGCGAAGATCCGCCGGAAGGGAAAAACTGTCCCGTGGGCGGTGGCGGGATAGGCAATCCGCAGTGCGGCAGCGTACTCGGCTTCGAAAGCCGCACCTTCCTCGGGTGAGAGGACGGCCAGCACCGGCCGCAGCGCGGTGCCGCGCACCCACTCAAGCACCGGATCGGTCCCGGGGAGTACCTGCTGATAAGTGGTTTCCCAAGCGTCGGCAGTGCATCCCGCGTCCAGCATGGTGCGCAGATAGTCGGCCGGTTCCCCCACGGATTCCCCGCCGCGGAGGACGCCTTTCAGCAGCGGCCGCCAGCGGGCGGTGGCGGCCAACTCCCGCATCAGGGCGTGTGACGGGGCGTTGAAGTTTCCCGGTACCTGCATGCCGAACCACGCGCCCGGGCGCAACGCGGCCAGCCACCGGCTCAGCATCTCCTGGTGCCCGGGCACCCACTGCAGTGCGGCGTTGGTGACCACCACGTCGGTTTCACCCGAGGGCATCCATTGGGCAATGTCGGCCTGTGCAAAGACCAGGCCGGGAGAAGCGTCGGCCTGGCCGGCGGCGCGTTCCAGCATTTCAGCTGACGAGTCGAGCCCCAGGACCCTGGCCTCGGGCCATCGCCGGGCGAGGGTGGCCGTCAGGTTGCCGGGGCCGCAGCCCAGATCGACCACCTGGCGGGGGCGGTCTGGCCGGATCCTGCCTGTGAGGTCAAAAAACGGCCGGTCGCGGTAGTCGCCGAACTGGACGTACTTCAGGGGATCCCACTTCACAGTTCCTCCATAATTGGGCGCCGGGTGGCTTCCCGCGAGCCTAACCCCGCCATGCCCGGATAGCGGGCACCTGCGGGGCACTAAGCTGGAAATCAATGAAACTCGTTGACCAGCTGCCTGTCCTGTCCGCCTCGAACCGCCCGGCCGCAGGCATCGACCCGGACGTGCTCTACAGCCGGTTCCTTGAGTGGACCGGGAGCCGCGGCCTGGACCTGTATGCCGCCCAGGACGAAGCCATCATGGAACTGGCCACCGGCGCCAACGTCATCCTCGCCACGCCCACGGGGTCCGGAAAATCGCTGGTCGCGATCGCGGCACACTTCCAGGCCATGGCACGCGGGCAGCGGAGCTACTACACGGCTCCCATCAAGGCCCTGGTTTCAGAGAAGTTCTTCGCCTTGTGCGAGATCTTCGGCGCCGAAAACGTCGGCATGATCACCGGTGATTCAGGCGTGAACCAGGACGCGCCGATCATCTGCTGCACCGCGGAAATCCTGGCAAACATCGCGCTGCGCGAAGGCGAGGCCGCGGACCTCGGCTCAGTGGTCATGGATGAATTCCATTTCTACTCCGACCCCCAGCGCGGCTGGGCGTGGCAGATCCCCCTGCTGGAGCTCCCCCAGGCCCAGTTCCTCCTGATGTCGGCAACGCTGGGAGACGTCAGCCGCTTTGAGGAGGGCATCACCGAACTGACAGGCCGGCCCACCACTACGGTCAGTTCAGCCGAGCGTCCCATTCCGCTGCATTACTACTACCACGAGACCCCTGTCCACGAGACGTTGGAGGAGTTGCTCTCCACCCGGCAGGTGCCGGTCTATGTGGTGCATTTCAGCCAGATCGAGGCCATTGACCGTGCCCAGACGCTGATGAGCATCAATGTGTGCACGCGTGAGGAAAAAGACAAGATCGCCGAGCTGATCGCGAATTTCCGTTTTGCCGCCGGGTTCGGTAAAACCCTCAACAGGCTGGTCCGGCACGGCATCGGCGTCCACCATGCCGGCATGCTGCCGAAGTACCGGCGGCTCGTGGAACAGCTCGCACAGGCCGGCCTGCTCAAGGTCATCTGCGGAACTGACACGCTCGGCGTCGGCATCAATGTGCCCATCCGCACCGTCCTGCTCACCGCCCTGAGCAAGTACGACGGCGTGCGCACCCGCCTGCTTAACTCGCGGGAGTTCCACCAGATCGCGGGGCGGGCCGGGCGGGCAGGTTACGACACCGCGGGCACGGTGGTGGTGCAGGCGCCGGAGCATGTGATCGAGAACGTCAAGGCAATGGCCAAGGCCACGGCGAAGTTCGGCGACGACCAGAAAAAGCTGCGCCAGGTGGTCCGGAAGAAGCCGCCGGAAGGGTTTGTGTCCTGGGGCGAACCCACGTTCAAACGGCTGGTCGAGTCGGCGCCGGATCCCCTCAGCTCCAGTTTCACCGTGACCCACTCCATGCTGATGAACCTGATGGAACGGCCGGGGGACCCGTTTGCCGCGGCACGCCGGCTGCTGACCGAGAACCATGAGACCCGGCCCGCGCAGCTGCGGCTGATGAAACGCGCCCTGGGAATCTACCGCGAACTCCTGGCCGCCGAAGTGGTGGAACGCATCCCCGAAGCGGAGCAGGGCGCAGACGGCAGGACCGTCCGGCTGACCGTCCACCTGCAGGCCAACTTTGCCCTGAATCAGCCGCTCTCGCCGTTTGCGCTGGCGGCGCTGGAACTGCTTGACCCGGAGTCGCCGTCGTACGCCCTTGACGTGGTGTCCGTGATCGAAGCGACCCTCGAAAAGCCCCGGCAGATCCTGTCCGCCCAGCAGAAGAAGGCCCGCGGGGAAGCCATTGCGGCGATGAAGGCCGACGGCATCGAATACGACCAGCGGATGGCCATGCTGGAAGAGGTTACTTACCCGCAGCCGCTCGCCGAAATGCTGGGCGAGGCGTTCGAGGTCTACCGCAAGGCCGCACCCTGGGTGGGCGACTTTGAACTGGCGCCCAAGTCGGTGGTCCGGGATATGTACGAACGGGCCATGAACTTCGGCGAGTTCGTCCAGTTCTACGGCCTGGCCCGCTCCGAAGGCATCGTCCTGCGTTACCTCGCGGACTGCTTCAAGGCGCTGCGCCAGACGGTGCCGCAGGACCTGCTGCGTGAGGATCTTGAGGACCTCATTGCCTGGCTGGGTGAGCTGGTCCGGCAGGTCGACTCCAGCCTCCTGGACGAATGGGAGGAATTGACCTCCGGCGTGGCACCCACCCCGCACGACGCACCTCCTCCCCCGCCGCCGTCGCTCACGTCCAACATCAGGGCCTTCCGGGTGATGGTCCGGAACGAAATGTTCCGCCGCGTGGAACTGTTCGCCGACGAGGACGCCGCCGCGCTGGGCGAGCTGGATGCCGGCGCCGGCTGGGATGCGGAGCGGTGGGAAGACGTTTTGGACGACTACTTCGACGAACACAACGACATCGGCACCGGGCCTGACGCCCGCGGCCCCGGGCTGCTCATCATCACCGAGGAACCGGGGCTGTGGAAAGTCCGGCAGATCTTCGACGACCCGGCCGGCAACCATGACTGGGGCATTTCCGCCGAAGTGGACCTGGCGGCGTCGGACGAAACCGGAACCGCCGTGGTCCAGGTCACCGGCGTCAACCGGCTGTAGGGGCGCAGCACCGTGGAATCCGTCCCCGACCTGACCGCCAGCCTGCGGGTCCTGGACGCCGTGAAGGCCCAGCCTGCGGCACGGTGGGAGGGGCCCCGGTGGTGGTGGGGCGGTCCACTGGATGTTGAGGGCCTGGCGCTTGGCGCGGTCCAGGCCGCCGCCACAGCGTTGAACGCCCTGACCGCGGCACCCGGGAGATATGCCCTCGCTTCCGGTTCCACGGCCGCTTCCTTCGATTCGCTGGGGCATCTGCGGATCGCCGGCAGGAAAGCGGAAGGTTTCGCTCCGCTGTCCGGATTCCGCCGCACCGGAGACGGTTGGATCCGCCTGCATGCAAACTATCCGCACCACGCGGCCCGTCTGATGGCTGCCCTGTCCGCCGACACGCCACCGGCGGTGGACCGCGCACTGCTGCACATGACCTCCCTCGAGGCGGAGGAAGCCATTACGGCGCACCAGGGTGTGGCGGCTGCCGTCCGCACGCGCGCGGACTGGCTCACGACGCCGATGCACGCGGCCGCCGGCGCCGGGCCGTGGATCCGCATTTCACGGCCGCCCGGGCAGGCCCGGCAAGGCGGTCCGCTCCCGTCATGGACGCCATCCCCTGATCCACGCCGTCCTTTGGCCGGGCTGAAGGTCCTGGACCTGACCCGCGTCATCGCCGGGCCCACGGCCACCCGCCTGCTCGCGGCCCTCGGTGCGGATGTCCTGCGCATTGACCCGCCGCACCTCCCGGAGCTGACCGACGCCTACATCGACTCCGGCTTCGACAAACGCAGTGCCGTGGCTGACTTCCGGAGCGCCGCCGGCCTCGAGGCCGTGAGGGGCCTCGCCGGGTCTGCTGATGTGGTGGTGGCCGGGTACCGTGCGGGTGGCCTGGACCGGTTCGGTCTGGGCGCTGAGCCGCTGTTGGCCGCCCGTCCCGGCCTTGTGGTGGTCACCCTCAGCGCGTGGGGTGACGGCGGTCCATGGAACGGCCGGCGCGGCTTTGACAGCCTGGTCCAGGCAGCCACCGGGATCGCTGCAAGATATGGCCGGGGCGCCGCCAACGCCTGGGTTCCCGGCGCGCTCCCCGTGCAGGCGCTGGATCACGCCACCGGGTACGGCCTGGCGGCGGCAGCCCTCGCCTTGCTGGCCGAACGGATCAGCAGCGGGCTTGGCGGCAGCGCACGGCTGTCGCTGGCACGGACCGCTGAGGAACTGGTGCGGCTCCCTGAAGCACACAACTCCGCTGCTCCCCTGCCGGACCCGGAGTTCCGGAGCATGGCAAGCCCCTATGGGAGCCTGCGTTTTGTGGGACCGCCCCTGCTGGCTGACGGTGTGCCGCTGGAGTATGCCGAAAGCCCGGTCCGGTACGGCAGCTCCGAACTTCGCTGGCGGTAGCAGCCCGGCGGGCGCCGGCTGCAACAGAGCCCTTGTAAACTCGACCCATGAGTGTAATCCGCCCCGCCACCCCGCAAGACGTCCCCGTCATTCTGCAGATGATCCACGAATTGGCCATCTACGAGAAAGAACCCGACGCAGTTCAAAATACGCCCGAACTGCTGGCCGGGGTGCTGTTCGGCGAGAATCCCCGAGTGTTCGCCGCGATGGCCGAGAACGCCGGAGGCGAGGTCCAGGGGTTCGCTCTTTGGTTTCTGAACTACTCCACGTGGGAAGGGGTCCACGGCATCTATCTGGAGGACCTTTACGTCAGCCCGGATGCCCGCGGGGAAGGCCACGGCAAGGCGCTCCTGAAGCACCTGGCCGCCACCGCCGTCGAAAACGGGTATGCCCGGGTGGAATGGAGCGTCCTGGACTGGAACGAGCCGTCCATCAACTTCTACCGGAGCCTGGGTGCCCGGCCCATGGACGGCTGGTCTACGTTCCGGCTGACCGGCGCGGCACTGGAAAGCTTCGGCACCAACACGCCGGCGGCTGCCCGTGCCTGACCGGGCCGTCTCCGCCGGAGCTTTAAGCGCGGCACCGCCGGGTGGCCATGTCATCAAGGCCCGCCACGAATTCCGTGGCATGCGCACGGCCGAACACTATTTCACGGTGCCACTGAACCACTTCGAGCCGGCCCCGGGCGCCAGCGGTGAAGCGCCGGAGACCATCACGGTCTTCGCCCGCGAATATGTTTCCTCCAGCCACTCCGTGGCTGAGGCTGAAAGTCTTCCCTGGCTGTTGTTCCTCCAGGGCGGCCCGGGCGGCCGCGGGAACAGACTGGCCTCGCTGGGTGGCTGGAGCAAAGCGGCTGCCAGGGATTTCAGGATCCTCATGCTGGACCAGCGCGGCACCGGCCTATCGTCACCCATCGACCGGAACTCCTTGCCGGCCCGGGGAACAGCTGAGGCCCAGGCTGCCTACCTGGAACACTTCCGCGCGGACTCCATCGTGGCCGATGCGGAACTCATCCGTGCCGCGCTCGGCTCCGGCCCCTGGTCTATTTACGGACAAAGTTATGGCGGGTTCTGCGCGCTCACGTACCTTTCATTTGCACCGGAAGGCGTCAAGGAAGCCCTCATCACCGGAGGCCTGGCGCCGCTGGACGGGCCGGCCGACGACGTCTACCGCGCCACCTTCGGGCGTGTCGCGGCACGCAACGCGGAATACTTCGGCTGGTATCCGGAGGACCGTCTGACGGTGGAGAGGATCGCTTCGCACCTGCGCCAGGTGGCGGAGTTCCTTCCCGACGGCGGCAGGCTGACGGTTGAGCGCTTCCAGATGGTGGGCGCTTTCCTTGGCGGCAACACCCGCGTCGACGGCCTCCACTACCTCCTCGAAGGAGCCTTCACGGACACCCCGGACGGTCCCAGGCTGTCCGATGCGTTCCTGGAACAGGTACAGGGCATCGTGTCGCACCGCAGTAATCCGCTTTATGCCCTGATGCACGAGTCCATCTACGGGCAGGGCAGGCCCACTGACTGGGCCGCGTGGCGGGTTCTGCGCGACTATCCGGAATTCCACCCCGACGCGGAGCCGCTGCTGCTGACCGGCGAGATGGTTTACCCGTGGTACTTCGAGCAGGACCCGTCGCTTGAGCCACTCCGGGACGTGGCCGAACTGCTCGCCGCCAAGCCTGACTGGAAGCCGCTGTATGACCGCAAGCGCCTGGCCGTGAACAGCGTACCTGCGGCCGCGGCTGTCTACCGGGACGATATCTACGTGGACCGTGAGCTGTCGCTGGAAACCGCGGCGGCCGTCCGGGGCCTCCAGGTGTGGGAGACCTCGGAGTTCCACCATGACGGCATTTCTGATGACGGCGAAGCAATTTTCGGCCGTCTTTTGGGAATGGTTCGTTCGGCCGGCGGCCCCGCTTAGCGGCAGCGTTGGCAACCGTTTAGCTGCGGGCCTTACCGGCGGAGAGCGGGCGGGCGCGAAAAGGGCGCCGCTGGATTTGCTGCTTAGCCAAGCGCCCCCTGAGCTCGATGCTTCAGCTGAATGCCACTTGCACGGGCTTGAACCTGAAAGGGCCGCCGCATCCCGGTCCGTAGGGGTGTTCCCCGGTTGACTCCGTTTCGATGGGCAATTGACGGGCTATGCGGCCACCGGAAGTGGCCACGGCCTCCACAAAAATCGACGTGACACTAGCAGGCGGGCTCAGGTACGGCGGGGACTGCGGAACCAGCCATTTTCCCTCCGGGTTTCTCGTCACCGGCTCAGGAGTGCATCCCTCCCCAAAGCAAGCCGCTGCTGACGCCGGCGGGGTGGAAAAGGTCAGCTCCACGTCACCCACATAGGCGTAACCGACTGCTGGACATGCCCGGCTGACCGAGGGCATGCGGCCGAGCAGGACGGCAAGTGCCAACACGGTGACAATAACGCCCGACGCAAGCAGAAGTACGCTCCGACGGTTCATACCGCGAGCCTAAACCCGTCAGGCATCGGGAGTCTCGCCATGGCGGACTCCGTTATACAAGGTTCACCGCTGCTTGTGCGCAACCCGTTGCGGTCATGTCCGAGTGTGCCTGGCAGGGTGCAATGCGGACAAGGCCGCATACCTGTGGGCCAGCTACTTTAGGGCCGCGGATTCCCGAGTCTCGTAGCTGAGGTTGCTGAATTCTTCGTCCAACTCATTCACCTGGATGAGGTATCCATCCGGGTCCTGGACAGTGAGATACCGGCCGAAGTTTTCGTCCATGATCTCTGATGGCGCGTAACCGGCGTCTCGAAGGCGCTTGGCGGTGTTCTCCAGATTCTCGTCAGTTGTGAATTGCAGTTCCACGGCTCCCGCATCGACGTTTCTGGTTTGAGCTTCGGCGATGTGGAGGCCCAGCTGACCGCCGTCACCGCGCATGTCCGCCCAGGTTCCGCTTGTTGCTGCAGCATTCTCGTTCAGCCCGAGCGTGGAATAGAACTTGTTTGCGAACTCGATGTTCACCCCTTCAGGAAAAAGGACAGCAGCCCCGGCCGCGGAGGGCCGGGACTGCTGTGACGTAGGAGGTGGGCGCCGGGCCTACTCGGAGTCGCTGAGGCTCCTTCTGGCGTCTTCTTCCAGGCGGGGGTCCACGGGGGACGCCTCAGCTTTGGAGCTCATCAGGCTTGCTATCACAGCAACGATGATGGTGCCCACGATCACGGCAAGGGAGACAAACGTGGGGATCTCCGGAGCCCATTCGATGTGGTTGCCACCGTTGATGAACGGCAGTTCGTTCACGTGCATGGCGTGCAGCACGAGCTTCACTCCGATGAACGCCAGAATGAAGGACAAAGCATGCTTCAGGTAGATCAGGCGGTTCATCAGGCCCCCCAGCAGGAAGTAGAGCTGGCGGAGGCCCATCAGGGCGAACAGGTTGGCGGTGAACACGATGAACGGGCTCTGGGTGAGGCCGAAGATCGCCGGAATGGAGTCCACGGCGAAGAGCAGGTCGGTCAGGCCGATGGTGACGAACACCACCAGCATGGGGGTGAAGACTTTCTTCCCGTCCACCGTGGTACGCAGCTTCCCTTCGTCGAATTTCTCCGACATGGGGATGACTTTGCGGATCTGGGCGAGGAGCGGGTTTTCCTTGTCCTCCTCGTCCTCGCCTTCGTCCTGCGCCTGCTTCCAGGCGGTCCAGAGCAGGAAGGCCCCAAAGATATAGAAGACCCAGCTGAACTGTTCGATCACGATCGCGCCGAGGAGGATGAAGATGCCTCGCAGGATCAGGGCAATGATGATGCCCACCATCAACACTTCCTGCTGGTATTTCCGGGGTACGGAGAACCTGGCCATGATGATGATGAAGACGAACAGGTTGTCGATGCTGAGGCTGTACTCTGTGACCCAGCCCGCCACGAACTGGCCACCGAATTCTGCGTTGGTGAACGCGAACATCGCACCGGCAAAGACCAGGGCCAGGCTGACGTAGAAGGCCACCCACAGGCCGGCTTCCTTCATCGATGGTTCGTGGGGACGCCGGACAACGAGGAGAAGGTCAAGGAGAATGATCAGGCCGAGGACGACAAAGGAGCCGACCTCAAACCACACAGGCAAATCAAGCACGGGTAGCCTTTCGCAGGGTACAGAGAAATGGTGTAAGTCTCTCCGGCCTGCCTGTGCACTTGGTGCTGAATTGGCGGACCCGCTACGCCCGGCCAGGCAACCATGCCTCGCGTGTTGACGATCGTAGCACTTGGGATACTCCCCTACGTGCCGTTAACTCTACCGCAGGCACACACCAGCGCCGGACTCAGTCTGCATATGATGCGGGTGAGCCTCAGACGGTCCTATGCGTGACCGGCCGCCTGCATTTGGCGGAGTTCCTTCTTCAGCTCACTGACCTCGTCCCGGATCCTCGCGGCCACCTCGAACTGCAGTTCGGCGGCCGCACCGTGCATCTGCTCGGTGAGCTGCTCGATCAAACCCACGAGGTCTTCTGCCGGGGCCGCAGCGAGCCCGTCCTTGCGGACCTGGGCTGCGCCCTTGGCCGCAGACTTCCCGCGCTTGGCGCCCTTGGCCAGGCGGTTGTTGTTCAGCAGCTCCTGGGTATCGGCGTCTTCCTTGGCCAGCTGGTCGGTGATGTCGGCGATCTTCTTCCGCAGCGGCTGCGGATCGATCCCCTTTTCCGTGTTGTACGCCACCTGGATGGCACGGCGCCGGTTGGTCTCGTCGATGGCGTGGGCCATGGAATCGGTGATGCGGTCCGCATACATGTGGACCTGTCCGGAGACGTTTCGGGCAGCACGGCCGATGGTCTGGATCAGGGACGTGGAGGACCGCAGGAAGCCTTCCTTGTCCGCGTCCAGGATGCTCACCAGCGAGACCTCGGGCAGGTCGAGGCCTTCGCGGAGAAGGTTGATGCCCACCAGCACGTCGAAAACGCCCATCCGCAGTTCGCGGAGCAGTTCAACCCGGCGGAGCGTATCGACGTCGGAGTGCAGGTATTCAACTTTGATGCCGTGGCCCAGGAGGTAGTCGGTGAGGTCCTCCGCCATCCGCTTGGTCAGCGTGGTGACCAGCACGCGTTCGTTCTTCGCCGTCCGGGTCTTGATCTCACCGAGGAGGTCATCGATCTGGCCCTTGGTGGGTTTGACCACCACCTCGGGGTCGATCAGGCCGGTGGGCCGGATGATCTGCTGCACGAAGCCGTCGGCCTTTCCGAGTTCGTACTTGCCCGGCGTGGCCGAGAGGTAGACGGTCTGGCCCACCCGTTCGAGGAATTCATCCCACTTGAGGGGGCGGTTGTCCATGGCCGAAGGCAGCCGGAAGCCGAAGTCCACCAGGTTGCGCTTGCGGGACATGTCACCTTCGTACATGGCGCCGATCTGCGGCACCGTGACGTGGGACTCGTCGATCACCAGCAGGAAGTCGTCCGGGAAGTAGTCCAGGAGGCAGTGCGGAGCGGTCCCCCGGGCCCGCCCGTCGATGTGCGACGAGTAGTTTTCGATGCCGTTGCAAAACCCCATCTGCTGCATCATTTCAAGGTCATAGGTGGTGCGCATCCGCAGCCGCTGGGCCTCCACCAGCTTGTTCTGGCTTTCCAGCTCCTGCAGCCGTTCTGCGAGTTCATCCTCGATCCGCTTGATGGCGCGGGCCATCCGCTCAGGACCGGCCACATAGTGCGAGGCCGGGAAGACATACATTTCCTCTTCGTCCCGGATCACTTCGCCGGTCAGCGGGTGCAGGGTGTGGATATTCTCGATCTCATCCCCGAAGAATTCGATCCGGATGGCCAGTTCCTCGTACATCGGAATGATCTCCACGGTGTCGCCGCGGACCCGGAACGTGCCGCGGTGGAAGTCCATGTCGTTGCGCGCATACTGCATGGCGACGAACTTCCGGAGCAGGTCATCGCGGTTCATCTCGGCGCCCTTGCGGAGCGTGACCATTCCCGCGATGTACTCTTCCGGGGTACCCAGGCCGTAGATGCAGGACACCGTGGCAACCACGATGACGTCGCGGCGGGTCAGCAGGGCATTGGTGGCAGAGTGCCGCAGCCGTTCGACTTCCTCGTTGATGGAGGAGTCCTTCTCGATGAAGGTGTCCGTCTGCGCCACGTACGCCTCGGGCTGGTAATAGTCGTAGTAGGAGACGAAATACTCCACCGCATTATTGGGCAGCAGTTCCCGGAATTCGTTGGCCAACTGGGCGGCAAGGGTCTTGTTCTGGACCATCACCAGGGTGGGCCGCTGGACCTGTTCAATAAGCCAGGCGGTGGTGGCGCTCTTGCCGGTACCGGTGGCACCGAGCAGGACAACATCTTTTTCGCCGTTCTTGATCCGCTCCGTCAGTTCGGCGATGGCGGCGGGCTGGTCACCGGCGGGCTGGAATTCGCTGATGACCTCGAAGGGCGCGACAACTCGGTTGATATCCTGCGCAAGGCTCATGCATCTAATCTACAACCGGGCACCGACACTCAGCCCCGGATCCGTTACCGGCGAACAGTTGGGTTCAGGGGCGGGGACTTCCAGGGGTGTACGACGGCGGGCGCCACCCTGAGTGCGCAGCCCAGGCGTCCATACCGGGCAGGGCAACGTCCGTGAACCACGGCTCCTTCGCCTCGGCGTAGGCGTGCGTGCCCCTGGTGCCGGCAAACTGTTTGGTCAGGGCGAGTTTGTGTTCGGCATACATGGCGGCGGCCTCGGGGTCATTCCGGAGCCAGTCGCGGAACAGCAGCGCGTAGTGCCAGCCTGAGGATCCTGCCGGCCTGACGTGCACGTTCACGGCACGGCCTGGGTCTGCATTGGCGTGGAACCGTTTCTCCCATTGCGCCGGGTCGGGCGCAGCAGGCTTCGGAGTGTCGAAATTGGCCCCCGGCACGGGCGGAAAACCCGCTGCAGCCAGCAGCGGCGCTATCCGATCGGCGACGTCAAGGCCAGTCACCGTCACTTGAAGATCGATTACGTCCTTGGCCGGCAGACCCGGAACCGCGGTGGAGCCGACGTGGTCAACGGCCAGTATGTCCGCGGGTGCGGCGGCCCTGATCCGGGCACCAAGCCTGGCGGCCTGGGCCGGCCAGTCCGCCCGGGCCGGGGACAGTACTGCCACACCCGCCCTGGCCGCCCTGGCACCACGGCGCAGATTGTCCGCAAACGGCACCAGCCGTTCAGTCCAGAGCCGGTCCACCTGAGCCAGCAGGGCGTCCACTGTCCCGGCGTTCTCCAGGACCACGTCCGCTGCGGCCAGCCGGTCAGCGCGCGTGGCCTGCGCCGCCATCCGGGACGCGGCCTCCTCCCGGGTCATCCCCCGGTGTTCGAGCATGCGGGCAATGCGGATGTCGTCCGACGCGTCCACCACCAGCACCAAATGAAAGTTGCTGCCCTGCCCCGTCTCCACCAGAAGCGGAATGTCCTGGACCACCACCGCGCCACGGGGTGCAGCGGCAATGATCCCTGCAGCGGCCTCCCGGACCAGCGGGTGAACAATGCCATTCAGCACGGCCAGGCGGGACGGATCGCCAAAAACGACAGAGCCGAGCCTGGCGCGGTCAAGCCGGCCGGCGGCGTCGAGCATCTCCGTCCCAAACGCGTCCACCACCCGTGCCAGTCCGGGCGTACCAGGCTCAACCACCTTGCGGGCCAGCGCGTCGGCATCCACCAGAGTGGCACCGAGCTCCGCCAGACGTGAGGCCACCATTGACTTCCCTGAGGCGATGCCGCCCGTCAAACCGATCTTCAGCACTTCAACAGCCTAGTCGCCGCTGGGAACCCCGGCAGCGTGGCCCCACCCGCTGCTGCCCTAGACTGGGGCGGTGCAAGAGCAGGAGCAGGAGAGCCGGGTAACCTCGTATACCGCCCTCGCGGCTGGTCCGGATTTCCGGCACGACATCGAAATCAAACGGTCCCGTTTCATCACCGTGCTGCGCCGCGCGGACACCGAGGAAGCAGCCCGGGAGCTGGTGTCAGGCCTGCGGCGCGAATTCCATGATGCCCGGCACCACTGCTCAGCCTTCGTCATCGGGCCGGACCGGGACATCCAGCGGTCCAATGACGACGGCGAACCCTCCGGCACCGCGGGCATTCCGATGCTTGAGGCGATCCTTAAACGCGAGACCGCACCGGGGGTGACCGACCTCAGCGACGTCAGCGCCGTCGTCGTCCGTTATTTCGGCGGCATCCTGCTGGGCGCGGGCGGCCTGGTCCGGGCCTATTCCGAATCGGTGTCCGCCGCCCTCGACCGGGCACCGCTGGTCCGGCGACGCCGGCTGCGGATCTGTTCCGCGTCCGTACCTCACTCCGGCGCGGGCAGGCTGGAAAACGATCTCCGGGCGGCAGGCTTCGTGATGGCGGAAACCACCTACGGCGCCCGCGAGACGACCCTGCGCCTGGCCATCCCCGACAACCCGGCGGAACTTTCAGCCGCCACCGAGCGCGTCCTCTCGTTCACCGCCGGAACCGTGGATCTCACACCCGGCGGAACGGAGTGGCTCGATGTCCCGCTCCCCTGAAGTCCACCTGGCCGACGTGGATGAGCCCCTGCTGGAGAAGCTGCTGGACCTCGCCCAAAGGGATGCGGCGGCGGACGAAGTCACCCCGCCGCTCGGCGCCGGAACCGGCTGGAACGCTGAGCGCGCGCAGTGGTTCCGGGCGTACCACCGCGCGGCGGCGAAGGGGCTGGATGGACCGGCGGGCGAACAGACCTGGGCTGTGTTGTGCGGTGGAGATCCCGCGGGTTCAATCCGCCTGAAACGGACAGTGGACCCCGGTACCGCAGAGACAGGCATTTGGCTGGGCCGGAGCTTCCGCGGCCAGCGCATCGGCACTGTTGCCCTCCAACTGATCCTGGCAGAAGCCAGCCGCGCAGGCCTGCGGCGCATCGTGGCGCATACAACGGCCGGGAATGCCGGTGCTCAACGTCTGCTCACTGCCGCGGGCGCGGTACTGACTTACGACGACGACGGCGGCGCGGTGAGTGCCGCCGTCGACCTCTAACGCGCGATCCGGCCGGTGCCGCCCAAGGTCAGACACCGTCTGGGGTTAAACACCGCGGGCCCCTGCAATTGCAGGGGCCCGCGGTGTTGGCCCGGGAAGTCCCGGGCCGGTGGCAATTAGTTGCCGGTCAGCTTCTCGCGCAGAGCGGCGAGAGCCTCGTCGGATGCAAGGGTGCCTGCACCGGCGTTGGACTCAGCAGCGGGCTCCGAGGAGTAGCTGGTGGTGCCGGAATCGCTGTCACCGGACGTTGCAGCTGCAGCGTCGTCGGCAGCGTGCTGAGCAACCTGCTTCTTGTGTGCTTCCCACTTGGTCTGGGCATCAGCGTACTGCTGCTCCCAGGCGGCGCGCTGGTTCTCGTAGCCTTCAAGCCACTCGTTGGACTCCGGATCGAAGCCCTCCGGGTACTTGTAGTTACCCTCTTCGTCGTACTCAGCGGCCATGCCGTAGAGAGCCGGATCGAATTCGGTGCTGTCGGCGTCGACGCCCTCGTTGGCCTGCTTGAGGGAGAGCGAGATGCGGCGGCGTTCCAGATCGATGTCGATGACCTTGACGAACAGCTCGTCGCCAACGGAGACAACCTGCTCGGCCAGTTCAACGTGGCGGACAGCCAGCTCGGAGATGTGGACCAGGCCTTCGATGCCGTCTTCGACGCGAACGAACGCACCGAACGGAACCAGCTTGGTGACCTTACCCGGAACAACCTGGCCCAGGGCGTGGGTGCGGGCGAAGGTCTGCCACGGATCTTCCTGCGTAGCCTTGAGCGACAGGGAAACGCGCTCGCGGTCCAGGTCGACCTCGAGAACCTCGACGGTGACTTCCTGGCCAACTTCGACAACCTCGGACGGGTGGTCGATGTGCTTCCAGGACAGCTCGGAAACGTGAACGAGGCCGTCTACGCCGCCCAGGTCCACGAAGGCACCGAAGTTGACGATGGAGGAAACGACGCCGGGACGGACCTGGCCCTTTTCCAGCTTGTTGAGGAACGTGGAGCGGACCTCGGACTGGGTCTGCTCGAGCCAGGCACGGCGGGACAGGACCACGTTGTTGCGGTTCTTGTCCAGCTCGATGATCTTGGCTTCGATCTGCTGACCGATGTACGGAGCCAGGTCGCGCACACGGCGCATCTCGACGAGGGATGCGGGCAGGAAGCCGCGCAGACCGATGTCGAGGATAAGACCACCCTTGACAACCTCGATGACGGTACCGGTGACAACACCGTCTTCTTCCTTGACCTTCTCGATATCGCCCCAGGCACGCTCGTACTGAGCACGCTTCTTGGAGAGGATCAGGCGGCCTTCTTTGTCTTCCTTGGTGAGCACCAGGGCTTCGACCTGATCGCCAACGGAGACAACGTCTCCGGGATCAACGTCGTGCTTGATGGACAGCTCGCGGGAGGGGATGACACCTTCGGTCTTGTAACCGATGTCGAGCAGAACTTCATCGCGGTCGACCTTGACGACGGTACCTTCGACGAGATCTCCGTCGTTGAAGTACTTGATGGTGGCGTCGACTGCTGCGAGGAAGTCCTCAGCGGTACCGATGTCGTTAATCGCGACTACGGGGGTACCGGGCTTCTCGGTGGAGGTGATGGTCATGTAGTAGGGGCTCCGTTGTGGATAGTTAGTTGGTCAGGCCAACCACTGCACCCGCATTATGGAACGCAGGCACAGGTGGCGGCGGATCGTGGAGATCCGCCGGGTCATCCTGATTTTGTGGATTGGTGTTTAACAAATGCAGAGAACGTGCACGTAGTACGCGCCCACTTATTCTAGTCGCAGCGGCCAACACGGGTCAAAGCGCGGCCTGTCAGGGCAAGAGGACGCCCCGGGGGGCCTAGAAGTGGGTCAGGCAATGGGCGGCGCGCTCAACGGCGAACAACCCGCGGGCCCGAAGCGCCGCGCCCTGCCTGTGTTCACGGATCCGCCCTGCTGCCGTCAGCGTCACCGGGCAGACCGCACCCAGATAAATTGATGACAGCGCGGAGACATCCAGTGTGAGGTCCGGATCCGCCTCCGGTCCGACGCGTTCGACGGCGGCCTTACCGCCGCTGACTGCGAGGGCAAACGTCCCGGCCGTGAGGCCGAGGGGGTCGAGGACTTCCAGCACCAGCCGGCCGTCCACCGGATAATGCCGCGCCTGAAGGGCCGGAACCACGTCCAGGATGCGGAGCCAGAGCATGTCCCTGCTGTCCGATGAGTCGATGCAGCGGGGATCGGCCAGTGCCCAGGTAAGGGGGTCATCCAGCGGCGCTTCCTCCCAGGTGATCCGTTCGATCAGATCGATGGCGGCAAGGAACTGCCAGAGTTCCAGGTAGGCCTCGTGGGTGGCCGCCACCAGATCCACCACGTGCATCGTGTGGGGTTCCGTCTCCCAGCCCAGGAACTTGTAGGACACGTAGCCGTCCACGCCCCCGTCCGGACCGTAGTGCAGGGCCACCTTGACGGCCGGGTCCTCTTTGCCGTCGCGGCCAAGGGAGCCTGACGCCAACTGGCGGTACCACTCCTGGCGGTCCACGGACCCGGGCGTCAGGCGGTGCACGCGGGCGAAAACTTCCGGCGCCACGTCGAGGAGGACTTTGGGCTCGGCAACGTCCACCCGGCCAACGGCCTGGTGGACGAGGCTGAACCGGGCCGAGGTGTCCACCGTGACGGTCCGTTCGAAGCTGGCCACCCCATAACCGAAGCGCCCGTAGATGGACCCCTCCGAGGCCGTCAGGGCAGCCATCGCCACGCCGTCAGCCTTGGCCAGGGCAAGGTCCTCCGACATCATGCGCCGCAGCAGTCCGCGGCGCCGATGGGAGGTCCGTACGGTCACCGCAGTGACCAGCTGGGTTTCCAGCATCCTGCCGAAGCCGATGTTCAGGGTCTTCCGCATGGTGCCGAAGGTTGCGACTGGGACCTCCGCGGGGAAGGATCCGGGCGCCACCTCACGGGTTTGGTAGGCCCCGGTAAAGATCCTCCGATCGGCACGGTAGGTCTGCAGTGACTTGGCGACGTGTTCGGGTGTCCGGGTGGATTCGTGAAAGCCGAACGAGACGGCCTTGACCCAGCTTTCCGCTTCCGGATAACCGGGTTCCCCGTCGACAGCGGCGGGGAAACGCCGGATTTCGTAGTCATCACTCAGTTCAGCCACAACGCCGAGCCTAACCAATCACTCCGGCCGCTGGCCAGCACGAACACGCCGGCCACGCGGGCGGATAGCCTAATGCCCGGCGTCGTACCAGCTGGGTCCGACGCCGATCTGGACGTCCAGCGGGACGCTGAGGTCCGCGGCCGATCCCATCTGTTCGGTGACGAGCTTCTCCACCGCGTCCCGTTCTCCGGGTGCGACTTCCAGGACCAGTTCATCGTGGACCTGCAGGAGCATCCGCGAGGTGAGGCCCCGGGCGGCCAGTTCAGCCTGCACGCCCAGCATGGCCCGCTTGATGATGTCCGCGGCGGACCCCTGGATCGGAGAGTTCAGGGCAATGCGCTCAGCATTTTCCCGCAGCTGCCGATCCGTGCTGGTGAGGTCCGGGAGGTAGCGGCGCCGCCCTTCGATGGTGGCCGTGTACCCGTCAATACGGGCCTGGTCCACCACACCGCGGAGGTAGTCACGCACGGCGCCGAAACGGTCGAAGTAGTCCTTCATGAGGGTGCGGGCCTCGTCCACGGAGATTTCCAGCTGCTTGGAGAGCCCGAAGGACGTCAAGCCGTAGGCAAGCCCGTAGGACATGGCCTTGACCTTGGAGCGCATGGCACTGGTGACCTGGTCCGTGGGCACATGGAAGATGTTCGAGCCGACAAAACGGTGGAGGTCTTCGCCGTCCCGGTACGCCTGGATCAGGCCTTCATCACCGGAAAGGTGCGCCATGATGCGCATTTCGATCTGGGAGTAGTCGGCGGACAGCAGGCAGTCATAGCCCTCACTGACCACAAAGATGCCCCGGACCCGGCGGCCTTCCTCGCTGCGGATGGGGATGTTCTGCAGGTTGGGGTTATTCGAGGAGATCCGGCCCGTCGCCGCGACGTTCTGCGCATAGGTGGTGTGGATCCGGCCGTCTTCGGCGACCGACTTCTTCAACGACTCGAGCATTTGGCGGAGTTTGGAGGATTCGCGGTGCGCCATCAGCTGGACCAGGAATTCGTGGCCGGTCTTCTCCAGCAGGCCCTTCAGGGAGGCGGCGTCGGTGGTGTATCCGGACTTGATCTTTTTGGTTTTGGGTAGCTGCAGCTCGTCGAAGAGGACGGTCTGCAGCTGCTTGGGCGACCCGAGGTTGACCTCATGGCCGATCGCGGCGAAGGCCAGCTCCTGGGCGTTGTCGATCACCTTGGCCAGATCAGCGAGCTGCTCGTCCATGCGCTGCATGTCGACGGCGATGCCGGCTGTTTCCATCTCGGCCAGGACACGGCTGACCGGCAGCTCCAGCGTGGTCAGCAGATCCCCGGCCTTACGTTCTATCAGTTCCGATTCGAAGTACCGGCTCAGTGCCTGCACAACCGCCGCCACATGAACCAGGGCGTCGGCGGCGGCAGCATCGTCGCCGTCGAACGCCAGCTCAAGCTGGCCCGCCTTGGACGTCTCCGCGGAGATGCTGACGTTGAGGTGGTGCTGGGCCAGTTCGGCCAATTCGTACGTCCGGCGGTCAGGCTGGATGAGATACCCGGAGATGGAGGTGTCATCCACCACGCCTTCCAGGCCCATGCCACGGCTGGAGAGGGCCTTCAGGGCCGCTTTGTAGCCGTGCATCACCTTCGGGGCGGCCGGGTCCCGCAGCCAGTCCGCCAGGACGTTTTCGGATTCGGCGTCCTGGGCCGCCAGATCGATGTAAACACCCGCGTGGCCCCGGACAAT
The DNA here is from genome assembly GCF_034048115.1 of Pseudarthrobacter sp. IC2-21. Classification (NCBI taxonomy): domain Bacteria; kingdom Bacillati; phylum Actinomycetota; class Actinomycetes; order Micrococcales; family Micrococcaceae; genus Pseudarthrobacter; species Pseudarthrobacter sp. IC2-21. Next base: position 1,978,263 of record NZ_CP139145.1, on the reverse strand, counting down.
GGCGATCGCCGCGGCATCCTCGCCGATCCTGCCGGGCACGAGGTCGACGGCGACCGCGGAGCGCTCCCCTGCCGCGGCGCCGAGGAAGGCCGCCAGCTCGGCGGCGTTCGACGGCGCCGCGTAGTCCGGGATGTCCACACTTTCGCGTTCGGCCGGTTCCAGGTCTTCGCTGCCGTAGAGGGCAAACAGCCGGGCGCGGATGGTCTTGAATTCGAGCTCGTCGAACAGCTGCTCAAGGGCGGCCTCGTCCGGCCGCGGGTCGGCCAGGTCCTCCAGCGTCACCGGAAGCTCAAGATCCGTGTGCAGCCTGTTAAGCCGCCGGTTGCGCTTGACGTCCTCAATGTTCGCCCGAAGGGCGTCGCCCACCTTGCCGCCGATGGCATCCAGATGTTCCAGGACACCTTCGAGGCCGCCGTACAGATTGATCCACTTGGCCGCAGTTTTGGGCCCGACGCCGGGAACCCCGGGAAGGTTGTCCGAAGACTCCCCCACCAGGGCAGCGAGGTCCGAGTACTGGGGCGGGGTGACAAAGTATTTTTCCTGGATGGCCGCGGCATCCATGCGTGGGATGTCACTGACGCCCTTCCGCGGGTACAGCACAAAAACGTTCTCGGTGATCAGCTGGAAAGCATCGCGGTCGCCCGAGACGAGGAGCACTTCGTAGCCGGCCTTTTCGCCCATCGTGGCAAGGGTCGCCAGGATGTCGTCAGCTTCATAGCCGGGCATCTTGATGGTCTTGATGCCCCAGGCCTGCATGACCTTGTCGATCAGGTCGATCTGGCCGCTCATCTCCCGCGGGGTTTCGTTGCGGCCGCCCTTGTACTCGCTGTATTCGGCCTTGCGGTGAGTGGTGTCATCCGAGACATCGAAGGCGACGGCGACGTGCGTGGGCTTCTGTTCCTTGATCAGGTTGATCAGCATGGACGTAAAGCCGTGGATGGCGTTGGTGTGCTGGCCATTGGCGGTGGAGAACTTGTCCGCCGGCAGGGCGAAGAAGGCCCGGAAGGCCATCGAATGCCCGTCCAGCACCAGCAGTCGCGGCTGGTCGGTCAGGGGGATCACGGGAGCTTCGGTGGCGGAAACGCGGCCCCCGGCGGACGGCGCAACGCTGATGTCCTGCAGGGCAGCGTCGGCGTCGAGCACAGAGGTTTCAGAAGGGAAGGGGGCCGGTTTGGTAGTTTCACTCACAGGTGCCAGCCTAGTTCCCATGATGGACAATTTCACGCCCGGCCCCTTCACTGAGGAATTAGTCACAGCCGGTATCCCGGAGCATCTTCATGAGTGGCTTGGCGCACTGGGCATCGGCGCCCTGGTGGTCAAGATGGGGATCCACTTCCTGGAGATGAGCCCGGAACGGTCGGTGGCCACCATGCCGGTGGAGGGCAACACACAGGTGGCAGGCATCCTGCACGGCGGAGCCCACGTGGTCCTCGCCGAAACGCTGGGTTCCTTCGCTGCCGGAATGCACGCGGGAGCCGGCCGGCATGCTCTCGGCATCGAGGTCAGCGCCACTCACCACCGCGCGATTGCCGCCGGCACTGTCACCGGGACCTGCACCGCCATCCACCTGGGCCGAACACTGACAACCCATGAGATTGTGATGACCGACGAACAGGGCCGGCGCCTTTCGACCGCGCGCATCACCAACATGCTGCGGGAGAACGCCCCGTCAGGGCCCTGACCGCTCCGGGGATCCGAAACTGTAGCGGAGCTCCACAATGCCCCTGCCCAAGGTGCGGGACGCCGTCAACTCCAGCGGCGGCGTCGGGCCCTCCACCGGAAGCAGGCGCTTCCCGTCACCCAGCACTACGGGGATAACGGACAGGATGATGTCATCAAGCCTCCCGGCGGCGGCGAACTGCGCGGCGAGGTTGCCGCCACCCACCACCCACACATTCTTTGAGCCGGCGTCCGCCATGAAGTCCGGGATGAACTCGTCCACCGGGCCGCGGACGAACGTCACATCCGCACCCGGCGGGGCCGTGAACTCGTGGTGGGTGAAGATGTAGCAGGGGGTGCCGCTGTAGGGCCAGTTGCCGGGCTCATGCTCCATCAGCCAGGTGAACGTGCCGCCACCCATCACAATGCAGCCGACCCCGTCCATAAAGGACTCGTAGCTCTCCTTGCCGCCCTCGAAGCCGTCAAATTCCAGCAGCCAGGTGAGGTCATCCTTGGCTGTGGCGATGAAGCCGTCGAGGGAGGCCGCGACAAAATACTGGATCCTTGGCATGGACCCAGCGTAGCCGTGGTGCCGCAAAGCGGTAAGGGAAATCTAGCCGCTGAAGTACGGGATGATCAGGTACAGCCCGAACAGCACGGCGACACCGCAAAGGCCAAAACAGATGTTGGCAAAGAGGCGCATACTGCGCGGTGATGCCTGACCGGTGTCCCCGGCGATGGCCGTCAGCCGGACGCCCAGCGAATAGAGGACCACCACGGTCACGGCGGCCACGAGCGTTGCGCCGCCCACCGTCAGGAGTTCCAACCACTTCATCGCTGAGTATCCTTATGCTCGTTCGCCCTGGCTCGTGCACGGGCGAGGGCTTTCTTCTTGGCGAAGCGGACGGCCTGCCCCGCCTCCTCGACCTCCACGGCGTTGTGGTGGCTCACATGGGACTTCCGGGAAAAGAAGAACATGAACATCACGGCTGCTGTTCCGGCGACGGCAGCGATCACCAGGCCCACCACGCCCGTCTTCACGAGCAGCGCCGTCAGCGCGCCCACGATGCCGGCGGCCGGAAGGGTGAACAGCCAGCCCAGGGCGATCTTGCCCACCATGTTCCATCGCACCGTGGTGCCCCTTCGGCCCATCCCCGATCCGATGACCGAGCCCGAGGCCACCTGCGTGGTGGAGAGGGCGAAGCCCAGGTGTGACGATGCCAGGATGGCGGCGGCCGTGCTGGTTTCCGCAGCGAAGCCCTGGGCAGGCTTGACCTCGGTGAGGCCGGAGCCCATGGTGCGGATGATGCGCCAGCCGCCGGAGTAGGTGCCAATGGCGATTGCCAGGGCGCAGGCTGCGATGACCCAGAACTGCGGGCCGGTACCGGGCGCCTGGGTGCCGGCGGAAATCAGTACCAGGGTGATGATGCCCATGGTCTTCTGCGCATCATTGGTGCCGTGGGCCAGGGCAACGAGGCTGGACGTGAAGATCTGGCCGGTGCGGAAACCGCCGCGCTTCTGGGTGAGTTTGCTGCCGGTTTCGGGGTCGTGGCGGGCGGTCAGCGCGTAAGCGAGCCTGGTGCAGATGTAGGCGACAATCCCGGCAATCAGCGGTGCGAAAACCGCGGGCAGGATGACCTTCTGCAGGAGTGTTTCCAGGTTCACGGAACTGAAGCCGATGCCGGCAATGGCTGCGCCAATCAGGCCGCCGAACAGCGCGTGGGAGGAGCTCGACGGCAGGCCCTTGAGCCAGGTGATCATGTTCCACAGGATGGCACCCATCAGACCGGCGAAGATGATGTCCGGGGTGATCAGGACTCCGTCCGAACCTTCACGGATGATACCGCCCGAAACCGTCTTGGCAACTTCCGTGGAAAGGAAGGCGCCTACGAGGTTGAGGACGGCGGCCAGAGTGACGGCGGTTTTCGGCTTAATGGCACCGGTGGCAATGGGTGTGGCCATCGCGTTGGCCGTGTCGTGAAAACCGTTTGTGAAGTCGAAAAATAATGCCAGTGCGATGACCAGCGCTACCATTAAGGTGATATCCACCTGTTGCCCAATCTGCAGAGTCGACGTTCGGCAGTCCCTTAAAACCCCGCCTGCCCTGCACAGCATAATTCACGTGAAGTTCACGCGGAATGGGCTGCGCCGTTCATGGACCGGCTTGAAACCTTATCGATCGTACGCGCCCGGGGCATAGTGTCAAAACACGGGCTCCGCGACGAAGGAGCTGACCGCGGCGAGCTGGGCAGGTGAAATTCCGCGGCGCGGATCCGGTGAGATGGCAAGGATCCGTGCCCCCAGGATGGCCGCCCATGCCTGGGCCTCCTGCTCATAATTGAGTTGGTCGTCTATCCATACGATCCCGTGCGGTGAGGTCTTGGCGACATCCTCCTGGAGGGCGGCAAGTTTCCACCAGCCCTCCCCCGGCCCGGCATCTCCGGCTGTGAGCCAGGGCCAACGGCTGCCGGCCAGTCCAATGGCGGGGCAGAGGTACCGGGGAGCCATGTCCTCCCAGCTGGTCAGCCAGACACAGCGGACGCCCGGAACGCGGGCGAGGCTGTTCAGCCCGTCAACCAGCTCCGCGGCATAGGCCACCTCCAGCAGGCCTGCGTTCGCGACTCTCCAGGCTGTACCCCACGGTGTGGTGCCGGTCGCTCCGAACGGGCACACAACGCCGTCGACGTCCAGGTAGATGGTGACATTCAGCAAAGGGCCCCGCCACCGGAATGGCGCCTTGCCGGCCATCCCGGCCGGACGTTGGATGCCTGGCGTGCGCTTAAATGCAGAAGGGGCTGCACGCAACAATGTTCGCATTGCGTGCAGCCCCTGCTCAAGGGTCTCTGACCTGCCCGGACGGGTCCGGCGCGGCAGGCCCCGCCGGCGCGGGGATCAGCTCAGCTCAGACGGACAGCGCAGCCGGCCGGGCGGCTTCGCGGCGTTCCGGGGTGCCGGGCTGGTCCTGGCCGTACAGCCAGTCGTTGTACTGGAAGTCCCCGTCCTTGCGGCTCTTGAACAGCAGGTTCCGCAGCGTCCGGGCGAGGCCGGAGACGTGCCAGGACTCACCCCAGATACGCGCGGTCCGCTGAACCCGGGCGGTGCGTTCTGCGCGAAGGCCGTTGAACTCCTGGATGGCAGCGTCCCACGCTTCGGGGTTGACGCTGCCTTCAGTGAAGACTGTTCCGTTGGTGGCGTCCTGCAGCACGGCGGCGTCCTCGATGGCCTGGCAGGCACCCTGCGCCAGGTACTGCAGCATCGGGTGTGCGGCATCGCCCATCAGCACCATGCGCCCGGCGATCCAGTTCTCGATCGGGTCGCGGTCATACATGGGCCAGCGGATGCCGGTGGCGAGGTTCTTGAGCGCTTCCTGAACGGCCGGGACGCAGTCCTTATAGGCGGCTTCAAGCTCGTCCACCCCGCCGTACTGTTCCACGCCGGCTTCGAAGGACGGCGACTTGAAGACGGCCACCGTGTTCAGCAGCTCGCCCTTGCGCAACGGGTACTGCACCAGGTGGCAGTCCGGTCCGAGGTAGACGATGACATCCTCAAGGTCAGCCTTGGGAGTGCTCTCGGTGATCGGCACGGTGCCGCGGTAGGCGACGTAGGCCGAGGAGACCGGCTCGTCGTTGGCCACGAGGGGGCGGAGGGTGGACCGGAGGCCGTCGGCGCCGATCACCACGTCGGCCTCGTAGTCAACGCCTGCGGCAGTGTGGGCCACACCGCGGCCGTTCACTGTTTCAACGCTTTCGACCATGACGTCGTTGACGAGCTTGACGCCCGCAGCCTCGCAGGCCTCAAGCAGGATCCGGTGCAGATCGCTGCGGTGGATCACGACATAAGGGGCACCGTAGCGCTCCGCAAATTCGCCGCCGAGGGTCTGGCGGGTGAGTTCTTCACCGGTGATCGCGTCGCGGAAGACCAGGTGCTTGGGCTGGACACCGATCTCGAGGGCCTTTTCCAGGAGTCCCCAGCGCTGAAGGATGCGGGAGGCGTTGGGGGCCATCTGCAGCCCTGCGCCGACCTCACCGAACTCAGGCGCCCGCTCTACCAGGGTCACTTCGGCGCCGTTTTCACGCAGTGCGAGGGCTCCGGCCAGCCCGGCCATCCCTCCGCCGATGACGAGGACATCAGTGGATGCGGCGTGCTCAGACATTGTTTGCTCCTTGAGATGTAGCGAGTTGAGATGTTGCGAGTTTTGATTTGAGATTGATGCCGACGGCGGCGAGCAGGATCGCAGCAATGGCGGCTGCACCGGCGAAGGCGAGGAAGTTGGAATTGACGCCCAGCCCGGCAGCCAGCAGGAGGCCACCGATCTGGGGGGCCGCGACGGCACCGATGCGTCCGGTCCCGAGGGCCCAGCCGAGAGCTGTTCCGCGCAAGTGTCCGGGATAGTGGCTGGCGACTGCGGCGATGATCAGGCACTGGGTGCCGTGCGTTCCGACGCCGGCGAGAACCAGCATGAGGTACACGACCGTGACGGGCGGACCCGTAACCAGGACCACCAGCGCGGCGGCGGCGACACCGGCTGCGGCGATGGCGGTGGGGATGGGCCCGAACCGGGTTCCGGCCCAGGCGGTGATCACCGAACCGGCCACGGCGCCGAGGTTCAGCGCCAGGGCGAAGGTCAGCGCCGAACCAAGGTTGTAACCAGCAAGCTGCATGAGGTTCGGCAACCAGGTACCCAGCCCGTACCAGGCAAAGAGAGTGGCGATGGTTGCGACTGCGAACAGCAGGCTGATGCCCAGGTACGGGGCACGGAGCAGCGAGGAGAAACCGGCGGGCTGATGGTGTGAGCCCTTGCCCGCGGCCTTGCGGGCCGCCTTCTCTGCTGCGCTGACCGGGGCGAGGGTCTCCGGAAGGTACTTCAGACCCAGCGGCACCACAATCACGAGGGCCAGGATGGCCACCAGGAACATCGCTTCCCAGCCGAAGGCGGGGATCAGCTGGATCCCGACGAGGGCGGCAATGGATCCGCCGATCGGAACACCGGACATCATCAGAGTGGCGATGATGGACCGCCACCGGGCCGGGACCAGCTCTGCGACCAAGGCGTTTGCAGAGGGAACGAGGCCGCCGAGTCCGATGCCGGCCAGGAGCCGGAGGATACCGAAGATCGCCGCGTTCGGGGCGAAGGCGCAGAGCACCGTGAAGACCGAGAAGACCACGGCGCAACCAAGGATGGTGCGGCGGCGGCCCCATGAGTCGGCCATCCGCCCGGCGAAAATGGCCCCGATCATCATGCCAACGAACGCCATGGACCCGATGGTTCCGGCGGTGGCCTTGGTCAGGCCCCAACCGGTCTCGGAAATAAGGGACGACTGGACCGTGCCGTAGACGATGAGGTCATACCCATCGAAGACCACCAGAAGCCAGCAGACGAGGACGGCGGCGGCCGAACCTTTGGAGAACCGTGCGGCAGGACCGTCAGCGGCGGGTTGGCCGGCGGCCCCCGGCGAAGGCCGTTGCGGCACTGCAGCGGGAAGTGTGTGATTCATCCCACTACTGTCATGGCACGCGAAGATGAACCACAATACAATTCTGATGTGCAGAACAACCCACCCCCACGCCCGGCGTCCAGTCCGGCTGCCCGGTCAGCCAGGAAGCCGCTGCAAAAGCGGCCCACCTATTCCATCGAGGCGGTGGATAACGCGCTGCTGCTGCTGCAGCTGCTGCGCGACGGCGGGACCTTGCGCCTGAAGGACGCCGCCGAGGAGCTGGGTGTGGCGCCGTCAACCGCTCACCGCCTGCTGGCCATGCTGGTGTACCGGGGGTTCGCGATCCAGGATGAGACCCGGCGGTACGTTCCCGGGCCGGCCATGGGGGTGGGCCCGGCCGGGCTGAGCTGGTCCCGCCTGCTCCGCAGCCTTGCCCAGCCGCATATGGAGCTGCTCTCCGCCCGCCTCAACGAGACGGTCAACCTGATGGTCCGCGTGGGAACCAAGGTGCGTTTCCTGGCCACCGTGGAGGGAAACAATGTCTTGCGGATCGGCGACCGGCAGGGGACGGTGATGCCGGCGGACAAAACCTCCGGCGGGAAAGTGATGCTGGCGGAACTCGAAGGCCCCCTGATTGACCAGCTGTTCCGCAGCAACAACGCGGAGATCGGCGGCGACACCATTGCCGCCGAGGACTACCCGGCGTTCCTGCGGGAACTTGATACCATCCGCGCCAACGGCTTCGCCGCCAATTTCGAAGGCACGGAGGAGGGCGTCAGCGCTTTGGGCATGGCCCTGCACAACCGGCACGGCCACGTTGTCGGCGCCCTGAGCGTCGCCACTCCCGCCACGCGTTTCCGCAAGGTTTTTGACGCCGGACTCGTCCCGGCCCTGCGGGAAACCTGCCGGCAGCTGGAGATTGACATCGCCGCCAATCCGGCCGACGCGGACTGACGACGGATCCTCCCTCCGGCACTAATTCTGACTGGCAGAATATGTTGGGGGTCACAACGCCGGATCCGTAGAGTCTGACTACGCAGAAATAGTGTTTTGACCTTAAAGGAGGCCGACGTGTCCATCAGCGCCGAGAACACGACCCACGAATCAGTAGCCGCGGGGCACACCGTGCCTGAGCCGACGCCCGAAGAGGCCGCGGAGCTCGCCAAGCTGTACAAGGATTTCGACCGCGAGAACCTGATCCCGCTGTGGACCCAGATCGCGGACCTGATGCCGATGGTGCCGTCGCCCAAGGCTGTGCCGCACGTTTGGCGGTGGAGTGACCTGTACCCCCTCGCCGCCCGTGCCGGGGATCTGGTCCCCGTGGGCCGTGGCGGGGAACGCCGCGCAATCGCCCTCGCCAACCCGGGCCTGGCCGGCACCGCCTACGCCACCCCGACGCTGTGGGCCGCCATTCAGTACCTCGGCGCCCGCGAGACCGCCCCGGAGCACCGCCACTCCCAGAACGCGTTCCGCTTCGTGGTTGAGGGCGAGGGCGTCTGGACCGTGGTGAACGGGGATCCGGTGCGGATGTCCCGCGGAGATTTCCTGCTCACTCCGGGCTGGAACTTCCACGGCCACCACAACGACACCGACGAGCCGATGGCCTGGATTGACGGCCTGGATATCCCGTTTGTGCACTACGCCGATGCCGGCTTCTTCGAGTTCGGCACCGAGCGCGTCACGGACGAGGCGACCCCGGACATCTCCCGCTCCGAGCGGCTCTGGGCCCACCCCGGCCTGCGCCCCCTCTCGGGCCTGGATGACACCACCAGCTCCCCCATCGCCGCGTACCGGTGGAAGTACACCGACGCCGCCCTCCGCGAGCAGCTCCTCCTCGAAGACGAGGGCCACCCGGCCACCGTGTCCCAGGGCCATGCTGCCGTCCGCTACACCAACCCGACCACTGGCGGCGACGTGATGCCCACCATCCGGGCCGAATTCCACCGCTTCCGGGCCGGCGCGTCCACCGAACCCCTGCATGAGGTCGGCTCCAGCGTCTGGCAGGTCTTCGAGGGCCGTGGCAGTGTAGTCCTGAACGGCGAGACCAGGACCCTGGACAAGGGCGACCTGTTTGTGGTCCCGTCCTGGACGGAATGGTCCCTGCAGGCAGAGACGGAATTCGATCTGTTCCGATTCAGCGACGCCCCAATTTTTGAACGGCTGAACTTTAACCGCACCTACACCGAAGGACGCAAGAACGCATGAAACTCCTCACCCTCCGTACCGCTGAAGGCACGAAGGCTGTCCGCCAGGACGGCGACACCCTGACCGAAATCGACGGGTTCTCCGACGTCGGAGCGCTCCTGAAAGACACCAACTGGGAGTCCATCGCGCAGGCCGCATCCGGGGCCACCCACCCGCTCGACGGCGCCGACCTTGAGGCCGTTGTCCCCGCACCGGGCAAGATCATCTGCGTGGGCCACAACTACCGCAACCACATCAAGGAAATGGGCCGGGAAGTTCCCGAGTTCCCCACCCTGTTCGCCAAGTACCAGGAATCCCTGATCGGCCCGAACGATGACCTGGCCCTGCCGCAGGAATCCGACACGGTCGACTGGGAGTCCGAGCTCGCCGTCGTGATCGGCAAGAAGGGCCGCCGGATTTCCGAAGCCGACGCCGCCGACCACATCGCCGGCTACGCCGTCCTGAACGACGTGTCCATGCGCGACTACCAGTTCCGCACCATCCAGTGGCTGCAGGGCAAGACCTGGGAGAAGTCCACCCCGTTCGGCCCCGCCCTGGTCACCAAGGACGAGTTCAGCGGCGGCCTCATGACCACCGCCGTCGATGGTGAAGTCCAGCAGTCCACCCCGACCAACGACGTCGTCTTCACCCCGGAGTTCCTGGTGTCCTACATCTCCACCATCATCACCCTGAACCCCGGCGACGTTATTGCCACCGGCACCCCCGGCGGCGTGGGCCACGCCCAGGACCCGAAGCGGTACCTGCAGGAAGGCCAGCTCCTGGTCACCACCATTGAGGGCCTGGGCCAGCTGAACAACCGCGTGGTCAAGGAAGCCTGATGGTCGCGCGCCACGACCAAACGTCGGACCCGCAGCTGCTCGAATCGCTGCTGCAGGCCCGGCGTGGGACCGCGTTCTTCGCGCGCAAGCTCAACGAGCTTTCCGACGCGGACCTCGACGGCCCCTCGTTGCTGCCGGGCTGGTCCCGCCGCCATGTCACCGCGCACATCGGCTACAACGCCCGCGCCATCGCCAGGCTGATTGAGTGGGCGGCCACCGGGGTGGAAACACCCATGTACGCGTCCACGGAGATCCGCGACCACGAAATCAATTTCGGGGCCACCCTCCCTGCGATCGCGTTGCGGCACCTCTTTGACCACTCCGCCGTGCACCTGAACGTCGAATGGCGCGATCTGCCTGCTGACGCCTGGCACCACAAAGTCAAGACCGCCCAGGGCCGCATTGTCCCCGCCGAGGAAACAGTCTGGATGCGCACCCGCGAGGTCTGGACCCACGCCGTGGACCTGAACAACGGGGCGACCTTTTCCGACATCCCGGCACCGGTGCTCGAACGCCTGCTCAAAGACATCACCGGAGCGTGGAAGACCCGGGGCACCGACACGGGGCTCCTCCTCAAGGTCACCGGCCGGCAACCGGAGCTTGAATTCGGCAGTGCCGGCCCGGACGCTCCCCTGGTGATCTCCGGTCCGCTGGCCGGCGTGGCCCGGTGGGCGACCGGCCGGGGAACCGACGGCGTCACCGCCACCCAAAACGGAGCGCCCCTGGACACCGTGCCAGCCGCTCCGAAATGGATCTAGCTCCAGGTACCACCGCGTAAGGCCCCCTCAACAGAGGGGGCCTTACGTGTTTGTGCCGTACTCGTTTGGCGCTGCTAGGACGAAGGGGCTGCGGCCTCACCGGCACCGTTGACGTTGACCAGCCAGGCGGTCCCGAACCGGTCAGTGCACATGCCGAACATGTCGCCCCAGGGCGCGGGTTCCAGCGGAACAGTCACGGTCCCGCCCTCCCCCGAGAGCTTGTCCCAGTAGCCGCGCAGTTCCGCCTCGTCATCGCCGCTCAGCGAAACTGAAATGGTGCTGCCGGGTGTGTAGTCCATGCTGTTGGGTGTATCAGACCCCATTAGGACCAGGCCGCCGGGGGTGGTCAGCATGCCGTGCATGATCTTGTCCTTTTCGGCAGGATCGTCGCTCGCATGGAACTCCCCAAAGGTGCTGAGGGCCAGGTCGCCGCCGAATACCGAGTGATAGAAGGTCATGGCCTCCCGCGCATTGTCACGGAAACCAAGGTACGGATTGAGGGTCGTAGGCATGGCGGGTTCTCCTTGCAGACTGGGCGGATAGGTGTTGGAACAGTCCCCATCCTGCCGCAATTCCAACTACCTTTGAAGAGGGCTGAGCAGGCCTGCAGACTCTAATGCGTCTGGTGCCAGGACCGGTCCTGGGACTCCTGGACCCAGGACTCCGCCGGGCCAGCTTCCACACGGGCCGCATCCGTCAACCAGATGGTGCTGTCCGGGTCCCAGCCCGCGATGACGGTGGCCGTGCCGGGGCTGACCGGAAGCGCGCGCCCTGCCCCGCTGAGGTAGCCCAGGACCGTCAGATGCACGGCGTCCCACTCCTCCGCCACGCGTTCCCAGTCGGGGATCACCCATCGCCCATCGCGGCCGGTGGTACGGAACCAGTCATGGCGCCGGGACGCCGTGACGTCGAGCGGAAACGCACTGCACAGGGATGTCCAGTCCCGCGGGCTCCGGACCTCGAGCGTCCGGCCCGCACCACGGACAGGAATCGTGGAGGCAACCTCCCAGCCGAGCGAGTCCTCCACGAGGTTTAGACCCGCCGGAAGGCGGCCTACGGTTCGGAGGGGGCCCGGCGGAACGGACCACCAGCCTCCGGACACGGGAGCGTACGGGTCGGTGGGGAGTTCGTGCACCGCCCGTTCCTCCCCGTCACGTACCCGCGCCACCCATTCGGCCAGACTTGGCCGCGGCACCGTCAACGGGGCCGGGTCCGCCGCCGACCGCCAGTCGATGGCCCATTGTTCGGGGCCGCGGCCCTCGTCCCACCACTGCACTCCAGGCGCCATAAGGACCTGCCCGGCCAAGGGCCGCAGGGCCGCACGGATCACCGGCAGTCCTGCAAGCACGTCCTCGCCGTCGGGCTCCTGCCAGTACCTTGCGGAATCAACCGATCGCTCAAGGGTCTCCTGCAGCAGCGAGTCCGTAAGCCCGGTCAGATCCAAGGCCGCGAGCCCGGCTGCCACCCCCTCAGGTGACGGACTGAACCGGGGACCTCCGGCGTCGTCCGCGGAAACAGCGGTGAGCAGCACCCGGGAGGTTCCACGGCCCGAATCAAGATCGTAGCCAAGCTGGAAGACCATCAGCCTGATGTCAGGGTCCAACGCCATCGCCAGCTCAAGGCACAGCCGCCGTCCCCGCGGCCCCTCCAGAAGTGATTCCCCATTGAGCGTCATGAGCCCATCCTCGCACCCGTCTGATGCACTAATCGGCTGCCGGGACGTAGGCTCAGGAGCATGGCCCGATACTTTGATGTTCATCCCCACGATCCCCAGCCGCGCGCGATCACGCAGGCCGTCAAGATGCTGCTCGACGGCGGGCTGATCGCCTACCCCACGGACTCCTGCTACGCGCTGGGCGCGCAGCTGGGCAACAAGGATGCGCTGGACCGGATCCGGGCCATCCGCAAGCTGGACGCCAAGCACCACTTCACCCTGGTCTGCAAGGATTTCGCCCAAATGGGCCAGTTCGTGAACATCGGCAACGACGTGTTCCGCAGCATCAAGGCCGTCACGCCAGGCAGCTACACGTTCATCCTCCCGGCCACCAAGGAAGTGCCGCGCAGGCTGCTGCATCCCAAGAAAAAGACCGTGGGCGTACGGATCCCGGACAACCGGGTGGTGCAGGCCCTGCTCGCTGAGCTGGGCGAACCGATCCTGTCCAGCACGCTGCTGCTGCCTGACGAAGAGGATCCGCTGACGCAGGGGTGGGAGATCAAGGAGCGGCTGGACCACGAGGTGGATGCCGTGATTGATGCCGGCGACTGCGGATCGGAGCCCACCACGGTGGTGGATTTTTCCAGCGGGGTGGCAGAGGTGGTGCGCCGCGGCGCGGGAGATCCGTCCCGCTTCGAATAGGCGGCCCTTTCCGTCCTTATTCGGGTTTGCGTGCCCTGCTTGGCTGCACGCGGGGCGGCTCGCCCGGCATCTTCGGATAGTCGGGCGGGAACGGAAGTTCGCCGAGACCGGCCTTCACGTCCCGGTCCCACCAGCCCAGCAGCGTCTCAAGGGTGCCGGGGTTTGCGTTCATGTCCGCCCACGGGTCGCCTGCGGTTTTCAGCCGGTCCGGGACGGTGAGGATGGTGAAGTCCTTCGGGTTGATGCTTTCCAGCTCGTCCCAAGTGACAGGGCAGGAAACCGGGGCGTGGGCCAGTGCCCGGGGGCTGTACGCGCCGGCGATGGTCCGGTCCCGGTTGGCCTGGTTGTAGTCCAAAAACACCTTCTCCCCGCGTTCCTCTTTCCACCAGGCCGTGGTGACTTTCCCGGGCATCCGGCGTTCCAGCTCCCGGGTGGCGGCGATCACGGCATGCCGGACCTCCAGGAATTCGTGCAGCGGCTCAATGGGCGCGTAGACGTGGAGCCCGCGGTTGCCGGAGGTCTTGATGAAGCAGTCCAGGCCTGCCTCCCCCAGTACCTCCTTCAGGCCGAGTGCGGCGGGCACGGCGTCGTCAAAGTCGGTGCCCGGCTGGGGGTCAAGGTCGATGCGGAGCTGGTCCGGGTTGTCTGTGTTCTCCGCGCGGGAGGGCCACGGATGGAACACCACCGTGTTCATTTGGACGGCCCAGACGGCGGCGGCAGGCTCGTCCAGCACCAGCATGGGATGCGAACGTGCGCTGGGAAAAGTCACCTTCACCGTGCGGACGAACTCCGGGGTTCCCTTGGGCGGGTTCTTCGAGAAAAACTGGTCGCCTTCAACGTTGTCCGAGTACCGCTGCAAGGCAACGGGCCGGCCGCCGTTGGCAGCGATGAACGCCTCCCCCACCGCAACCGTGTAGCGAGCCAGGTCAAGCTTGGTCAGTCCCAGTTGGGGCCACAGAACCCGGCTGGGGCTGGAGATGCGCATCTCGCGCTCGCCGTTGGGGCCCGGGACAGTGAGGGTGGTCTGTTCGCTCGCCATGGGGACAACCTACCCCACTCCCCTGCATTGGTCCGGCATGATGGAACCATGCCCGCAGAAGAAGCCCCGGTCACCATCCACGTCGGCGACCTTGACGTCTCCGGGCTGTACGCCCGTCCGGCGCGCCCCTTCGCCACCCTGGTCCTTGCCCATGGTGCAGGCGCGGGAATGGAGCACCCCTTCATGGGCGGGTTCACCCGGGCATTGAACGACGACGGCGTTGCCACCTTGCGCTTTAACTTCCCCTACCGTGGGGCGGGCAGGAAGTTCCCGGACAGGCCGCCGGTGGCGATCGCCACGTGGCGCGCTGCCATGGACGAGGCCGCCCGCCAGGCGCAGTCCCACGGCGATACGGGACCGGTCTGGGCTGCCGGCAAATCGTTCGGGGGGAGGATGGCCTCCATGGCCGTGGCGGAGGGAATGGACGCTGCCGGGCTCATCTACCTCGGGTATCCGTTGCACCCGCCAGGCAAGCCTGAGAAGATCCGCGACGAACACCTCTATGGCCTCACGCGGCCCATGCTGTTCCTGCAGGGCTCCCGCGACACCTTCGCAACGCGGGAACTCCTGGAGGGCGTGGTGTCCCGGATTGGTCCGTCAGCGGTGCTGCAGTGGATCGACGGCGGCGACCATTCCTTTGCCGTGGCAGGAAAGAAGCGTGACGCCGCGGAGATCGGCGCGTCCCTGGCGCCGGCCGTCGCGGACTTCATGCGGCCCCGCGGCTAAACTATTGATCAAGCGGCGGCCTCGTACAGCACTGGCGGCCAACAGTGGGTGAGTCTCGCCACCCTGCCCGGGCTGTCAGGAGCACCGTCGTCGGCCACATTGGCCGGTGACCTGGCCCGAAACGGCACAATGTGCGGCGTGTCCGTGTCAAAGTGCCCCAGTTCGGCCACTGCGGGCACCACGACGATACGCCGAAGCCCTCACATCCTGGCTTTGGTCCTCGCGGTTGCCTGCGCCGTCCAAGGGTCCTCCGGCCAGGGATGCCGGGGATAGCGGCCCCGCATCTCGGCCCGCACCTGCGCGTAGGGCCCGGACCAGAACGACGCCAGGTCGTCTGTCACCGCGAGCGGCCGCCGCGCCGGGGACAGGAGGTGGAAGAGGACCGGGACCCTGCCGTCCACCAGCCGCGGCGTCTCGGCCCAGCCGAAGCACTCCTGCAGCTTGACCGCCACCACGGGCCGGCCGCCGTCGTCCGTGTCCGGTCCCCGGTCCCCACCCGGTTCTTCCGCCACGTCGGGGTAGTCGATCCGGACCATCGATCCGCTGGGCACCTTCAGCGACTCCGGGGCCAACTCGCCCAGGCGGGCTGCCTCCGGCCAGGGCAGCAACCGCCGCAGGGGGTCGGTGAGGTCGATGCCGCTGGTGTTAGCGCCACCGGCCATCTTCTCAAGCTCAGGCCCCAGCCAGGTGTCGAGGGCCGCCAGCAGCGCCCGCTCGGACACGTCAGGCCATGGCGCGCCAAGTTGGCGGTGCAGGAGGGCTAGCCTGCGGCGCAACGCGTCTGCCGCCGTCGACCATCCAATGACTCCCAGCCCTTCCCCGGACAGCGCGCGGGCCACTGCGGACCGCCCCTCCGCGGGCGACGGCCGGACCGGGGTGGAGGACAGGCTGATGGCCCCGAGCCGACGTTCGCGCCGGGCCGTGACCCTGCCCTGACCGAACTTCGCTTCAACCGTTTCGGCGAGCAGGTGCCCGGCGGCTGCCTGGGCCAGGTCGGCCGTCAGCGGGGCGGCGGAACGTATCAGCGCACCGGTCCCGGCTGCGTCGCGGCCAGCGGCGCGCGACACCTCAGCCACGGCCAGCCATTCAGACCCGGACAGCGGGCTCCCGGCCGGCAGACCCGCTCGCGTCCCGGAGGACAGCAGGTAGCGCGCTGGCCCCTCCCCCGGCACCCGGCGCGCCACCCGGTCCGGAAACGCCAAGGCGACGACGAGGCCCAGGGACTCGGCTGCGGAAACCGGAGCAGTGATCACCGAAGGGCCGACGGCGGCGCTTTCCTTGCGCGCGATGGTTTCCAGCCGGCGGACGTCCTCCGTCCAGCGCCGGGCGGAAGGCTCCCTGCCTGCACGGAGGGCCGAAAGAAGAGCTGTAAGGTCAGCCCCCGGGGCCCGCTGGTCCCCTGCCACAAGCGCCACGGCTTCAGCCGCCTCGTGAGGGCCCACGGCCACGGCACCGTCCAGTAGCGCGCGGGCCAGCCTGGGATCGGCCGGGACCCTGGCCAACGTTCGGCCCAGGCGGGTGGGGTTCCCGTCACCTGCCACGGCACCGAGTTCCCGCAAAACCTCGACGGCCTCTGCCATGGCCGCGGCGGGTGGTTTATCCGGGAGGGACAGCCCTTCGCCCCCGGGCGAACCCCAGCAGGCCAGCGTCAGCGCTGCGCCCGTGAGGTCCGCAACGTTGATTTCGGGTGTGACGTGCGCCGGAGCTGCACCGTAGCTTTTTTGGTCGTAGCAGCGCACTACGCGCCCCGGTCCCTGCCGCGCCGCACGGCCGGCCCGCTGTTCCGCGGAGGCCCGGGAACAGGAGACGGTCACCAATCCGGACATCCCCCTGGCGGCATCCCGTCGGGGTTCCCGGGTCAGTCCGGAGTCGATGACCAGCCGCACGCCGGGCACGGTCAGGGACGATTCGGCGAGGTCGGTGGAAACGATGATGCGTGCCGGGCCACCGGGCCGGCGTCCGGACACGGCCCTGTCCTGGTCGGCCGGGCCGACCTGGCCGTGCAGCTCCAGCACTTCGGTTCCGGGGGCCGCCCTGCCGCGGAGCCGGCCCGCAACATACGAGACTTCCCAGGCCCCCGGAACGAACACCAAGGCATCGGTGCCGGCATCCCGTAGCACGCTGGCGGCGTGGGCATTCGCCGCCGTGTCCGCCACATGGTCCAGGAACCCGCGTGCCACGCCTCGGCCGTCCAGGCGTGCGGCGGCCGGCGGAGCCCACTGAACCTCCAGGGGGTACAGGGCTGACGGGCAGTCGACGACGGGAGCCGGACCGCCGCCGTCGGGCTCTCCTCCTCCACTGCCAGGGCCGCCGAGCAGGGCAGCGAACCGCGGCGCGTCCACGGTGGCGGACATGGCCACCAGGGTGAGATCCCCGCGGAGCTGACGGACCTCGCCAAGCATGCCCAGCAGCAGGTCAGTCTCCAGACCGCGTTCGTGCACCTCGTCCAGGATGACGGCACCGGTGCTCTCGAGCCCGGGGTCATCCAGGAGCCGGCGCAGCAGGATTCCCGGAGTCACAAACTCCACCAGCGTGCGGGGCCCGGCCCGGCGTTCGCCGCGGACGGTGTACCCGACGCGGTCCCCCACCGGTGTGCCGTCCAGGGCAGCCAGGCGCCGGGCCGCCGCACGGGCGGCAACGCGCCGGGGCTGGGTGACCACCACCCGCAAACCCCCGGGGCCGGCGTGAAGACCGGGGCCTGCTGCGAGGTTGGCGAGCAGCGGGGGGACCAAGGTGGTTTTGCCGGTACCCGGCGGAGCCTGGACCACGGCGGTGCCTGCCGGCCCGGCCGCCCGCAACACCCCGGCCAGCTCGGCAAGGGAGGCCTCGAAAGCCAGCCCTGCGGCGATCGCCTGCAGGTCAAAGGGGCCGTGCCCGGAAGCGCCGTGTGAAGCGTCAGCCGCGGCGGCGCCCGGGTTGCTCGGAGAAGTCACCTGTCCATTGTCCCCGCTATCCGCCGAGCGTCGTGAACCCCATGAGCATCCGTACCGGCGGATGCGTCAGACTGGAAGTCAACAACCATGAAAGCAGGGCCCCCTTGATTCACCTCCAGCAGGACTCCGAAGGCTTCATTCGCATGAAGCGGCACTTTCCCGCCACCGTTCCGGTGACCCTCACCTTCACCGACGGCTCACAGGAAGAATTCAAGGGCAGCAGGCTCAACGAGATCTACGATGAAGCCTTGGCCGTGTACCGCGCCCAAAACCAGCTGGACGCCAAGGGCTTTTCACGCGGGCCGAAGAAGAAGGTGCAGACCGCAATCGAGTTCGTTGCCGTCCGTCCCGGAATGAGCCGGTAGCACCCTACCGTTCCGGTTTGACCACCATCGCCGAACCGCCGCCGCGCCGGGCAGGTTCAGCCGCCGCCTCCATGCGCCCGTTCCGGCCGAACTCGATGGCCGTGGCGGCACCGATCTCCGCTGCCGAGGTGAAGGCGTCCCCGGCGGGCACCAGTTTGTGCCCGAACGGGGCCAGCCCGCTGCCGTAAGCACTGATGAAGCCGGGCTCGGCCGTGACACTGGCGGTGTTCCGCTGCGACGCACGCGGCGCCGCAATGGAGTCGGACACGCTCATGCCCAGGTCCACGCGGTTCAGGATGGTCTGCAGGACGGTGGTGATGATGGTGGATCCGCCGGGTGAGCCCAGGGCGAGGAACGGCTCGTCATCCTTGAGGATGATGGTGGGCGACATGGACGACCGGGGCCGTTTGCCCGGTTCCACCCGGTTCGGGTCCGCGGGGTTCGTGGAGTCGTAGGAGAAGTCGGTCAGCTCGTTGTTCAGCAGGAACCCGCGGCCCGGAACCACGATGCCCGAACCGCCGGTCTGCTCGATGGTGAGGGTGTATTCCACCACATTGCCCCACTTGTCGGCGACGGTCAGGTTGGTGGTGGAGAGGTTTTCGGTGTCCGTCTCGTGGGCAGCCAGCGCGGGGGTCACCGGGCAGACGCCGTCGTAGGTTGACACGTCCCCTGCCGGAACAGGCTTGGCAGCCGCCGTTGCC
The DNA here is from genome assembly GCF_034048115.1 of Pseudarthrobacter sp. IC2-21. Classification (NCBI taxonomy): domain Bacteria; kingdom Bacillati; phylum Actinomycetota; class Actinomycetes; order Micrococcales; family Micrococcaceae; genus Pseudarthrobacter; species Pseudarthrobacter sp. IC2-21. Next base: position 1,959,268 of record NZ_CP139145.1, on the reverse strand, counting down.
GGATTGATGGCGCAGGAGCGTTCCTTGCCGAACAGCGGATCGGTCAGGGCGGCCGTGGGAACGTCCACAAACGCCGGATCGCCCACATACTTCCCGCGGTCTGCGAACGCCAGGGCGGTGGCCTCAAGGTAATGGTGCAGCGCCGCCGGCCTCGACATCCCGCCCAGGTTGAACGGTTCCAGGATGTTCAGCGCCTCCCCTACCGTGGTGCCGCCGCTGCTGGAAGGCGCCATGCCGTACACGTCGTAGCCGCGGTACTCAACGTGGGTGGGGTCCTGGTCCAGCGTGGTGTACGCGGCGAGGTCCGCCGTCGTCAGGTAGCCGGGAAAGGCCGGGATGCTGGTGCCCGGGGCGCTGGCCGGGGGCGCCCAGGCGGGGTCCTTCGGCGGGGCCTGGACGGTGGCTGCCATCTCTTCGGCCAGCGCGCCGGAGTAAAAGGCGTCCGTTCCCTTCCCGGCGATGAGGCGGTAGGTATCGGCGAGGTCGGGGTTGCGGAAGACGCTTCCGACGGCGGGAGCGTCGCCACCGGGCAGGAAAAGGTTCCGGGTCGGGGTGAACGCCGAGAAGCGCACCTTGTTGTCCAACGTCTGCTGCCGGAACGTCTCGTCCACCACGAAGCCGTCCTCCGCCACCTTGATGGCCGGTTTCAGGGCTTCGTCAAGTCCCAGCGTGCCCCAGCGCGTCAAGGCCCTTTCCCAAGTGGCGAGCGAGCCGGGAACCCCTACGGAGACGCCGCTGGAGACGAGCTCGGCGAAGGGGTAGGGCTTTTTGGTGGCGGCATTGATGAACGCGTTGGCGGGCATCGTCTCCGGGGCGGTCTCACGGCCGTCAATGGTCTCCACCTTGCCGGTCCCGGCGTCGTAGAAAACGAAATAGCCGCCGCCGCCAATCCCGGCACTGTACGGTTCGGTGACTCCCAGGGTGGCGGCCGCGGCCACTGCGGCGTCCGCTGCATTGCCTCCGTGGCGGAGAACCCCCAGGGCTGCCGCGGACGCGTCCGCGTCAACACTGCTCACGGCACCGCCGTATCCGGTGGCAGTGGGTGATTTTCCAGGGTGCAGGCCGCCGTCCGCGAAGGCGGAGGTACCCGTGCCGCCTGCCGTCACGCTCAAAGCCAGGACGGCCGTGACGGCAGCCACTCGACGTCGCAAAGTAGGCATGATGCTCCCTCGTCAAAATTTTTGCGAAGTGTGGTTTGCGTCAGATTACTCCCCCTCCCTGCCACTCTCAAGGGCGCCTCACATGGTCCGGCCGCTGCGTCAGAGGGGTGCCTCAGAAGCGGCTGTAGCGGTGTCGGCCGGCGAGCGCCGCCGGCGGCTTGCCAGCAGGAACGGCACCGCGAACAGTCCGATCACCCCGCTCAGGGCCAGCGACAGGGAGTACCCGTACACGTCGGCTGCCCGGCCCATCAGCGGCTGCACCACGATCCCGCCGCTGGATCCCATCAGGGAATCGAAGCTCAGCACTGTTGCCCGCTGCCTGGAGGAGATCATGTCATTGAGGTAGGCCTGCCGGACGGGCGTGGCTGCCGCGGTGACCAGCGCCCACAGGGTCAGCAGCAGCAATGCCACCCAAAACAGGCGGGTGAACCCCAGCGCCATCAGGAGGAGCCCGCCCAGTGCACCGGCGGCCACCAGGACCGTGGTCCGCTTGCGGACCAGCCGCCGGACGGTCGGTGCCAGCCAGCCGCCCACCACCTCGGCGCCGGCAACAATGGCCGCCGCGAGGCCGGCAATGGAGTAGGCCCGGGGGTCACCGAAGAGTTCGAGGAGGAACGGCTGGAGCGCGTAGAAGACGTAAATGCCGACGCCGGCGCTGAACGGCGCCGCGAGCATGATGTACCGGACGGGCGGGTTCTTCAGGCCGCCGTGGATGGATGCGGTCAGCACCGCCCTGGTGGCCTGCAGCGGATGCGGGGAGCGTTCCGGCGTGAACCCCACGTCATGCATCAGCAGGAACGCCACGGCAAACATTGCCAGGAGCACTCCGACGCGCAGCAGGAACGGCACACCCAGGTTGGTGGCCTGGGCAATCACGCCGCCGGCCGCCGAGCCCACCAGCATGGCGATGCCTGACACCATCTGGCCCCTCCCGAGCACCGTCTCCAGGTTGCCTTCGTAGGCCGAGAAATGCAGGGCATCCACCAGCCAGGCCTCTACGGCTCCGGAAAAGAACGTAAAGCCCAGGCCCAGCAGGACCGACACCACCGCCCACGCCCAGAACGGCGCGGAGAGCTGCCAGAGGAGGTAGTAGAGGTACGTGGACACAGCCAGTGTGACCGTCCCGAGCAGGAACGATGCCCGGCGCCCCCAGCCGTCGGCGACCACCCCGGTAGGCACTTCAAAGAGCACCATCCCGGCGGTGAAAAATGCGTTGGCGGTGAAGGCCTCAAGGTTGGTCAGCCCGGCATCCAGCAGGAAGAGCGTGTTGATACCCCAGATGAACGAGGCCGCAAGGGTGTTGCCCAGCGTGAGGGTGAGGTAGATGCGCTGGATCTTGCGGGCGGCGGCGTTCACGGCAAAGCGGCTTGTCAGCTGCTGGGTACAGGCTCATGGCGCAGGTAGCGGCGCCGGAACCGGCCGGTTCCCGCAGTCAGCGCCCGCAGCTCCACCGCGTAGCGCACCAGTTCCTGGTCCGGGACGTCGGCATTGATTTCGGTCAGCTCGCCCTCTGCCGAGGCTGTGCCGGTCAGCCGTCCGCGGCGTCCGGAGAGGTCGCTCATGACGGCCCCCACATGCTCGTCCGAAACGGTGATGCTGACCGAGGAGACCGGTTCAAGGAGCTGGATACGGCCCGCCGCTGCCGCCTCCCGCAACGCCAGGGCACCGGCGGCCTGGAAGGCAGCGTCGGACGAATCAACGCTGTGGGCCTTGCCGCCCAGCAGGGTCACGCGCAGGTCCACCACCGGGAAGCCGGCGGCAAGCCCCTTCTGCATCTGGGCCCGCACGCCCTTCTCCACGGAGGAGATGAAGGTTCCGGGGATCACCCCGCCCACTGTCTTGTCCACAAACTCGAACCCGCCACCGCGCGCCAGCGGTTCCACAGTGATGTCGCAGACCGCGTACTGGCCGTGGCCGCCGGACTGCTTGACGTGCCGGCCATGGCCCTCCGCGGGGGCGGCGAATGTTTCCCGCAGGGGGGTCACCACGTCCTGCGTATGCAGTTTCACGCCCTGCTCGCGCAGCCTCTCCAGCACCACGTCCGCGTGGGCCTCACCCATGCACCACAGGATCAGCTGGTGTGTTTCGGCGTTCCGCTCCACCCGCAAGGTGGGGTCCCCCGCGGCAACTTTAGCCAGGCTCCGGGACAGGGCATCTTCGTCACTGCGCGAGTCAGCCTCCACGGCCACCGGCATCAGCGCTTCGGGTATTTCCCAGGTGGACAGCAGCAGCGGCTGTTCCCTGGCGGAGATGGTGTCGCCCGTCTCGGCACTTCCCAGTTTGGCGAGGGCACAGATGTCCCCGGCAACGCACTGCGATACGGGCCGGAGGTTGGCGCCCAGCGGGGAGTACAAATGTGTGACCCGCTCGTCCGTATCGTGATCCTGGTGGCCGCGGTCTGCCAGCCCGAACCCTGCAACATGCACCGGGGTGTCCTCCCGCAGGGTGCCCGAAAATACCCGGACCAGGCAGACCCGGCCCAGGAAGGGATCAACGGTGGTGCGGACCACCTCTGCGGCCAGCGGCCCGTCCGGATCACAGGACAGGTCGGCCGCCGGAGCGCCGGAGAGATCCGTGACCTTGGGCAGCCCGCGTTCCAGCGGCGACGGGAACGCCCGGGTCAGGACTTCCATGAGTTCGGCGGCCCCCAGGCCGGTGACGGCCGAGGTGGGAACCACCGGGAAAAACGAACCGCGGGCGACGGCGGTTTCCAGGTCCGTGACCAACACCTCAGTATCGATGTCCTCGCCACCGAGGTAGCGGTCCATCAGCGTCTCATCCTCGCTTTCGGCGATGATCCCCTCGATCAGCTGGCCCCGTGCAGCTTCCGAGCCGGCAAGCTCGCCGGGGTCCGCGTCCCGGGGCGGGGTGCCTGCTTCCCCCTCGGAGTAGTCAGAAACCGTGCCCTGCAGCAGTCCCAGCAGTCCGGTGATCTCGGCACCGCTCCTGACCGGGACGTAGAGCGGCACCACGGATTCGCCGAACGCCTGCCGGCAGGCGGCCAGGACCCCGTCGTAATCCGCCCGGGGATGGTCAACGCGGGTGATGGCCACGGCCCGCGGCATCCCCACGTGCTCGCATTCACCCCACAATGCCGTGGTGGTGGCGTCAATGCCATCCACGGCAGAGACAACAAAGAGGGCCGCGTCCGCCGCCCGCAGCCCTGCCCGCAGTTCCCCGATGAAGTCGGGATAGCCCGGCGTGTCCAGCAGGTTCACCTTGATGTCGTTGATGACCAGCGGCACCACGGCAAGCCCCACCGAGCGCTGTTGCCGGACGGCGGCGGGGTCCGAGTCGCTGATGGTGGTCCCGTCGGCGATGGAGCCTTTGCGGGAAATCATGCCGTGCGCGGCGAGGAGCGCCTCGATCAGCAGGGTCTTCCCGGCGCCCGAGTGCCCGATGAGGGCCACGTTGCGCAGCTGGCCCGGGCTGTCTGCTGCGAGGCTGGCCGAAGCGTCTCCCCGCCGCGATTCGGGTCCGCTCCGCCCCGGTATCCGTGCCGCGTCCTTTGCGCCTTTCACTGACATGGGAACCTCCTGGCGTCTGCCGTGCACCGGGCCGAATCGTGTACTTTGATTCGACACCTTTGCGCTCTGATCGGCAATAGGTTCCCGCGCCATGGGGTTCCTTGCGGGAGGATAATGGCTGCCGGGAGACTGGCCTGAGGAGGTCCGTATGCAAGCGCCGCCGCCGCGCATCACCGTGGAGGTTCCGGTTCTGGCGGTGGGCTCCGGCCCGGCCGACTACGAGTCACTGGGTGGCCTCGTCGAGTCGCTCCGCAAGCCCCAGGGTCTTCACCTGACCCTGCTGCATGTTGGCATCCTCGAGGACCTGGCACGCGAGATTGAGGACTGGACCAAGGGCATCACCCCGGCAGACCACGCGGCCCGGGCAACGGTTCGCTGGCTGTATTCCTTGCCTGCGCTGGACGGCTTCGACGCAACCTCGGACCGGCTGATTGCGCTGGGCGGCGGCCGGATTGCCGGACTCGAAGTGCAGGTGCCGCAGCACGTGCACGACTACCAGGTTTCCCTGGTCCAGGGTCTGCGGGAACTGTTGGACGGACTCCTCGTGGACAACGTGGACGACTTCATTCTGGGTTCGCCGGCCCTGGGCTTCCGGTATCCCCATTGGGTGCCCCACGTCGCGGTCGGACGGCCGCCGCTGCGGGAACGCGGGCCGTGGGACATCCGGACGGTCTCTGTCTCCTGCGGCCCGTCCCGGATCCGGAACAGCCGGTTCCTGCCGGCCCCGGATTAGTGCCGGACATCCGCGAGAGAAATTAGGTCACGGGCACGCCGTCACGCACGAAGGTCCAGGGCGGTCAGGAGCCGGGCCATCGAGCCGCCCAGGTTCCACTCAACGGCGAGCCGCTCAAGTTCGGTCCGCGGTTCCCCGGTGACGGGCCGCAGTGCCGCCCCTGCCTCCTCCAGTGAGGGCAGCGCCAAATCACGCACCACGTTTACCACCGCAGGCGCCACCTGGAGATAGTCACTGGCAGCGCCAAGCTTGGCCCGCACAGAGGCGGACAGGCCGCTCCCCGGATCCGCCGCCGCGGCCAGCAATCCCTCCAGCGTGCCGTACTCGCCGAGGAGCGCCGCTGCCGTCTTCTCGCCGATGCCGGCAACACCCGGCAGCCCGTCCGAGGCGTCGCCGCGGAGGGTCGCGTAATCGGCATACTGTTTGGGCAGCACCCGGTACTTACCGGCCACGACGGCGTCAGTCAGGACCTCGAGGTTCCGCATGCCGCGCGCGGTATAGATGACCCGCACCTGGCGGTCGTCGTCAACAAGCTGGAAGAGGTCCCGATCGCCCGTCACCACGTCCACGGGAAGCCCGGCGGCGCTCGCATAGGTTCCCACAACGTCGTCGGCCTCGTGGTCCGCAGCCCCGACGACGGCGATGCCGGCGAGCTCCAGCACCCGGCGGATCATGGGAAGCTGTGCCTCGAGGGCGTCCGGCACCACCTCGAGGTCGGGGGCATTCGCCACCAACTCAGCCACCCGGTGCGCCTTGTAGGTCGGGATGAGGTCCACCCGCCACTGCGGCCGCCAGTCGTCGTCCCAGCACGCCACCAGATGCGTTGCCCGGTAATCAGTGGTGAGCCTGGCGATCATGTCCAGGAGGCCGCGGACGGCGTTGACCGGTGTGCCGTCGGCACGGCGGATGGTGTCGGGCAGGCCATAAAAGGCGCGGAAGTACAGGGACGCGGTATCGAGCAGCATCAGGCGTTGGGTCATAACTGATCCTGACACGGAAGCAGCCGTCGCAGGCAGAGGCCAGCGGCTTCCGCCCTGGACCGGGGCCCGGGCTTATTCCGCGGCTTATTCCGTGGCTTCGAAAGTCTGGATGGTGCGGCGCTCCAACCGCGGGATGATCTGGGATGCACCGATGCTCTGGACATGGTCATAGTTGCGGTGGGCCGCAAAGCCGGCCGCATCCGTGTAGCGCTCCAGAATGACGATCTGGGCGGGGTCCTCCGTGCTCTGGAAGAACTCATAGGACAGGTTGGCTTCTTCCGCGCGGGTGGCTGCAGCCATCTCGCCCAGCAGCCGAAGGACGGTTTCCGTTTCCTCGGGCTTAACCGTGTAGCGCACCACTACCTGGAAGTATGACTGTGCCATCTCAGCGTTCCTTGCTCCTTGGGTATCGCCCCGGGGTGGAACCGGCGGCCACATCATCGTAGCCGCCTGACCGGTCTTCGAGCGGGAACGCCCCTGTAGAATCCGGGATTATGAGCTTCCACCCCGGCACCTCCACAGCAGGCGCCTCCACAGCAACCGTCCGTGCCATCTTCCTTGACGTCGACGGCACCTACGCGGACTACGGGGTGGTCCCCGAGGGCCATGTCCGGGTGGTCCGTGCCGCGCGCTCGGCCGGGCACAAGGTCCTGCTCTGCACCGGACGTCCTGTCTCCATGCTGCCGGCGAGCATTCTCGCGGCCGGCTTTGACGGCCTGGTGGCAAGTGCCGGCGCCTACGCCGAAGTGGACGGCGAGGTCCTGCTGAACCGCCGGTTCCCTGCCGGGCTCGCCGCCAGGACGATGGCCGTCCTGGACGGGCACCGGGCCGTCTACATCCTTGAAGCCCAGGATTCGCTGCATGTCGCCCCGGAGGCCGAGCCGCGGCTGCGGGCCATCATCGAAGAGCACTTCCGCCGCGCACCGGACGGACATGCGCAGGGCTCCTCCGCCATCCTTGGCTCCGTGCGCGCCACGTCAGAGCGCGCGGGCACGGCCTTCGCCAAAATTTCGGTGTTCGAAGCACCGGTTCCGTTGGAGCAGATTGCCCGGGAAATCGGCGCCGGCATTGCCGTGGTGGCCAATTCAATCGCCAACGAGGGGCGGCACTCGGGCGAGCTTTACCAGAGCGGCATCAGCAAGGCCGACGGCGTTGCCGCCGTCATCGCCCGGCTGGGCATCGAACAGGAAAATACCGTCGCCGTGGGTGACGGTCAGAACGACCTGGAAATGATCGCTTTTGCGGGGGTGGGCATCGCCATTGAAGGGTCCTCGCCGGAGCTCCTCGCCCTGGCTGACCGGGTGGCGGCACCGCCGCACCGCGAAGGCCTGGTGGACGCGTTTGCCGAACTTGGCCTGATCTGAGGCATATCCCGGCGGACGCGCCCCGGACTCAGGAGTTGAGCGTGCCCCGGACGATGCTGACCGTTGAGTGCGCTGGGTTCCCGTCCAGCGGCTCGTCAGAGACATCCACCACGGGGAAGTCCGCCAGTTGCAGGCCGGCCGGCACCTCGAAGGTACCTGAGTCCGAATTCATCACGCCGAGGCTGACCAGGCGCGAGAGATCCGGAGCGATCAGCCAGACTTCCTGGTAGCCCCGGGCTTCGTCCTTGCTGAGTTTCACTTCCAGCATCCGGGAACCGTCCGGCTCCCTGACCACTTTCGCCGACCCGGTGGCGGAGTATTGGGCCAACGGTGTCAGCGTCGCCTGGGCAAGCGGTTCCGGGACCCGGTTCAGCGCCCACAGCCCGGCTCCGGCCACAAGCAGCGTGGCCGCAGCGGCGGCAAGCCAGGTGCCGGGACGCTGCCACCAGCGGTCCCGGCGGCGGCGCGCAGCACGTGCTGCGAGCGGCGCAGGCGCAGCCGGCTGCTCCGGTTCGGGAGCCAGCGGATCTTCCTGCACTGCCTGGGACAGGCCCAGTTCCCGATGTATGCCGGCCCACACCTGCGGGCCGGGGACCTTAAGTCCGCTGGCGTCAGCAGGCGCCTTCACGGCGGTTACCGCGCGCCGCAGGGCCGCGTAGTCCGCCGAGCAGGCGGCGCAACCGCGCAGATGCTCCCGGCCCTCGTCGTCCAGCCAGTCGTCATACAGGGCAAGGAGGCTCAACCGGTCCGGATCAAGGTGCGGCATGGTCTACCTCCAATCTGTTTCTCAGGTGCGACAAGCTGCGTCGGATATGGCTCTTGACCGTACCAAGCGGAAGTGCCAGTCTCCGGGAAATCTGTTCGTGCGTGAGGTCTTCGAAGAAGGCGAGCTTCATGATGGACCCCTGAGGTTCACCGAGCCTGTCCAGTTCGCCGTCCAGGAGCAGCCTGTCCGCCAGAACCTCGGCTGCCTCCTGCCCCGGATCCGCCTCGCCGGAACCCCGCACCCCGGCGACCGCCAGAACCTTCCGGATTTCCCGTGTGGAAGCGGCGTGGGCGTCGGCGATGACATTCCGGGTGATCCCGACGATCCAGGCGGGGAGCCGGGCCACCTGGGGGTTGAACGTGCCCCGGGACCGCCATACCCGGATGAAGACCTCCTGCGTGACGTCATCAGCCGCGGATCGGTCCCGCAGGGCCCGGAGGGCAAGCGTCTGCACGAGCGGCGCGAACTCACGGTAGGCCGCTGCCAGGACCTGCTCATCGCCGGCGATGAAGGAGGAGGTCAACGCGTCGTCCCATCCGGAGGACGCCTGGTCAGGGAGTGCCAACCTGGACTCCTTCCCGGCCCCGTTGACGAGAACCACGGCCTCATCAACGCTCACTGAGGAACCGCAGTGACAATCACATTGTCGCTGTAGTCCATTCGTTCGTCCAGCCACCGGCCGCCGCAGGTCACCACCTTCAGTTCGTGCGGACCCGCGCGGCGGAACAGCGAATCGCCGTCAAAACTGTCCTTGGCCATCAGGTCAACCGAGACCACCCGGTAGGTCAGGGCCGGCGCGTCCTTGCGTCCCACGCGGATCATCGTCCCCGCTGGCAGGGTCTTCAACCGGGAAAACGGTGCCTGGTCCGATTTTGTGTCGATGTGTCCGGCTATCACGGCGGTCCCGGCGGCAGCTCCGGGGGCCGCCCCGTACCGGTACCACCCGGCCTGGTCGAAGGTGTCCGGCAGTTCCATGGCTGCACCATCCGCCACACCCACGGGTACGACGGTCATGTTGATTGACGTGCCGGCCACCGTGAGGGAGGTCGGAACAGGCGGCGCCGCATCGGCCGGCGGCAGTGTGGCCGGCCGCACCGGGATCACGGCGGGAGGGCGGACCGTGGCAGTATCTCCGGGCGGCGCAGCTGCCGCGGGCGTGGAATCCCCGCCTGCCGCGCTTTGGAGCGTGGACGGCGCAGAGGGGGCGGCTGGAATGGCCGGGGCGCAGGCCGGAAGCAGCAGTGCCGCCGCGGCGGCCAGGGCAACCCGCCACGGAAGGCGGGCCCGACGGCGGGACTCGCCTGCCGTCGTCGTGCGTGGCTTCATGACCGGCCTTTCCCGCCGTTGAGTCTCACGTGTGGGTGAACGGAGAGGCCTGCCGCCGGCGCGTACCGGCGGCAGGCACTCATACTGCTGTTGGCGAATTTGCTCCCCGGCTTACCCGCCGGCGCCTGATATCAGCGTGCCCGCAGCTCGGCAATGGTGCGCGCCATTCCGATGCCTCCCAGGAGCAGGACTGCCGCCAAAGCGCCGAATCCGATGGTGACCACAAGCGGGCCGGCCGATCCGCTGACCGGGACGCCGGTGCTGGCGGCTGCGGCCTCGGGTGAGCCGTCACGGGCTCCCGGTACTGCGGCCGGCGCCGAGTGCAGCCCGTCGATCGTCTGGACGGCCAGTTGGAGGTTCTTGTCCGCCAGGCTGCCCCAGGCGTAGACAATGGTGTGCGTGCCCTCGGAGACTGTGACATCTGCCGGCCCGATCACCGGGGCGGTGGTGCCGGTTGCTGCCACCGCAGCTGAGATGGTTCCCGGGCCCAGGCTGAGGGTCTGCCCGGCGGGGTTGGCCAGGTTGGACACCACAGGGGCGCCGCCCGCGAGCACATCAACGGCCGGGGCCGCGGCCAGGTGCCGCACGGTCAGCTTTCCCTTGCCCGCGTCAATCCGGGAGACGTCATTGGTAAAGAAGTTCGCGGCGGGCTTGCCGGTGGCGTCCAGGTTGGCCACCGCGGTGTAGTTCCCGCCCGCGGCGAGGGTCACGCTGACCGGACCGATGACGGGAGCCGAAGCATTGGCGGCGTCGGCGGCGGTGATGGCGAGTTCGTAGGCTCCGGCCGGCAGCGCCAGCGGGCCGGCAAGGCTGCCGGGGGCGAAATCATCCAGGGTGCGGGCGCCGTTGACCCAGACGTCCACCGTCAGTCCGGGCACTCCGTGCAGCACTGAAAGCCGGGCGTCCCCGCCGTCGGCCTGGGCAGGGCCGGCCAGGGCCATTGCTGCTGCAATTGCCACTGCTCCGGCTCCGGCCGTGAAAATGCTTCTGCGCATGTCCTTCTCCTCGTTTGGCCCGCGGGCGGGCTGCTTTGCTTACACCCCTACTACCGGGCCAACGATGGGTTTGGATGCAGGGCTGCCGGATTTAAACCACACCCACTTTCCTGACATGCTGTCAGAAAGATGCCGACAGCATGTCAGCAACTCTCTCATTCTCCTCTGAACCTAGGATTCCCCCATGTTCCTTGCACTCCGCGAACTCATCTTCGCGCGCGGCCGCTTCAGCCTGATGGGCGGTGTCATTGCGCTGATCGCCGTCCTCATGGTGATGCTCTCCGGCCTGTCCTCCGGCCTTGTCAATGACGGCGTGTCCGGCCTCAAGTCGATGCCGGTCACCGCCTTCGCCTTCGATGAAGGCACTAAGACCGATAACGCTTTCTCGCGCTCCGTCATCGATGACCGGCAGCTCAGCGCCTGGCGGGGCGTCGAGGGCGTGGCCGCCGCCGAGAAGATGGGCGTCGGCATGGCCAACGCAACCACCGATTCCGGGAAGCAGGTTGACCTCACGCTATTCGGCGTCCAGCCCGGATCCTTCCTGGAACCGACCCGTTCCGAAGGAGCCGGCCTCGGAGATACCGACGGCGTGGTGGTGTCCTCCACCGCCAAGGCCGAAGGCATCGACCTCGGAACGGTTCTGACGCTCGACCGGATCGGCACGAAGCTCAAGGTTGTCGGTTTCACCGACGGTCAGGCCACGTTCGGCCACGTCGATGTTGCGTATCTGCCCCTGAGGACCTGGCAGCTGATCGCCTCCGGTCAGGCGGCCGCCGGCGCTCCGAGCGCCGCGCAGCTGTCCGGACTCGATTTTGATACCGCCAGCGTGGTGGCCGTGCAGGCCAGCCCCGGCGCCAAGGTGGACCTCACCGCGGGCGATACCGCCGCCGGCACCTCCAGCAAGTCCCTCTCCGCGGCCTTCAATGCCTCACCCGGTTATGAAGCCGAAACCATGACCCTGAGCATGATCCAGGTGTTCCTCTACGCGATCTGCGCCCTGGTCGTGGGCGCGTTCTTCACCGTGTGGACGATCCAGCGCAAGCACGAAATCTCCGTATTGCGGGCCATGGGCGCGTCCACCGGCTACCTGCTGCGGGATGGACTGGCTCAGGCCGCGATCCTGCTGGTGGGATTCACGGCACTGGGCGTGGCTGCCGGGCTGGGCCTGGGCAGTGCCATGCCGGAAGCCATGCCGTTCGCTCTCGAGGCCGCACCCATCGCCAGCGCCACGGCCCTCACCATCGGCCTGGGCCTGCTGGGTGCCGCGGTGGCCGTGGTCCGAATTTCCCGGATCAACCCGCTCAATGCACTTGGAGGACAGCGATGACCAACCCCACACTCTCAGCAGCCGGCGCAGGCCTGGCCGGCACGCATCTCGGCACAGGCCTGTCCATCCGCCACGCCGTGATGGAACTGGGCGACGGTGACACCCGGGTGAGAGCCCTGGATGACGTCAGCCTCGACGTTGCCCCCGGCGAGTTCCTGGCCATCGTCGGGCCGTCCGGTTCCGGCAAATCCTCGCTGCTCGCCATCGCCGGCGCCCTGGCTTCCCCGGATTCGGGGACGGTCACCGTCAACGGCCAGGACCTCTCCCGGTTGAGCCAGGGCAAACGCGCCGCGTTCCGGCTGGCCAACATAGGTTTCGTCTTCCAGTCCGGCAACCTCATCCCGGCGCTGACCGCGGCGGACCAGCTCCGGCTGGTCAACAGGCTTGCCGGCGGACCGAAGCGCTTCGATCCGATGGCGCTGCTGGACTCCGTCGGCATGGCCCACCGCGCCGCCAACCGCCCCGGCCAGCTTTCCGGCGGCGAACGGCAGCGTGTAGGCATCGCGCGGGCACTTGTCTCCGGAGCGAAACTGCTCCTGGTGGATGAGCCCACCGCATCCCTGGACCGGGCACGCAGCCGCGAAGTGGTGGAGCTCCTTGCACGGCAAAGCCGCGAACATGGCGTCGCCACCGTCATGGTCACCCACGACCATGACGTCCTGGGCCACTGCGACCGGATCGTAGAAATGGTGGACGGCCGTTTAGGGCTTCCCGCACCGGTCAGCTAACACATCCGGGCCCGGAAACGACGATGGCGGCCTGCTCAGCGGGCCGCCGTCGCGCGTCGTAGTCTTGATGCGTACCCCAGCCAGTGTCAAAGGATCACCCAATGCCCAGAATAAGTGCCGCCACCGTAGCGGAGCACCGCGCCGCACAGGAACGCGCACTGCTGGACGCCGCCCACGAACTCCTGCAGGAAACCTCGGAAGCGCCCACGATGGCCGAGGTCGCCCTGCGGGCAGGACTGTCCCGGCCCAGCGTTTATCAGTACTTCGGCTCCCGCCAGGACCTCCTCCAGGCCCTGGTCCGCGACATTTTTCCGCGCTGGACCGAACGCGTCACCGGCGCCATGGCCGAGGCACCCACCAAAGCCGACCGCATCCTGGCCTACGCCACGGCCAACGTGGACCTCGTCGCCGAAGGAGCCCACGCCGTCGGCTCAGCATTGGCCACCCTGGCTCCCGGTGAGGAACTCGACGAGCAAGCCACGCGGATGCACCGGCAGCTCCAGGAACCGCTGATAGAAACCCTCACGGAGCTTGGGGTCGCCGACCCCGATTCACTGGCAGGGATGATCAACTCCGTTGTTCACGCCGGCACCCGCATGCTCGAATCAGGGCAGACGCTGGAGCAGGTCCACTCACACCTCAGGACCTTGCTTGGGCCGTTCGTGACAGAACACCGCGGCGGCCCGGTGTCAGTGCTGGCCCTTGATCACAAAGTAGGAACCGCGGATGGTGCCGGCCAGCTTTGACTTTTGCCGCGCGAATTTAAAGCTCGATGCCAGCTCCTCCGGAATCTCCATGCCGTCGGAGAGCTTGAACCCTACTGCCCGCTTGCTGCCATCCTCGATGCCGTACATCACGTTGATGGACAATCCGGACTCGTAGAACACATAGGCCATCCGCGTCCCGTCCACCTCGAAGTCCGAGACCTCCAGCGGACGGGCAGCGATGGAGATGTTGCGTTCGCTGGAGAGAACCCCGTGGATCCAGTCGAGTGTCCGGGGCGCTTCGTCCGCCGGCTGGACGGTGAAATCGTGATCGAACTTGTTCTTGAAGTACCGGGCCTCGTTGGCGCGCAGGCCGGCCAGTGCGTCGGCAACGGGTGACGACTCCAGCCCTACGGTGGAAACGTTCTTGAAATCGACTGTGTACGGCATGCATCCTCCTGGGAATTTTCCTTCCCACATCGTCGCAGATCCTGAACCTTCCGCGGCCATCGCCACCGCCGCCGGCGGGCATTCTTCAGCCGATGGGTGACGGAAGGCTTAGGAGGCCCAGTCGGCGTCGTCGTAGGGATGGTCGCGGAAGTGCGCCCTGAGGTACTCCCCCACCACGGCTGCTCCGAGGTCGCCGGCGTCGGGGGCAACCACCCGGCCGTCCACCCGGCGGGCCATCCGCTGGACAAACCGTTCGAGCCCGGGGTCGTTACCCAGCCGGAAGAACGTGGTCTGGGTGCCTGCCCGGCCAAGGCGGTCGAGCTCGGCGATAGTCAGGCGAATGGTTTCCGGGGCAGGCGGGTAGTCAAACCACGAGTCGCCGTCCGGGAGCAGGTGCGCGGTGGGCTCGCCGTCGGTCACCACCAGGAGGACGTGCTGCATGGACGGGTGCCGGCGGAAGAAGCGATTGGCGAGCAGCAGGCCGTGGTGCAGGTTTGTTCCCTGCTCCCGGCGGGAGGCCAATGCGGTAAGTTCACCGATGTCCCTGCTTTGCGCGTAGCGGCCGAAGGTGATCAGTTGCAGCCGGTCCCCTCGGAACCGGCTTGAAACCAGGTGGTGCAGGGCCAGTGCGGTGCGTTTCATCGGCACCCACCGCCCCTCGGCCGCCATGGAGAACGAGACGTCCACCAGCAGCACGACGGCGGCCTGGGTGCGTGCCTCCGTCTCCGCCACCTCGATGTCCCCGGCGCTGAGCCGCAACCCGCTGCCCGGATCGCCGCCGTCGGCCGTGGTCCGGCGGATGGCATTGGTGATGGTGCGGGTGACATCCCAGGGCTCCGCATCCCCGAACTCCCACTGCCGGCTGGACCCGGTCTGCTCACCTGCGGCGCCTGCCAGCCGGGTCTCCCGGCGCCCCTGCCGCCCGGAGAGCTGCTTGGCGGTATCGCGCAGCAGCGACCTGCCGAGCCGCCGCATCGCCTGCGGGGACAGCCGGAGGTCGCCGTCCGCCCCGCGCCGCAAGTAGCCGCCGTCCTGCATGGCGCGCTCGATCTCGGCGAGGGTGCGCGCTGTCACCGCGGCGTTCTGGCCGAGCTGCCGGGCGAGGGCATCCACATCCAGGTCATCCAAACGTGAGCCGTTGTAGGACTGGGAGAGCTGTTCGGACAGCTCGTCGAGTTCGGCGATGTCCTGGAGCACGCCGGTGCCATCCCCCAGCCCCAGGCCCTCCTGCCCCTCGAACCGTTCGGAGCCGGTCCAGTCCTCGCCGGGGCGCAGGGCCTGCAGGTTGGCATCGAGCCGGCCCAGCTGTGCCATGAGTTCGGGCGAGCCGAAGGCCTGGGCGGACAGGCTCATCAGCTCATCCCGCTGCTCCGGGGACATCGATTGCAGGAGCCGCTGGGCTGCGGCAGCACGTTGGGCAAGGGAATCAATCAGTTCCTCGACCGACTCCGGGTTCTCGGGGAAGAACTGGCCGTGCTTGGCCATGAACTTCTGGAAGTCCGCGTCGGTGTCCTCGCCGCGGCGGTGTTTGTCGAGCAGCCCGTTGAGGTCCTGCAGCATCTCGGCCACGGCCGCCCGGTCCTCCTCCGTAGCCCCCTCGAGTGCCTGTTTCATGCCGGCGAAACGCTGGTCGAGGACCTCGCGGCCCAGCAGATCCTTGATCCTGTCGTAGGCCTCCCGTGCCGTACTGGACTGCCAGTCGTAGGAGGCCAGCTCATTGACGGCTGCGGCCGTGGACCGGGGCAGGTTCTCCAGTTGCATCTCGCGGAAGGCGCGCTCGGTGTTGTCCATCATGGCGTCCCGGGCCAGTTGCTTGCGCTCCTCCAGGACGGCGGTATCCAGCAGCTTCTTCACCTCGTTCAGAGTGCCGTCCAGCCGGTGGCGGCTCAACAGGTCGCTGCGGCGCTGCTGAACCCGCCGGGCCAGGTCATCCAACCCTTCCATGTGCCGGCCGCCGCGCCGAAGGTATTCCTGCAGGGCGTGCCTGGGCGAATACCCGGCCATGACGTCCTCGGCCACGGCATCAAGGGCCTCGGCCAGGTCCACCGGAGGGGCAAGGGGGTCCGGCCCTCCCGTGTATCGGCCGTATTTGGAGGATCGGTGATGGAAGCTCATGATTCGTCTCTCTTCGGACTGCTAACCGTAGATGGTTTCCTCGTCGTCGGACTCCTTTGAGATCCGCCGGGCGAGGTAGAGACCTTCGAGGGCAAGCTCGATCGCCGCGGCACGCTGGCCGTCATTTTGGGCGCCGAGCCTGTTACTGATCTCGTCGTAAAGGGCTGACCCGTTGAGCGAGGGGAGGTTTTCCAGGAACTCGCGGGCGGTGACCTGATCTCCGGTGGTGACGGTCCGGTGTCCGTCCAGGGCGGCCACGAGCGGTCCCAGGTCCAGGCCCTGGTAGTGCGCCCGCACCGCCTCCGCTGTGGCCGTGCGCAGGAGGTGGTCAAGAACCGCCTGTTCGCGGCCCTCCTCCCCGGATTCGAACTCGATCTTGCCGGTCAGGACGTCAACAGCGGTTTCCAGGTCGATGATCCGCGCCACCGCCTTATCCTCGCCGCGCACACTGGCCCGGCGCAGGGCTGCGGCAGCAACCGTTTCGGCCCCCGCGATGGCGAACCGTGCCGAGACCCCGGAGGTCTGGTTGACGGCCGGCGACAACCTGAGGGCGCGGGTGTACCGGGCCAGTATTTCGAGGATAACCGGGGGGACGTCGGCAACGAGCTGGCCCTCCTGCCGGATCACGGCGACCTCGTCCTCGAGCTCAATGGGGTAGTGGGTGCGGATCTCCGCCCCGAAGCGGTCCTTCAGCGGCGTAATGATCCGCCCACGGTTGGTGTAGTCCTCCGGGTTGGCGGAGGCCACCACCAACACGTCAAGCGGCAGCCGCAGCACGTAGCCGCGGATCTGGATGTCGCGTTCCTCCATGACGTTCAACATCGATACCTGGATCCGCTCGGCGAGGTCCGGCAGTTCGTTGATGGCGACGATGCCTCGGTTGGAGCGCGGGATCAGGCCGTAATGGATGGTTTCGGGGTCTCCGAGCCGGCGGCCCTCGGCCACCCGCATGGGATCAACATCGCCGATCAGGTCGGCAACAGAGGTGTCCGGCGTCGCGAGCTTCTCGACGTAACGCTCCGAGCGGTGCCGCCACGCCACCCGCAGGCGGTCACCTTCGGTGAGGGCCCGGGCGCGCGACTGCTCGGTAATGGGTTCGTACGGGTGTTCGTTCAGTTCCGAGTCCTCGATCACCGGCGACCACTCGTCCAGCAGCCCGGCGAGGGTGCGCAGGAGCCGGGTCTTGCCCTGTCCGCGTTCACCGAGCAGGACGACGTCATGCCCGGCGATCAGGGCGCGTTCGAGCTGGGGCAGGACTGTCCGGCCGAATCCATATATCCCGGGCCACGGATCCCGGCCGGCGGCGAGCGCGGCCAGCAGATTGTCGCGGATTTCATGCCGCAGGTCTTTCCGGACATGGCCGGCGGCCCGCAACTCACCAACAGTAAATACATCGGGGCGATCACTCACCTTTCTACGGTAGACCCCGAACCAGCAGGGAATCGAGCAATTCGCCACAATTCCTGCCCGGCCGGACGTGGGGAAGGTTACGCTGGATTTTGATGACTGCAGCCGCTCCCCCGGGACATCCGGCCCCGGCGCCGGACCCACAGGACACCCTGCTGCTGCTGGTGCGGCACGGTGCAACGCCCACCACCGGCATGGTGCTGCCGGGTCACGCCCCGGGACTGCATCTGTCCGACCGGGGACGCGACCAGGCGGCACGCGTGGCGGAACGCCTGGACGGCCTGCCCCTTGACGGCCTCTACTCCTCGCCGCTGGAACGCGCCCGCGAGACCGCCGCGCCCACGGCCGCCCGCAGGGGCCTGGAAGTGCGGGAACATGCCGGCCTGATCGAGTGCGACTTCGGGGACTGGACCGGCGCCGCGCTCGCCGACCTGGCGGTCCTGCCGCAGTGGCAGACCGTCCAGCACAATCCCTCGGCCTTCCGCTTCCCGAACGGGGAGAGCTTCGTGCAGATGCAGGCACGCGTGGTGGGGGCGCTCGAGGCACTTTGCGCCGCCAACCCCGGGGGCGTGGTTGTATGTTTTTCCCACGCCGACCCCATCAAGGCGGCTCTTGCCCACGCCCTGGGCACGCATTTGGACCTGTTCCAGCGGATTGCGGTCAGCCCCGGCTCCGTGTCCGCCATCTCCTTTGTGGCTGGCCGGGCACCGGCGGTGCTGCTGGTGAACTCCACCGCTGAACCGCTGAGTGGACTGAGGGTGCCGTGAACGTGCGGCCGACCGTGGAAGGGTGCGGCTGGTGCCCGGCCGTGAGCTGACCCTGCTGAACGAGGGCCGGGTGGAGGTGCTTGGCCGGATCCTCCGCAGCAGCAATGAGACCTTCCTGGTCCGGGTCTCCCGAGGGGCGGATTCCGGGCGTGCGGTCTACAAGCCTGAGGCCGGCGAGCGCCCGCTGTCCGATTTCCTGCCCGGGTTGTTTCGCCGGGAACGGGCGGCGTACCTGCTCAGCGAGTACCTGGCGTGGGGTCTGGTTCCCACCACGGTAATCCGCGACGACGCGCCACTGGGCATCGGGTCGCTGCAGTGGTTCGTCGAGTGCGACTTCCGGGAGCATTATTTCACCCTGTACGCTGACGCCCCGGAGACCCACCGCGAACTTGCCCGGATTGCCCTGTTCGACTACATCACCAACAACACGGACCGCAAGAGCGGGCACGTGCTGCGTGGCGACGACGGGCGGATCTGGGGAATCGATCACGGGCTGTGCTTCGCCGCGCCGTTCAAGCTCCGCACCGTCATCTGGGACTTCGCCGGAGAACCGATCCCCGGCGCCCTGCTTGAGGACCTCATTCCGCTCGCCGAGGCCGTGCCGGCCGAGGTGGCGGAACTTCTCACCCAGGCCGAGGTCGCCGCACTGCAGCGGAGGGTACGGCGGGTCCTGCTGGACGGGGTCCTGCCCGTGGACCAGACCGGCATGCGGTACCCGTGGCCGCTGGTGTGAGGTCAGGTGTGAGGTCAGGTGTGAGCTCAGGCCGGGGACGCCGCAAACCATGGCATCGGATCGGCCCTAACCGGCATCTGTCGGGGCGGCGCGGTGGTCTATCCCTGCGGCCAGGTCATCAATCCGGTCAAGAGCGGTAGTGAGCCGCTGGACTGTCTCCCACAGTTTCGGATGCTGCCCGCGGACCTCCTCGAGAGTGGCACCTGCGGACGTGAGCGCGCCGAGGTCAAAACTCACGTTGGTGCGTGCCCCGGTGACCGCGGCTCTGAGGGCACCGAACGCGACGACGACATCGGCAATGAGGGCAGGGTTGCCGTTGGCAGCGAGCCAGCCCAGATCCCCGATGGCTGCGATCGCCTGGTCGCCGAGCACTGCCGATGCCTTCGCAGCGTCCACGGAGGCCCGGTGGATGGCGTCCTCGCGGTCCGGTCCCGGCTCCTGGTGGAACGCCGCTCCGAAAGCCTGCGAGGCGGCGGCGTCCTCGTCGGCCAGCCGAAGGGCGGTCCGGCGGAGCAGCAGCGCCCGTTCATGGATAGCGTCGAGCTCCGTCCGCTGGTGCGGGTCGGGTTCGGTGTAGCCGGCAACCATCGCTGTCAACGACGCGGCGATGGCCAGCATGACTCCGGTCCCGGCGCCGCCGCCGGGCGAGCCGCTGGACTCTGCCAGCGCCCGGGTCCAATCCTCTACCGTGGTGCGTTGCGTGGTTACAGCATCAGCATCGTCCATGACACCATTTTGCCTGCTCACGTCCGTGTGGAGCCGGGTGGCGGCGCCGGCGAAGCGCGTTTTGTGCGACGCTGGGTGCATGGATCTGGAGGTGTCGCCCGCGCTCATCATTCCGGCGGCGGAACTGGGCTGGCGGTTCTCCCGTTCGTCGGGTCCAGGCGGCCAGCATGTCAACACCACGGACAGCCGGGCCGAGCTCTCATGGAACGTCAGTGGCTCCGCGGTGCTCTCGGAAAGCCAGCGCCTGGCGCTACTGGAGCGGCTCGGACCACGCCTGATCGGCGGCGTGATCACCGTGACCGCTTCCGAGCAGCGTTCCCAGCTGCGCAACCGCGAGCTCGCGCTGGCCAAGCTCGCTGACCTTGTGCGGGCTGCCCTTGCCCCGGAAGGTCCCCGCCGCCGGCCCACCAAACCCACGCGGGGATCGAAATACCGCCATCTTGCAGCCAAGCAGCAGCGGTCGGCAACCAAACAGCAACGACGGCGGCCTTCCGCCGAGTAGCGCGGGTTTCGCGCCGCTGCGGGCGCTAGGCCGGGCTCGGCCAGACCTGCTCTGCGAGCGCAAGGACCAGGCCGAGTGCGGGGTTGTCCGAGGGACGGGTCAGTTCTCCGGCACAGGGGCGTACATGACCAGATGCAGTTCCGGTGCATCCGAGGGCACCAGACGGTGCTGTTCGTAGACCAGCCGGCCGGCGTCGGGATGCAGGAACACCCGCTGCCGGGAGGCGAAGCGCTCCACGCCGCGGTCCGCCCAAAGCCGGGCAAACTCGGGGCTGGCCCCGGTCAGGCGGGAGATCAGGGCCGTGTGGGCGGCGGAGCCGAGCCGGGCTCCCGCTTCGGCACGGAATTCTGCGACGAAATGGCGGGAGGTCTCTTCCCAGTCCGGCAGCATGTCGCGCAGGTGCGGGTCGGTGAAGATGAGCCAGAGGAGATTCCTGTCCGCCGGGCCGATGGCCGCGATGCGCGAATACAGGCCGGCGTAGGCCCGGTTCCAGCCCGCAATCCCCCAGTCCGGGGCCACGGCAAAAGCCGGGAAGTCCAGGGAATCCAGGAGCCGCTGCACATGGGCGGGCGCTTCCTCGATCGGGACGATGTCCGCCGCCGGCACCGGGGCGTAGCCTCCCAGAGCCAGCAGGTACGCGTTCTCCGCTGCTGTCAGCTGCAGCACCCGCGCGATGGCTTCGAGGACCTGGCGGGAGGCGTTGATCTCCCGGCCCTGCTCGAGCCACGTGTACCAGGTGACACTCACGGCGGCAAAGGAGGCAACCTCCTCGCGGCGCAGCCCCTGGGTGCGGCTGCGCCCAATGGGCGGCAGCCCCAGCTCGGCCCGCACCAGATTTCCTCGCCGGTCACGCAGGAACTGCCCCAGCTCCCGCCGTCGTTCATCACTCACCCCAAAAATCTAGCACTCCCACTACTAGTACCAGGACCGTCTTCCACCGCAGCGGCGGCACTGGTTGACTGCTTCCATGCCTCCACTACGCTCACGAACAGTCACCCACGGCCGCAACATGGTCGGCGCACGCGCCCTGCTCCGCGCCGCCGGCGTCAACGGCGACGATTTCGGCAAGCCGATCATCGCCGTCGCCAACAGCTTCACCGAATTCGTCCCCGGCCACACGCACCTCCAGCCCGTGGGACGCATCGTTTCGGACGCCATCATTGAGGCCGGCGGCATCCCGCGCGAGTTCAACACCATCGCCGTCGATGACGGCATCGCCATGGGCCACGGCGGCATGCTGTACTCCCTGCCCTCGCGCGACCTGATCGCCGACTCACTCGAGTACATGGTCAACGCGCACTGCGCCGACGCCTTGATCTGCATCTCCAACTGCGACAAGATCACCCCCGGCATGCTGATGGCCGCGCTGCGCCTGAACATCCCCACGGTTTTCGTCAGCGGCGGCCCGATGGAGGGCGGCACGGCCGTGCTGGTGGACGGCACCGTCCGGAAGCGCCTCAACCTGATCTCCGCCATCGCCGACGCCGTCAACGACTCCGTTTCCGATGAGGACCTGCTGCGGATCGAGGAAACCTCCTGCCCCACCTGCGGTTCTTGCTCGGGCATGTTCACGGCCAACTCCATGAACTGCCTCACCGAAGCATTGGGCCTCTCGCTGCCGGGAAACGGCACCACGCTGGCCACGCATACCGCACGCAAGGACCTGTACCAGGACGCCGGCAAGGCAATCGTGGACATCACCAACGCCTACTACGACGGCGACGACGAGTCCGTGCTGCCGCGGGCCATTGCCGGCCGCGCCGCGTTCGAAAACGCCATGACCATGGACATCGCCATGGGCGGCTCGTCCAACACCATCCTGCACCTGCTCGCCGCAGCCCAGGAGGCCGAGCTGGACTTCACGCTCGAGGACATCGATGCGATCTCGCGCCGCACCCCCTGCCTGACCAAGGTTGCCCCCAACGGCGACTACCTCGTCGAGGACGTCCACCGCGCCGGCGGCATCCCGGCCATCCTCGGTGAACTGGACCGCGGCGGGATGCTCAACCACGATGTGCGCTCCGTGCACGGCCCGGACCTGCGCTCCTGGCTGGACGACTGGGACATCCGCGGCGGCAAGGCGACCAACACCGCCGTCGAGCTGTTCCACGCGGCGCCCGGCTGCGTCCGCTCAGCCACTGCATTCTCCCAGTCCGAACGTTGGGACACGCTGGACACGGACAGCGCCAACGGCTGCGTCCGGTCCGTCGCCAATGCGCACACCGTGGAGGGCGGGCTGGCCGTGCTGCGGGGCAACATTTCGGTGGACGGCTGCGTGGTGAAGACCGCCGGCGTGGATGAATCGATCTTTAAGTTCTCCGGGCCGGCCGTGGTTTTCGAATCGCAGGACGACGCCGTGGAAGCCATCCTGAGCAAACGGATCGAGGCAGGCGACGTGGTGGTGATCCGCTACGAAGGCCCGCGCGGCGGCCCGGGCATGCAGGAAATGCTGTACCCGACGTCGTTCCTCAAGGGCCTGGGGCTCGGCGCCAAATGTGCGCTCATCACCGACGGCCGCTTCTCCGGCGGAACGTCAGGACTGTCCATCGGCCACATCTCTCCCGAGGCGGCCGCGGGAGGAGCCATCGCCCTCATCGAGGACGGCGACATCATCACCATCGACATCCCCGCGCGCTCCATCGCGGTGGAAGTGTCCGACGCCGAGCTTGACCGCCGCCGTGAACTGCTGGAGGCGGGCAGCGGCTACCGGCCCCGCAACCGTGAGCGGGCGGTCTCACCGGCGCTCCGGGCCTACGCCGCCTTCGCGCTCTCGGCGGACAAAGGGGCCGTGCGCCACGTGCCTCTCGAACCGCTCCCCGCGGCGGTGACAGTGGGCTGACAGGGGTTCGGGGAAGCGGCGGGTCACCTGGCAGTGTCCGCCGCTTCCTCCGCTTCTGCCGTTCCCCCCGAGTAGGACGCCGAGACGCGGCGGTACACCGGAGTCAGGAAGGCCAGCAGGGCGGCCACCACCATGATGATTCCGGCCACCAGGAACACCAGCGCTATGCCGCGCGAGGTGCCCTCGCCCAGCAGCGGGGCCAGCTGGGCCGCGCCCTCGGCCGACCGCGCATACGGGATGATCCAGAACTGGGCGATCGGCGCAATGAGGAAGGCCGTGATCGGTGCCGCCGCTGACTCAAACGCCATGGCGAACCCGAACACCCGGCCCTGCCGCGGCAGCGGCACCACCCGCTGGATGACTGTCTGCTCTGCAGCCTCCACAACGGGAACCAGGACCAGGTAGAGCCAGATGCCCGCGATGTACAGCCAGGCCCATTCCCGCACTGTGAACACGGCGCCGAGAACGCCCATCAGGATCACCGCGATGAGCATGGTGCGCAATGGATTGGACCCGAGCCCCAACTTGCCCACCAGCGCGCCGCCCACGATGAAGCCGGTGGCGCCCAGCGCGAAGTAGGTCCCCCAGAGCTCCACGGGGAACATCTCCAGGCCGTAGGGATCCATCAGCGCCATGTAGACCCCGCCGATAAAGTTGTTGAAGGTTGAAAACAGGATCAGCGCGAACAGGCCGGCGATGGCAAGCACGGCGGCGAGGGACCCGCGCAGGTCAAAGCTGCCGTGTGCATCCGTGGCCGCCGCACGCACCTCTTCGGGCATGCGCAGTGTGAGGAGGTGCGCGAAGGCCAGCGCGGTGAGCACGAGGGCGACGACGATGGTCCAGCCCATGCCCACCAGCCCCACGGATAATCCGGAGAGCACCGAAGTGACGATGAACATCAGCCCCTGCACCATGCCCACGAGCCCGTTGGCATTGGCCCGCCTGTCGGGCTCGATGAGAATAGTGACGGTGGTGGACAGGGCGATATTGCGCATGTTCTCCACCACCGCACCGACCAGGATGATCAGCGTGAAGAGCCAGAACCACGGCCCGGCCAGGTCCAGCAGCCTGGCGGCCGGTGTCAGCAGGAACATGACCCCCGCCAGCACCAACATCACCAGGGTGAACCCTGCGGCGAAGCGCATGACGGCCAGCTTGCGGTAGCGGTCCACGAAGGTGCCGAAGCCGATGCTGGAGAGCGCGATCAGCAGCATGTACAAACCACCCACCACGCCGGTGGCGATCACGTTGCGCGTCCCCAGGTACACCCAGAACGTCAGGGCGAACCACAGGTAACTGGTGGTGATGTTGGCAAGGGCAGTATTCACCAGGATTCCGGTGAACGTGCGGGACCGCTGTGCCGGGCTGCGCAAGGACGTCATCCCGTCCGCTGTTCACCGGGTCCGCGGGCCGGCGGCCCGGTGAGCACCGTGGGGACGTACTCGAGCAGCTGGAGCCGGCCGTCGAAGGTCCTGCTTTCGACCATTTCGAGCGCGACGTCCGGATAGCCGTCGTAGATCCGCTCCCGTCCGGTGCGGCCGGTGATTACGGGGAACACCACCACCCGGAACCGGTCCACCAGACCGGCCGTCAGCAACGAGCGGGACAGGCTGAGGCTGCCCAGCGTGCTCAGCGTGCCGGTGCCGGTCCTTTTCATTTCCCTCACGGCCTCCACGGCGTCCCCGGTGACGAACTCCGAGTTCGGCCAGGCCAGGGGCGCCGGCAAGGTGGCGGAGAAGATGATCTTGGGAACGGCGGCGAGGCCGGTCAGGCTCGCACCCTCTTCCCGGGAAAATGCGGAGCCGTCCGCTTCGGCGTCCGCCGCCATGCCGGACATCAGCCGGTAGGTGTTCGCCCCCATCAGGATCGTGTACCGCTTCGCCCCCTCCTCCTCAAGCCAGGCCAGGTATTCCGGCCCTTCCAGGCCCCACCAGCCCGGCCATCCCTCGGCGGAGGCATAGCCGTCCAGGGAGATAATCAGGTCCACCATCAGCTGTGCCGATGACGCCCGGGTGGTTGTCCCGCTCATGTCCGACTCCCCGTTCTGATCAAGCGCCGGCTTCCGCTGCGCCGCGTGCCGGATATGTTAACCCCGGGGCATCGGCCGTTCAAGGGTTGGTGTTTGGGAGAATGTAGCCATGGCGAAGAGCTCCGGCCCGGCCGGCACCAAGGTCACGATTTACGACATCGCAAAGATTGCCGGCGTCAATCCCTCCACCGTGTCCCGGGCCCTGGGAAAACCGGAACGGGTGAGCGCCAAAACAAGGAAACTCGTGGAGCAGGCGGCCGCGGAGCTCAACTTCAGAGCAAGCCCCCTCGCCCGTTCCCTCCTGACGGGCCGGACCGGCACGGTCGGGCTGATCGTCGCGGACATCACGAACCCCAGCTATTTCGACATGATCCGCGGCGCCCAGGCCGCCGCCGCCGCGAACGGCCTGACGCTGGTGCTCGCCGAATCCGCTGAATCGGCGGCAACGGAGCTGAGGGTTGCCCGGCGGATCCAGCCTTCCACCGACGGCATCGTCCTCGCCAGCCCGCGCATGTCCGATCCTGAGATCAGGGCACTGAACGCCACGAAGCCTGTCACCGTCATCAACCGCAGCGTGGCAGGTGTCGACTCGGTAGTCCCCGACGTGGAACCCGGCATCTCCGAAGCGGTCCGCCACCTTGCGTCCGGCGGCCACCGCAGGATCGCCTTCCTGGCCGGCCCGGACACCTCATGGCTTTCGGCCCGCCGCTGGGAATGCCTGCGGTCCGCCTGTGAATGGACAGGGCGCGAGGCCCTGCTCATCCCCACCACGGCACCCACCGCCGAGGGCGGCCGGCGTGCCGCGAGGGACGTGATCGCCTCCGGGGCCACCGCCGCCCTATGCTTCAACGATGTCCTGGCCATCGGGCTGATGCGGGAACTGCAGGCGGCGAAAGTGACCATACCGGACGAGTTCAGCGTGGTGGGCTTCGACAATATTTTCGGCTCCGACTTCACCACCCCGGCCCTGACCACCATCGCCGCGCCGTTCACCGAAGCCGGCGCCACGGCGCTGTCCCTCGTTCTGGCGGCCCTGCCAAACGCGGACGACGGGTCCCCGAACGTGCGCGGTGCGGGCGGTGCGGAACTGCCCACCAGCCTGATTGTGCGCGGTTCCAGCGGCAGGCTGCTTGGTGGCTGACCGCCCGGGCCGCCAGTGACCAGGCCAGGCGGTCTGGTTGGGATATCCGATCGTTGCTAGCGTGGCGTCATGAACCCCTCAAAGACTCCGGCCGAGATCCTCACCATTGCCGGCGCGGAGGTTCGCATCTCCAGTCCGGACAAGGTGGTCTTCCCCGGGCCGGGGCTCACGAAGCTTGACCTGGTCCGTTACTACCTCAAGGTGGCGGACGGTGCGCTGCGCGGGGCGGCCGGCCGGCCGATGGTGCTCAAACGCTTTCCGAAGGGCATTGACAGTGAGCCGTTTTTCCAAAAGCGTGTACCCGAAAACCACCCCGATTTCATCGACACCGCCACCTTGCACTACGCCTCCGGCACCTCGGCCGAAGAGGCCGTGATCCGTGATGCCGCCGGGCTCGCCTGGGTGGTGAATCTGGGCTGCCTGGACCTGAACCCGCACCCGGTGCGCGCCGAGGACCTCGAACACCCCGACGAGCTCCGGGTGGACCTCGATCCGATGCCGGGCGTGGACTGGAACCAGATCGTCGATGTCGCGTATGTCGCGCAGGAGGTGCTCGACGACGTCGGACTCGTGGGGTGGCCGAAAACCAGCGGGTCGCGGGGGCTCCACATCCTGGTGCGGATTGCGCCAACGTGGTCCTACCGGGACGTGCGACTGGCCGCCGAGACCCTCGCGCGCGAGGTGGAGAACCGCGCTCCCGGCCTGGCCACCGCCCGCTGGTGGAAGGAGGAGCGCGGGGAGAGCGTGTTTGTCGACTTCAACCAGAACGCCAAGGACCGCACGGTGGCATCCGCTTACTCCGTGCGGCCGCTGCCCGATGCCAGGGTCTCCACGCCGCTCACCTGGGACGAGGTCCGTTCGGCCCGTCCGGAACAGTTCACCGTTCTCACGGTTCCGGGGCGCTTCGCCGATCTGGGCGACCCGCACGCGGGGATCGACGACGCCGTCGGCTCGCTGGAAGGGCTCCTCGCCCTCGCCAAGGAGCTGGGTCCCGCCGAAAAGCCGCCGCGCGCGGGCGACGGTTCCGGGCGCCGGCAGTCGGTGATGCCGCTGGTCGAAGTGGCCCGTACCAGGACCAAGCCCGAAGCCCTCGCGGCGCTCGACGCGTGGAAGGCCCGGCATGCGGACCTCGTTCCGGGCCTGCATCCGGCCGATGTGCTTATAGACGGGATGCGCGGATCGAGTTCGCTCTGGTACCGGGTGCGGGTCAATCTCCAACACATCCCTGAGACTGAGCGTCCGCCGCAGGAGGAGCTTATTGCCGACTACGACCCGTGGGCCGGCAAGGAATGGCCGGGGCGGCCGGCGTCCTGACCGATCTCTTTGAAGACCTTTGAGCGCGGTGCAGACGCGGACGTAGAATCGTCAGGTCAGGCGGCGCCGCCCGGCGCAGCGGAAAATCATCTCCCATGGAGGACGCCATGAGCCATGAAACCACCAGCTCCACTGCTGCGACCGCCGCCCAGACTGTCTTCCGGGTTGCCCTGGGCGGCGTGCTTATGGCCCACGGGTCGCAGAAGCTCTTCGGCTGGTTCGGCGGCGGCGGCCTCGAAGGCACCAGCAAGGGCATGCACGCCATGGGTTTCCGCCCGGCAAAATCCAGCGCCATCCTCGCCGGCGTTGGAGAAGCCGGGGCCGGGCTGGCCCTTGCCTTGGGGCTGGCGACCCCGGCCGCCGGCGCCGCCGCTACCACCACCATGGCCGTCGCGGCCAGCGTCCATGCGCCCGGCGGATTCTTCGCCACGGAAGGCGGTCTTGAGTACCCGGCGGTGCTGGCCGTGGCGGCTGCAGCGTTCACCCTG
This sequence comes from Pseudarthrobacter sp. IC2-21, assembly GCF_034048115.1. Classification (NCBI taxonomy): domain Bacteria; kingdom Bacillati; phylum Actinomycetota; class Actinomycetes; order Micrococcales; family Micrococcaceae; genus Pseudarthrobacter; species Pseudarthrobacter sp. IC2-21. The sequence goes on along the minus strand of NZ_CP139145.1, from coordinate 1,931,147 downwards.
GGCGGCCCCGGCGCGTTCTCACTGGACGGGCTCACCGGCCACGTCCTGGACCGGCCTTGGATGCGGGCTGTCGCCTTGGCCACCGTACCGGCGGTGACCGCGGTCCAAATCTATCGGCGTCGTCAGGCCCTGGCAGCTGACGCGGCCGCAGCGGATGCCGGAGCGGCAACACCGGACGCCGGCGCCACAACACACGAAGGCTGAAAACTCTCGTCACGGAGGTCTCTCTGATGATGCGGCTCCACTCGTCACTGGCGGAGAGCCTGGACAGGCAGCTGGCCCGGGATCCGGAAGACTGGGAGCAGACATTCCGCCAGATGGCGCTGTTTGACCTGGCTGAGGACATCAAGTTCGGCTTCTTCCTTGCCTACTACCGGAACTTCGCCATTCCCTCCGGTGCGGCCACGCTGGTGAGGAACGGGGAAATACCTGCCCGGCCCATGAAGCGGTCCATTGACACCGGACTGGTGATCTACGAACTCATCGCCTGCGGGCTGGACTCCGAACGCGGCCGGCAGATGACGGCACTGCTGAACCGGGTCCACCGGCACGTGCCGGGCAGCCCGGAGGATTTCCTGTACGTGCTCATGACCCTCCTGGTGGTTCCCATCCGGTGGACGGAACTCCACGGCTGGCGCCAGCCGACGCAGACCGAGCGGGACGCCGCAACCCGGTTCTTCCGCGAACTGGGCACCAGAATCCATATTGCGGACATCCCCGTCACCTTCGAGGCGGCGGCGAAGTTCTTCGATGACTACGAACGGCGCCGGGTGGCGCCCAGCAGCGCGGGCAAGACGCTGATGGGCGCCACCGTACAGGTATTTCAAAGCATGCAGCCAAGGCTCCTGCAACCCGTCACGGAACGCATGATCGCCACCATGCTCGACGACGCCCCGCTTGCCGCCGCCCTCGGACTCCCCCGCAGCACCTGGTGGTCACGCGTGGCCCTGGCTGCCGGGCTCGGCCTGCGCAACGCGATCCGGCGCCGCACTCCGCTCAGCACCATTCCGAGCTTCATCCCGGGGCAGGCTGCCCCGCCGGTCTACGCCGAAGGCTATGACCCCGCCGAGATCGGACCGCTCAACGTGATGGGTCCGGGCACTGCAACACGACCGGACTAATCAGCAGCGCTCTGGACTCTTGGCCTGCGCCGACACAGACTGACTACAACAGCTGCCCCGGCAGGCCGGAACCACCCGCATTTTGGTCTGCCGGGAACGGACAGCTGCAGCTTTGGGCTTTACCGCGGTGCCTGATTCACACCCTTGAAAGGATCTGGTCATGCCGGACTTCTCAGCATTCTTCCCGCTCATCGTCACCATCGTGGGTGTGCTTGTCGCCATCGGCTTTGTGTGGGTGGCAACAAAACTCATGTGGAAGGTGGCCGAACCGAACGAGGCCCTCATCATCTCCGGGCTGACCCGCGGAACGCTTGACACCCGCGCGGGGATGGATTTCAAGATTGTCACGGGGAAGGGTGCCCTGGTCCTTCCGGGCCTCCAGACGGTGCGGACCCTGTCGCTGACCCTGAACGAAACTGAACTCAAAGTATCCTGTGTCACCTCGCAGGGCATCCAGGTGATCGTCGAGGGCGTGGTCATCTACAAGATCGGCGACGCTCCGCCCTTCATTGCCAATGCCGCCCGCCGCTTCCTGGGGCAGCAGCCCAAAATGGAGAGCCAGGTGTACAACGTCTTCGAGGGCCACCTGCGCTCCATCATCGGCAGCATGACCGTGGAGGAGATCATTCGCGAGCGGGACAAGCTCGGATCGCAGGTCCGCAGCGCCAGCGGCGTGGAGATGGAAAAACTCGGGCTCGTGGTGGACTCGCTGCAGATCAAGGACCTGCAGGATCCCACCGGGTACATCCAGAACATCGCCAAGCCGCACATTGCCCAGGTGAAAATGGAAGCACGCATCGCCGAGGCCACCCGCAACCGCGAAGCGGCCGAGAAGGAAGCAGAGGCGGCAGCCCTGATCGCGGACGCGCAGAGCGTCTCAGCCATCAGGCAGTCAGTGGCGCAGGCCAACGCCGAGCGGGCCAGGGCAAACGCCGCCCAGGCCGGCCCCCTGGCCGACGCCACGGCCCGGCAGCAGGTGGTGGTCCAGGAAACCGAAGTCGCCAAACTCGAGGCGGACCGGGAAGAGCAGAAGCTCCAAACCACCGTCCGGAAACCCGCAGACGCGAAAGCCTACGCCAAACGAACCGACGCGGAAGGCCAGAAAGCGGCGGACATCAGCGCCGCCGAAGCACTGGCACGGCGCACCGAACTTGAAGCCCAGGCCAACGCCCGCCGCACGGAGCTGCAGGCCCAGGCCAATGCCACCGCTGCGGCTGCCGCAGCCGGAGCCACCAAGGTCACCGGCGAGGCCGAAGCCGCAGCCACCAAGGCCAAGGGAGACGCGGCGGCCTCCGCGATCAAAGCCAAGGCCCTCGCGGAGGCGGACGGCATCAAGGCACGGGCCGAGGCCTTGGGGACCAACCAGGACGCCGTCATCTCCCAGCAGCTCGCTGAAAACATGCCCGCCATCATCGCCGCAGCCGCCGAGCCGTTCTCGCACGTGGGCCAGATGACCGTGCTGAACGGCGGCGAAGGGATCAACAGGATGCTCGGCGGAATCCTCGCGCAGGCCGGCGACTACCTTCCCGCCTTGGCCTCCGCGCTGAAGAAGGGCCCGGACACCAAGCACCCACCCGCCTCGCCCGAGGCGTAGGAGCCGGGATGCACAGGAATGTTGACCGGAGCCTGACAGGCAAAATCGGCCGGGTGACCGGGCGCATCGGACCGGACACCATCGGCGAGGTCATGCTCCCCTACCTCGGCGGCACCATGGCCTTCCACGCCCACCCCTTCGACAAGACCAGCGGCTTCGAGGTGGGCGACCAGGTGCTGGTGATCTACTACGAGCCGCCACAGACCGTCTTCGTGGACGAGCTGCCGGACGTCCTGAGACACGGCAGCGAGGCATGAAGGAACGGCTGCCGGAACTAAGACGACCGGTATCCGGGGCTTTCGTCCCTGTTGCACCGGCACCCTGTGCAGGTCTACTGGATGAGACAAGGACCACGGCATTTTCGGCAAGGGATGATCATGACCAACATCAGCATTCTCGGCAGCGGACACATGGCCCGGGCACTCGCGAAAGCAATGCTGAGGGGAAACAACCCCGTCCAGATTCTGGGGCGGGACGGACCCAAAACCCGCGACCTGGTGGAGAGCCTCGGGCCCGGCGCTACTGGCGGCGTCATCGGGGCCGGCATTACCGGGGCCATCGTTTTCCTGGCGATGCCGCACAAGGACGTGCACAACGCCATCCTGGAAGCCGGGGACTCACTGGAAGGCCGGGTGGTGGTGGACATCAGCAACCCCGTGGACGTATCAACCTTCGACCGGCTCACCACCGAACCGGGCACGTCCGCCGCCGAAGAAACAGCCCGCCTCCTCGAAGGGCGTGCAGATGTGGTTAAGGCGTTCAATACGACCTTCGCCGCCACCCTGGAGGACGGACAAGTCGGCGGGCAGCACCTGGACGTCTTCATAGCCGGCGACTCGGAGCACGCCAAGGAGAAGGTCAGCGCCGTCGCAGCCGCCGCGGGACTCCGGCCCATCGACGTCGGGCCGCTCCGGCGGGCACGGGAACTCGAAGCCATCATGCTGGTGGTCATGGGCCTGCAGGTCAGCCCCGAGCATCAACACTTCAACTGGGACACGGCGCTCCGGATCTTCCCGTAGCCAGGATCTGAAGGCCAGGGCACATGGATTCCGTGAGCCTTGATCCGGAGCGGGACGCCGGCGGGGCAGAGCTCATCATTGACCTCAACCGGCCGGCGCACGCAGCACTGGACGCAGTGGGCGGCAAGGCCCTCAACCTCGGCCTCCTCACCACGGCGGATTTCCCGGTACCGCCGGGTTTCTGCCTGACCACCGCCGGCTACCGGAAGGCCGCTCCCGCGGAAATGAACGCCCTCGCCGCCGAGCTGGACGGACGCGGCAGCCTTGACGGCGCTCGCGGACTGCGGGACATCGCTCGCGGACTAACGGACGCGGACCGGAACGAGCTCGCGCGGCGCGGCCGTGAACTGATGGCGGCGGCGCCGGTGCCGCCCGAGGTTGAGGCCGCCCTCCGCGGCGCCTATGCCGCGATGGGCGGCGGGCCGGTGGCCGTTCGTTCCTCCGCCACTGCCGAAGACCTGCCCTTTGCCAGCTTCGCGGGGCAGCAGGACTCCTTTATGGACGTCTCCGGGGCCCACGCCGTAGTGGCGGCAGTCCGGCAGTGTTGGGCCTCTCTATGGACCGACCGGGCGGTGGCGTACCGGACAGCGAACGGGATCAGCCATCGCGGGGTGGGCCTCGCCGTCGTCGTTCAACGCATGGTCCAGGCCGCCACGGCCGGCGTGCTCTTCACCGCCAATCCGGTGACCGGGACGCGGACCGAAACGGTTATCGATGCCAGTTCCGGGCCGGGACAGGCGGTGGTTTCCGGCGCCGTGAACCCGGACCATTTTGTGCTCGAGACAGCCTCCGGCCGGGTTTTGCGGCAACCACCGGGCCGGCCGCCCGGCCTGAGCGGGAAGCAACTTCGCGAACTGGCTTCCCGCGGTGCCGCCGCCCAGCGGCTGCTGGGTGCACCGCAGGACCTGGAATGGGTGATTGACCGGGCCGGCAAGGCCTGGCTGACCCAGTCGCGGCCCATCACCACGCTCTACCCGCTCCCGGACGACGACCCGTTCACGGGACAGACCGCCCCTGACGGCGCAGCCTCCGGGGATGCGCGCATCTACCTGTGCGGCACGCTGCTCCAGGGCCTCACACGCCCCATCACGCCGATGGGGCTCTCCGTCCTGGCACTCATGAGGGGCGACAGCGGGCCATGGAATTACGTCAACCCGGGCCTTCGGATGTACGTGGAGCTGACACCCCTCATCCGTAACAAAAACGGCCGCAAAGCGCTCTTGAAAACGCTCCCCCTCGCCGACGGCAGGTCGGCTGCCGTCCTCCCTGCGCTCCTGGCGGATCCGCGGTTCAGCATCATCAGCCGTTCCCGGCACAAGGCCGGCGGCACGGGACGCACTCCCCCGGCCACAACGCAATCCAAACGCGCCGGCGCCGCGCAGAGCCTGGGCCAGTTCTCCGCTTTGCTTCCCCCCATGCTCCGCGCGCTGCTGTGGCCGGAGCGCGAACTGCGGAGGGTGCAGCGCTACCAGGACCGGCTCGCGGCCACCCTGGTCCTCCCCCTGCCCGCCTCCGCGGCCACGCGGCTCCAGCACGCGGAGGACATTCTGGCCTCCTCCATCAACGGGTTGATCCAGGCCACCCTCCCGGCGCCGTCCGTGGGGTACCTGACGCTGGCTGCGGCCCGCAGGCTGCTGCGCGGAACTGCCAAGCCGCGTGAACTCGAGGCTGTGCTCCGCGGACTGCCGCACAATGTGACCACCATGATGGACCTGGAGCTGTGGCAGCTGGCCGTGTCCTTGGGCGGTGATCCGGAAGCGCGCCGCGCATTTACGGAGCTGCCGCCTGCGGAGCTGGCTTCCCGCTACCACCGGGGCGAACTTCCCGCGCCCGCCCAGGCCGGGCTTCAGCAGTTCCTGTCCACGTACGGTCACCGGGCCGTGGCGGAGATCGATCTGGGAATGCCCCGGTGGTTCGAGGAGCCGGACCACATCCTGGGAATGATTTCGAACTATCTGCGCGTGGACGATCCCGAGCAGGCCCCGGACCGGCAATTCACCAGGGCATCAGAGCATGCGGAGGCCCGGATCAGCGAACTGGTGGCGCGGGCAGGGGCCAGGAGCCGGCTGCGGGCGCGGCTGGTCTCGGTCTGCCTGCGGCGGACACGGCAACTCGCCGGCCTCCGGGAACTGCCCAAGTTCTGCATTGTGATGGTGCTCGCCGAGATGCACCGGCAGCTCACCGCCGTGGGCGTGGAACTCGTGAAGAACGGAACCATCGACGACGCCGGTGACGTGTTCTTCCTGGACTTCACCGAACTGCGCATAGGCCTTCGCGGTGCGGACCTCAAGGGAATCGTCTCCCGGCGCCGTCGGCTCTACACCTCCGAGCTCCGGCGGCGGCACATCCCACGCCTTCTGCTCTCGGACGGCACCGATGTCGAGGCCGCGGCGGGCCCCGGACTGTCCGCCGGAGACCAGCTGACGGGGACGCCGGCCTCGGCCGGCACCGCCAGCGGCAAGGTCAGGGTGATCATGGATCCCGTCGGCGCCCACCTGGAACCCGGGGAAATTCTTGTGGCACCCTCCACTGACCCCGGCTGGACGCCGCTGTTCATGACGGCAGGCGCCCTGGTGATGGAGATGGGCGGCGTCATTTCGCACGGGGCTGTGGTGGCCCGCGAGTACGGCATCCCGGCAGTGGTGGGTGTTGCGGAGGCCACCACGCGGCTGCGGGATGGGCAGGACATCACGGTGGACGGGGCCGCCGGAACTGTCCGGTGGTGAACCTGCGGGCGGACTGAGCAGGCAGAATATCCACTCCTGCGGCGGCTTACGGAATCTTCTCCCGGGGGGTGCATCCAAGCCCGGTGTCGGGGCGGTAGTAAGGGTGTCAGCACACCCGAGCCCTCAACGGGCCCTCCAAAGGAGTTGGAAATGCGCAAAAATATCTATGCCACGGCCGGAGCAGTGACGCTGTTGGCGGCACTCGCCGTCGCCTCCCCGGCCCAGGCCGCCAACGGTCATCACCGGGGCGACGATGCCACAGCCAAACTGTCCGTTCTCCACGGCGTCCCCGGACTGACAGTGGATGTGTGGCTGGACGGCAAGCTCACGTTGGACAACTTCAAGCCCGGCACTTTGGCCGGTCCGTTGACCGTCCCTGACGGGGACCACCGGATCGCCATCACCGGGGCCGATGCCAAGAGTGCCGATGAGGCCGTGATCGGCCCGGTCACAGTGGACCTGGAAGACGGACTGGACTATACAGCGGTGGCACACCTGGACGCTGACGGCTCACCCACGGCCACGCTCTTCACCAACGACACGTCGCCGAGCCCGGATGGACAGGGCAAACTGACGGTCCGGCATGTCGCTGCGGCTCCTGACGTCGACGTGCTGGCCGGCGGGACCGCCGTCATCGAGGGACTCACCAACCCGAACGAGGAGGTACTTACCCTCGACGCAGGAACAGTTTCCGCATCGGTGGCAGCGGCGGGCACCACTGCCCCGCTGATCGGCCCCGCGGACATCAAGGTTACCGAGGGCAAGAACACCATCGTGTATGCCTGGGGAAGCCTGGCCCGGAATACTCTGGGGGTCGCCGTACAAACAGTGGATTCCTCCTCGTGCGGCCGTGAGCACTAGCTGTCCCGCATCTTCCCGTCACGACATCACCGGTGGGGCCGCGGCCAGCGCGGCCCCACCGGCGTGCGCGAGGACGTGGCACGGATCCGGGCCGCCATCTCCGTCACAGGCCGCGGCGCCCCACCCATAGACCCTGCAGCAGGGGGACCGCCGAGGCAATCATCAGGACGTTGCCGAGCACCGGGTCCGCAGCCCGGACCAAGGACCCCGCGACGAGCAGGCCGCCGAACACCAGCGCCGATGCCAAGCGATGCATGGTGCGGTTGAGCCGTGCCACCTGCCGTTCGAGGCGCGGGTTGGCGACCGAGAGCGACCCGTCCTCGATCCGGGTGACGAGCCCGTCCAGTCGCTTCGGCAGCCGCAGGGCAACGCCGAGGGTCTCGAGCCCCTGCTGTGCCAGGTCCTGCACCACGTTGCCGCGCTCGTTGCGCAGCAGCTGCGCTGCATAGGGTTCAACGGAGTCCCACAGATTGAATCGTGCGTCCAGGGAGCTGCACACCCCCGATGTCAGTGACATTGCACGGATGATGAGCAGGAAGTTCTCAGGCAGCTGGAACGGCAACGAGCGGACGAGGTCACCGAACTCCGCCGCAAACTCAACGAACTCCCTCGGGTCCACCTCACGCAGCTCGGCAAAGCCCATTCCGCCGAACCTGGCGAACAGTTGGGTCATGGCGCGCTCAAGCTCTGCCGTGTCCGCCGATGGCAACAGCACGCCCACATCGCTGATCGCGGCCACCAGGCCTTTGCCGTCGCGGGAGGCGGCTGCAACCAGCAGCTTCCGCAGGCCGGTGCGGGTCCGGCCCGGCACCTCACCCATCATGCCGAAGTCGATGAACGTCAGCTTCCACGGGCGTTCCGCGGCTGAAGGGCTGCCCGGGGTGACGAAGATGTTCCCAGGATGCGGATCGGCGTGAAAAAAGCCCTCGGTGAACAGCTGGTCAAACATCACAGCTGCAAATACGGGGGCGACCTTCGCCGGATCGATTCCGGCTGCAACAAGTGCCGGTAAGTCCGTGATCTTGATCGCGGTGACATCTTCGAGGGTGAGCACGCGCCGGGTGGTCCGTTCCCAGACCACCGCGGGCACAGTGACCCTGCGGTCACCGGTGAAGTCCGCCGCGAAGCGCTCCGCATTAACTGCTTCGCGCATGTAGTCAATCTCCGCGAGGCTGATCTGGGCAAATTCCTCCACCAGGGCGGGCATGTCGGCACGGTTGGCCACCAGGCGCACGTGGCTGAGCCAGCCGCCAACCTTGCGAAGTGCCGCCAGGTCGACGTCGACAATCGCGTCGATGCCCGGGCGCTGCACTTTCAGCACCACGCTCCGCAGCCCGGCATCCGCGGCGTTGGCGGCCGAAAGGTGCGCCCGGTGTGCCTGCCCGAGGGAGGCGGCGGCGATGGGCGTTTCCTCAACCCAGGCGAAGATCCGGCTCAACGGCGCCCCCAGCTCCGCCTCGGCAAGGGCGCGGATCGCGGCGAACGGCACGGGAGGCACCTCGTCCTGCAGTCCCTCAAGTTCCTTGGTGATCTCGGGCGGGAGCACATCGAGCCTGGACGACAGGAACTGACCAACCTTGATCATCAGGCCGCCCAGGTCCACGGCAAGCGCGTGGAACCGCTCCGCAAACAGCCGCATCCGCCTGGCCCTGGTGCGCTCGGCAACCCTGACCAGTCCGAGCCTGGGGAGCACCAGCTCAAACCACCACGTCACCGCAAGATGCCACGCGGCAAAGCGCAGGATGCGGCGATAGCGGGCACGGTTGTTCACGCCGGGTACCGGGTCTGCCCGGTCCCGGCGAGCTGACGTCACCCTCTTCAGTCCTGGGCGAGGATGGAGTACAGCCGACGACGTGCCTCGTCAAGCACCTTCACGGCGTCCTGCACCTGCTTCGGCGAGCCCGTGCGGCCCACCTGGGCCGCGGCCTGGGCGAGCTCAATGCCGGCTTTGGGCAGCGCAGCAAACCCCGCTGTGGGTGCCGCACCGCTTTCCTCCCAGATCGCGGACGCGTCGGCGCCCGCCACCTCTTCCCGGCCCGCTTCGGTCAGCGAATAAATCTTGCGGCCGTTGGATTCCTCCGCACTGATGAATCCTTCGTCCACCAACAACTGCAGCGTTGGGTACACTGATCCGGCGCTCGGCTTCCAGCTGCCGCCGCTGCGCTCCTCGATTTCACCGATCATTTGGTAGCCGTGCATCGGCCGCTCGGCGAGCAGTGCCAAAATCGCCGAGCGCACCTCCCCCCGGCCCGCGCGGGTGCCCGCGCGTTTCTCGAACTTGGAGCGCAGCTCCTCAACGGCCTGCCACATGCCTTCAATGTTGGGTCCGCCAAATCCGCCCGCCGGGTACGAATTACGCATCATGCTCTCCTCTGCACGTCGCGAACGATAGTCAACGATACATCCGATGTTCGCCGGACCAACAGGGGCATCCGCCCGGAAGGGGAACCATGCGCAGGTGCTCCCGGAAGCCTTGGCAGCGAGTGCAGCCGCAGCAGGCAGAAGATGACAGCATGGAGGCATGACTCCTGCTCACGGATCCTCGCGCCCGTTCCGTCGCCCCCGGCCCATTAAGCCCGGGGCGGGTCAGGAATCGGTATGGGACTACCCGCGGCCCCCACGGGTTGAGCCGCGCTCCGAACGGGTCATCGTGCGGTTTGGCGGCCAGATCATTGCCGACACCACCAGTGCACTTCGCGTCCTGGAGACCAGCCACCCGCCGGTCTACTACCTACCGCTGTCCTCATTCCCTACAGGTGTACTGGTCCCGGTCGAAGGGACAAGTTACTGCGAATTCAAGGGAGTGGCGCACTATTTTGACGTCGTTGCGGGCGGAGCTCTCGCTCCCCGCGCGGGATGGACCTACCCCGAACCCACGCCGGGCTTCGAAGCGCTCAGGAGCCACGTAGCCCTCTATCCGGGCCGGATGGACTCCTGCGAAATCGATGGTGAGCGCGTAACTTTCCAGGAGGGCGACTTCTACGGCGGTTGGATCACCACACAGATTGTCGGCCCGTTCAAGGGTGGTCCCGGTACTGCCGGGTGGTGAGGCCCGGCAGTGCCGGTGGAACTTACGGCAGTGCCGGTGAAACTTACGCCGTTGCCCCGCCGAGGCTGGCGAGGGCCTTCCGAAGGCGTGTTCCGGCGTCGTCGGCCACTTCCTTGACGGCAGGGGCCCCGCTGAGCTGGACCATGGCCTGCGGATCGATGGCCTCCACGGTGGTGGCCTCGGCGTCCCGGTTCCGGCGCACCACTACGTTGCAAGGGAGCAGGGCACCCATCTCGGGTTCAGCGGCGAGGGCCCGGCTGGCAAGAGAGGGGTTGCAGGCACCCAGGATGATGTAATCGCCGACGGCGTCTGCGGCGTCGGCGCCCAGCTTGGCTTCGAAAGTGGACCGGATATTGATTTCCGTCAGGATGCCGAACCCCTGCGCGGCAAGGGCCTCCCGGGTGCGCTCCAGGGCTTCCGCCCAGGGAAGGGACACGGTGGTGGCCAGGGTGTACGTCATAACGCTCCTCGAGTTTGTTCGAATATCCGCTGTTCGGCGGCACGATGTGATCGGTGTAGTGGAACGGTCAGGCTAAGGAAAGGAAGAGCTTTTCCAGGTCTTTCGTACCCATACTTGCATCCTTTTGAATGATGCACTGTTCCAATCCGGTGGCAATGATCGCAAAACCCGCCTTATCCAGGGCCTTGGAGACGGCGGCGAGCTGGGTGACGATGTCCTTGCAGTCGCGGCCTTCCTCGAGCATCCGGGTGACGGCGGCGAGCTGGCCCTGGGCTCGCTTGAGGCGGTTGATGACGGGGGTGAGTTCGCTTGGGTTCAGTTCCATAAGAGGGCTCTCCGTTGATGGGTGATGCGACTCAATATATACCCCCATGGGTGTTTTGACTACCCCTGGGGGTATCTGTAATACTCGGTGAGGTATTCAACCGTCCCCTCCCGAGAGGCCATCAATGACTTCCCCTTCCAAATCAACCGCCGTGACCGCACTTGCCCCGGAGACCCTTCGGTCCTGGTTCACCGAGCACCAGGACCTCGTGGTGATCGATGTGCGCTCGGCCGCAGAATTTGAATCCATGCACATCCGCGGTTCATACAACGTCCCGCTGCCGCTGCTCTCCGAGCACACCGACGAACTGGCCGCCCGGCTGGGTTCCCGCGTGGTTCTGGTCTGCCAGTCCGGCGTGCGCGCCGAACAGGCCCGCCAGCGGATGACGGCAGTCGGAATCGACACCGCCCACGTCCTGACCGGCGGCGTCCCCGGTTTCGCCGCAGCCGGCGGCGACGTCGTCATCGGCAAGGACCGCTGGGACCTGGAGCGCCAGGTCCGCCTGGCTGCCGGTTCCCTGGTGATGGTGGGCCTGGTGGGAGGCAAGTTCCTCTCCCCCAAGGTCCGCATGCTGGCCGGAGCCATTGGCACGGGCCTGACGTTCTCCGCCGCGACCAACACCTGCGCCATGGGCAAGGCCCTCTCGGCCATGCCGTGGAATAAGGCTGCCAAGGAGCCCACCCGCGAAAGCGCCATCCTGCAGCTTCCCGTTCCGGCAGCTGACGAGGACGCCGCGGCATGATTCCGGCCCTGGGTCTGGGGCTCGTCGTTGGCATCGTCCTGGGAGTGGTGGGCGGCGGCGGGTCCATCATCGCCGTCCCCGCCCTGGTGTACGGAGTGGGCCTGAGCCCCGCCCAGGCCATTCCCACATCACTGCTGGTGGTGGGAATCTCCTCGCTCGCCGCCCTGCTCCCCCGGATCCGGGCCGGCCTGAACTGGCCTGTGATCGCACTGGTCGGGGGCGCCGGGATCCCGGCGGCCTGGGGCGGCGCGGCCGTGGGCAAGCTGCTGGACCAGAACATCCTGATGCTGGCGTTCGCCCTCATCATGGTGGCTGCGGGCATCCGGATGCTCAGCAAACCGCGCGAAAGCGAAGGGTCCTGCAGCACCGGGCCGAACCGTGCATTCCGGTCCTGCGCCCCAAAAGCCGTGGCCGTTGGACTGCTTGTCGGGTTCCTCACCGGGCTCCTCGGCGTGGGCGGAGGCTTCCTCATCACCCCGGCCCTGACCATCCTCCTGGGCTTGCGCATGAAGCAGGCCGTTGGAACATCACTGGCGATCATCGTGGTCAACTCCGCCGCAGGGTTCAGCGCGCATGCGGCCGGCTACACGATCGACTGGGCCACCACCCTGTCGTTTGCCATTCCGGCCATCGTGGGATCCCTCGTTGCGGCGCGGCTTGCCCGCCACCTGCACGACAAACACATCCGCATCTCATTTGCGGTACTCATCTTCGCCGTCGCGGCCTGGGTCACCGCCGGCACCATCACCGCCTAACCCGACCCATCCCCGAAGGAGAACCACCATGGGACTGATCGATTCCCTCAAGAAGGCCTTCAGCAAGCCCTACAAGACGATCTCGGTGGCGCAGGCCAAGGACCTCCTGGGTTCCGGCGCCACGCTCATCGACGTCAGGTCAGCCCAGGAATGGCGGACCGGCCGGGCACCGCAGGCCAAGCATGTCCCCCTGGACAGGCTGCAGGCCAGCACCGCCGGCATCCAAAAAACCCGGCCCGTGATCGCCGTCTGCGCCTCCGGCGTCCGCTCTGCCTCAGCAGCCCGGCTCCTCGCGGCCAAAGGCTACGACGCCTACTCGGTGCGAGGCGGCATGGCAGCCTGGCGCCAGGCCGGCGAACCCGTCCGCTAGCCGCATCACCGCATTCATACACCAAGCCACAAACCACTTCGAAGGAGAACCACAATGGCTGAAATCACCATCACCGAAACCGACCAGCGCCGCTCCACCGCCCGCATCCTCGATGTCCGGGAGGACTTCGAGGTCGAGGAAGGCATGATCCCCGGCGCCCTGCACATCCCTATGGGCCAGCTGCAGGCCCGCCTGGGCGAGCTGGACCCGGCCGTTCCCGTGATCGCCGTATGCCGCAGCGGCAACCGGAGCGCCGCCGTCGCCGATGCGCTGAACGGCGCGGGCTACACAGCGGACACCATGACCGGCGGAATGACCGCCTGGACCCGCGCCGGGCTCCCCACCATCTAGGCCCTGCCGCAACACATCCCCAGCCCACCTGAAAGGACACGACAGATCATGGCAACCATGGACATCACCGAGCAATCCTTCGCCCAGACCCTGGAGGACAACAGCATCGTCCTTGTCGACTTCTGGGCAGCCTGGTGCGGCCCCTGCCGCATGTTCGCCCCCACCTACGGCGCCGCTGCCGAACGCCACCCGGACATCACCTTTGCCAAGGTGGACACCGAGGCCGAACAGGCCCTCGCCGCCGCAGCGAACATCACCTCCATCCCCACCCTGATAGCGTTCAAGGACAAGACACTGGTCTTCTCCCAGCCCGGAGCGCTCAACGCCGCCGGCCTCGAGGAGGTCATCCGGTCCGTCAGGAACCTGGACATGGACAAACTCCGCGCCGAAGCCGGACACCAGCACGCCTGACATCATGAGGGACCAGCACGCGTTCCGCACCGTCATGCCGGACGAACTCGCCAAAGTGTGGCCACGCGCCACACTGGTGGACGTCCGGAGCCGGGAGGAGCATGCCACCGCCCATGTTCCGGGGAGCCTGAACATTCCCCTGGATGAACTGTCCTCCCGGCTCGCGGACCCGCCCCACGGCACGATCTACCTGCTGTGCGGGTCCGGCAAACGCAGCAGCCAGGCCGCCCGGCTCCTCACAGACCGCGGATACACCGCGGTCAACGTCGCCGGCGGAATCACCGAGTGGTACCGGGCAGGGCACCCTGTCACCTACCGCCAGGCTCCTGAACACCAGCCCGGCCAGCACTCCGGCCATACGCCAGGGCACCTGCGCAAACTCCTGAAAAGGCTGTCCAGCAGGAAATCCGCCTAGGCCCCGATCCGCTTGCATGATACCCCCCGGGGTATCTATACTGGATTCAGACCCCCTCCCCACCCCCTTTCCACTGAAGGAGAGCACCAGATGCTTATCGAGCGTATTTACGATGAAGACCTTGCCCAGGCCAGTTACCTGATCGGCTGCCAGGCCAAGGGTGAAGCGATCGTGGTGGACGGCCGCCGCGACATTGCCGTGTACCAGGATCTGGCTGCGAAGAACGGCATGAAGATCGTGGCGGTCACCGAGACCCACATCCACGCCGATTACCTGTCCGGCACCCGGGAACTGGCCGCGGCCACGGGCGCGACGATCTATGTTTCCGGCGAGGGCGGGCCGGACTGGCAGTACGGGTTCGAGGGCGAGCGGCTGCACGACGGGGACACCATCACCCTGGGCAATATCACCATCCAGGCCGTGCATACCCCCGGGCACACGCCGGAGCACCTGTCCTTCCTGGTCACCGACGGCGCGTTCAGCGACCAGCCCGGCTACCTGCTCTCCGGGGACTTTGTCTTCTCCGGGGACCTGGGCCGCCCGGACCTGCTGGATGAGGCCGCCGGCGGGATCGACACCCGTTTCGTGGGCGCCAGGCAGCTCTTCGCGAGCCTGCGGGAGAAGTTCCTGACTCTCCCGGACCATGTCCAGGTCCACCCCGCGCACGGTGCGGGCAGCGCCTGCGGCAAGGCCCTGGGCGCGATCCCGTCCTCCACCGTGGGCTACGAACGCCTCTACGCCTGGTGGGGCCCGTACCTGGCCGCCAACGACGAGCAGGGCTTCATCGATGAACTCCTCGACGGCCAGCCCGACGCGCACGCCTACTTCGGCCGGATGAAGCGCGAAAACCGGGAAGGCCCGGCCATCCTGGGCGACCGTGCCCCGCTGCCCGAGCTGTCCACGGAGATCGTTACCGCGGGCCTGGCCGAGGACACCCTGACCTTCATTGACACCCGCTCCAACACCGAGGTCCAGCAGGGCACCGTGGCCCGGTCCCTGAACGTCCCGGCCGGCAAGTCCGTGGCCAGTTACGGCGCCTGGGTGGTCAACCCCGAAACGGACACGAATCCGCTGGTGCTCCTGGCCCCCGGTCAGGCCGCCGCGCAGGAGATGTGGGACCACCTGATCCGGGTGGGCATCGATAACGTCGCCGGGTACGTCACCGGCATCGAGGGGCTGCCCGGTTTCACCCCCACGCTGATCCAGCCCGAGGAACTCGAGACGTTCGACGCCGCCATGGTCCTGGACGTCCGGAACAAAACCGAGCACACGGCCGGGCACATCCCCGGCTCGTACCAGCTCAGCGGCGGCCGGGTCATGTGGCACCTGGATGAGCTGCCCGCGGGCGGCACCATCGTCTCCTACTGCCAGTCCGGTGTGCGGAACTCCGTCGCCGCCAGCGCCCTGCGCCGCGCCGGGTACAACGTCGTCGAACTCGACGGCAGCTACGCCGCCTGGAACGCCCGGCAGAACAGCGTCCCCGCCGCCTAACCCGGTGCCGTCACCTCCTTCGAAGGTGGCGACCGACCCCGCCGGCCCGGGATGGTGCACTGTCCCGGGCCACGGGCTGTCTTCAGGGCCGATGCTTCGGGAGCCTCAGGCGCGGCCCTTGAGGATCAGGTTCCAGTACATGAACGGCAAGCCGTAACGCTTGAGCAGCCACATGTCGCT
This sequence comes from Pseudarthrobacter sp. IC2-21, assembly GCF_034048115.1. NCBI lineage: Bacteria > Bacillati > Actinomycetota > Actinomycetes > Micrococcales > Micrococcaceae > Pseudarthrobacter > Pseudarthrobacter sp. IC2-21. The sequence goes on along the minus strand of NZ_CP139145.1, from coordinate 1,915,277 downwards.
GCGTTCCTTGGTGGTGTCGATGAAGGGGATGCTGGGGGCTGGCTGGAGTGTGTGGTCGAATTCAGCCAGCAGGTTCTTCACCAGCACGGGGGCCTGTTTGATTTCCGGGTAGCGATGCCCGGCGTTGGCAGGACCATGACCACCCGGATGTCCCGCAGGACCCCCTGCTTGCGCCAGGAGTCGGCGGCCAGGCAGGCGATTTTCTGCGGGGCGCCGGCACACTTGATCGGTCCCGAGGGCTGGGTGAAGACGGCCGTCCCGGACTTCAGGTTCCGGATCATGTCCCAGGTCTTGGGCGCCAGGTCGTAACGGTTTCCTCTTGGCTGGCGGCGCCTCCCCCGACCAGGGTCCACAGCGGTTGGTAATAGTGCTGCTCGCTAGGCTCGATCAGACCGATATCGGTCCGCCCTGCGTTGCGGAGCCGGGCGGCAACACTCAATCCAACCCAACTTAGATACCCACGGGGGTATGCTGTTAGGACCATCCAGCCAGCTAAGGGAGCCATCCGATGTGCCGTGCCGTTACATGCAAGAAGTGCCAGAAGACGACGTGGGCGGGTTGCGGCCAGCACGTTGACCAGGTGATGCGCGGGGTTCCGGCCTCTCAGCGTTGCAGCGGGCACGAACAGGAGACATCGACCGGCAAGGGCTTCTTCGCGAAGCTGTTCGGACGGTAGGGCGACCGCCCGGAAATGCGGGCACAGGCGTTCGAAAAAGGAGTCCTTGCATACCCTTAGGGGTATCTGAGAGACTGTCGGAATGCCATCTGTACCCGGGTCGACAGGACCCCAGTCCCCCGCATCCCTGGCCAGCCCAGCGAGCGGCGTCCCGCCTCAGCGCAAAGTGCTCTCCGTCCTGGTCGGCGGCCAGATTCTCGGCGGTATCGGCATGGGAGCCACACTATCCCTCGGCTCTTTGCTCGCGGCACAGCTTTCCGGATCGCCGGCGTGGTCCGGCATGGCCGCCACGATGAGCACCCTCGGGGCAGCGGTCGCTGCAGTGCCCCTCGCCCGGCTCGCGGGCGCCCGCGGACGGCGAATATCTCTGTCCACCGGCGCGCTTATCGCCGGAACCGGCGCCGCGATCGCCATCACGTCGGCGTGGGTGTCGGTCTTTCCCCTGCTGCTGCTTGGACTGATGCTGCTGGGGGCGGGTTCCGCGGTCAACCTGCAGGCCAGGTTCGCCGCCACCGACCTTGCCCGGTCCGGCACCAGGGCGCGGGATCTTTCCGTCGTCGTCTGGTCCACCACAATCGGGGCAGTGCTTGGCCCCAACCTCTTCGGTCCGGGCGAGGTCGTGGGTGCAGCGCTTGGCCTCCCTCCTCTGACGGGCGCCTTCGCCTTCTCTGTGGCCGCCCAGCTGGCCGCCGCCCTCGTGTACCTGACCGGGCTGCGGCCGGACCCGCTGCTTACTGCGATGTCGCTGCGCGACACCAGCGTCAAGGCACCCCGGCCGCGGAGCGGAACACTGGTACTGCGCAGCAACGCAGGTGCGCGCTACGCGGTGGCCGCCGTCGCACTCAGCCACGCCACCATGGTGTCGCTGATGTCCATGACACCGGTCCACCTGCGCGAACACGGAGCAAGCCTGGTGATCGTGGGCTTCACCATCAGCCTGCACATTGCGGGCATGTACGCCCTCTCCCCCGTGTTCGGTTGGCTGGCGGACAAAATCGGGAGGCTGCGCGTCATCGTCCTGGGCCAGGGCATGCTCCTGGCCTCCCTGGTAATCGCCGGGTTCGCGGCGGACTCCCGTACCGGCGTTACGGTCAGCCTTGTCCTGCTCGGACTCGGATGGTCAGCTGCGGTCGTGGCCGGCTCCGCTATGGTCGCCGAATCCGTCCCCATCCAGGACCGGCCCGCCGTCCAGGGCATCTCGGACCTCAGCATGAATGCCGCAGGGGCAATCGGCGGAGCACTGGCGGGCCCGGTTCTTGCATCAATGGGCTATTCCGGGCTGGCTTTCCTGGCGATGGCCCTGGTGGGTGCGGTCCTCATCTGGACCGCCCTGCACGCCCGCCGCACAATGACGCCCCCGAACCCCGTGCACCCCTAGGACCAGGCAATGAATACGGACAACCGGGTCGAGGATCCGGGTCCCCAGGGCGAGTGCTCCATTGACCGGTTTAGTGCGGGCCGCCGGCCCCTCCCGGCATGCCGGCCTTGATCAGGTCCATGACGGAGGAGTCTGCCAGCGTCGTGACATCTCCGATCGGCCGGTCCTGCGCGACGTCCTTGAGGAGCCGGCGCATGATCTTGCCGGACCGGGTTTTGGGCAGCTCGGCCACCACCATGATCTGACGGGGCCTGGCGATTTTGCCGATCTCCTTGGCCACATGTTCCCGCAGCTCCTGCACAACCTCCGGTCCACCGTCGCCAGCCTCGGTGCGGAGGATGACGAAGGCGACGATGGCTTGCCCGGTGGTCTCGTCGAGCGCACCCACGACGGCCGCTTCGGCCACCTTCGGATGCGCGACGAGCGCCGATTCGATCTCTGTGGTCGAAAGCCGGTGTCCGGCCACGTTCATGACGTCGTCCACCCGGCCGAGGAGCCAGATGTCCCCGTCCTCATCCTTTTTGGCGCCGTCGCCGGCAAAGTAGAGCCCGGGGAACCGTGACCAGTACGTGTCCACGTACCGGTCGTTGTCACCCCAGATGGTGCGCAGCATGGACGGCCAGGGCTCGGTCAGGACCAGGTAGCCGCCGGAGCCGTTTTCAACCGGGGTGCCCGCGTCATTGACGACGTCCGCCGCGACGCCGGGCAACGGCCTCATGGCGGCACCCGGTTTGCCTGCTGTGACTCCGGGGAGCGGACTGATCATGATGGCTCCGGTCTCGGTCTGCCACCAGGTGTCCACGACCGGCGTTTGGCCGTGACCGATGTTCTCCCGGTACCACATGTAGGCCGCCGGGTTAATCGGTTCTCCCACGGACCCGATCAGGCGCAGGCTCCTGAGGCTGTACTTGGCCGGTATCCCGGCGCCCCATTTCATGAAGGTCCGGATGGCAGTCGGGGCGCAGTAGAGAATCGAGACGTTGTACTTGTCGATGATTTCCCACCACCGGCCCTGGTGCGGGGTGTCCGGCGTGCCTTCGTACAGCACGGAGGTGGCGCCGTTGGCCAGGGGACCGTACACAATGTAGCTGTGCCCGGTCACCCAGCCGATGTCCGCGGCCGTCCAGAAAATGTCGGACTCCGCCTTGAGGTCAAAGACCGCCCAGTGGGTATAGGCGCACCCCGTGAGATAGCCGCCGGTGGTGTGCAGGATGCCCTTGGGCTTACCCGTGGTGCCCGATGTGTACATGACGTACAGCGGATGTTCGGCGTCGAAGGCTTCAGCGTTATGTTCCGTGGAAGCGAGTTCAACCGATTCGTGCCACCATATATCCCGGCCTGGCGTCCAATCGATCTCCTGCCCGGTGCGGCGGACCACCAGGACGTTGCGAACGTCCGGGCAGTCCAGCAGGGCTTCGTCGACGGCGGACTTGAGACCGGTGGCCTTGCCGCGGCGGTAGGCGCCATCGGAGGTGATGACGATCCGCGCGTCGCAGTCGTGGATCCGGGTCCGGAGCGCGTCCGCGGAAAACCCGCCAAACACCACTGTGTGCGGTGCTCCAATTCTGGCGCAGGCCAGCATCGCCACCACGGTTTCGGGAATCATCGGCATGTAAATGGCCACCCGGTCTCCCGGCATGACTCCCAGCCGGGTCAGCGTGTTTGCTGCCTGGCAGACCATCCGGGTGAGCTGGGCATACGTGATGGTGCGGGTGTCTCCGCCTTCACCTTCGAAGTAGTAGGCCACCTTCTCTCCGCGGCCGGCAGCTACGTGCCGGTCAAGGCAGTTGTAGGCTGCATTGAGCCTGCCGCCGACGAACCATTTGGCGAACGGCGGATTCGACCAGTCCAGGACCTCACTCCACTTTTGGGACCAGTCCAGCCGGTCCGCCTGCCGCGCCCAGAACGCCAGCCTGTCGCCGGCAGCTTCCTCATAGTCCGACGACGTGGCGTTGGCTTGCGCGGCAAAGCTGGCTTCCGGCGGGAAGCGCCGCTGTTCGTGCAGCAGGTTTGCGATGGTTTCATCCGTTTCTGATGGCTCTGCGACCATGGCCTGTCACCGTCGTCCCACGGGAAGGACAGTGCGCTTGTAGGTGGCGTTAGCCACCACCGCAAGGGAGCAGTACCAGGCAATCAGCGCGGTCACGATTCCGAGCCAGCCGCCCAGCACCGTCATACCCGTTGCTCCGGCGAAGGCACCAAGAAACAGGGCTATGAAGGTGAGGGTCAGGAAGACGAAGACGGCAAAAACGCCTGTGCTGACCCGCCATGCCGAAACGGTCATGTAAGCCGTAAAGATCGCCCAGGCCAGGAGGTAGAGGCCCACCGCTTTGCCGGCGTCCGCGGCCGGAAGGCCGGCAGCGCTGAACTGGCTCAAGAACCAGAAGGAGAGCCAGAACGCTCCATATGAGCAGAAGGCTGTCGCGCCGAAAACGTTTCGGTTTGCGAATTCCCAGATTCCGGCGGCGAACTGCGCCAGGCCGCCGTAAAAAAGTGCCAGTCCCAGGACCACCGGTTCGACGTCTTTGGGAATCAGCCCGGCGTTGATGACACTGAGGACAAACGTCGTCATCGCGAACGCGCCCAGGCCCAACGCTGCCGGATCGGCAAAGGGTGGACTGACGCTAGCCTGTGGCGAAACACCCATATCCTGGGCTGCTACGGGATTTTCGGCCCTGCGACCGGTGGCCGCCGGCACGATCCCCGCCGTGGAGCTTGATTCGACACTCATGACACGACTCCTTGGTCAGCACCAGCCCCATTGCTGGTGATGCCTACCAGATTACTCCTGAGCGCACAAGGCCTTACCCGGCAATGTTTGTGATTTGGATCGCACCCTTCTGTGATGTAGCTCACATACCTCGTCGTTGCCGGTAGCCGGCTCAATCCCGTCAGAAGGTCGGGGCACCGGGTTCGCCGAGGGGGTAGTCGCGCTGGATCTCAGCGACCTTCGGATCGTTTTCGTCGGCACCGTAGTCCGAACTGCGGGTGATGTCGACACCGGCCGGGACCTTGATGGCACGGAAGACCACGGACAGGACGGCGGCAACAATCAGGTTTATCCCGAAGGCCACCACGGCAATGTAGACCTGGACGTCGGTGCCGGGGATCGCTGCGATGGAGCCGCCGAAGTGGGCTTTTGTGACCGGGTTGACCACGTTGTAAGCCGCAATGGTGCCGTAAATGATTCCGGCCGCCCAGCCGAGGAACAGCGCCCACCGGTGGAACCAGCGCGTATACAGCCCCGCCACGATTGCCGGGAAGGTCTGCAGGATCCAGATGCCGCCAAGGAGCTGCATGTTGATGGCGGCGGACTGGTCCATGGCGATGACAAAGATCAATGCCCCGAACTTCACAACCAGGGAAGCGATTTTGGAGACTTTGGCTTCCTGCCGGGGTTCGGCGTCGGGCCTGATCAGATCCCGGTAAATGTTGCGGGTAAACAGGTTGGCCGCGGCGATTGACATGATGGCGGCAGGGACCAGGGCGCCGATGGCGATGGCGGCAAGGGCTATGCCGGCAAACCAGCTCGGGAAGTGGTCCAGGAACAGTTGCGGAACCACCAGCTGCGGGTTAACGGCGCCGTTCAGGTCAATGGGTTTGGTGCCGGCGTAAATCGCGGCATAGCCCAGCAGCGCCAGGAATCCCAGCATGAGCGAGTACAACGGCAGCACCGCGGCGTTCTTGCGGATGGTGTTCCTGCTCTTGGTCGCCAGCACGCCGGTGATGGAATGCGGGTACATAAACAGCGCCAGGGCCGAGCCCAAGGCCAGCGTCCAGTAGGCAGAGTAACTTCCGGCCCCGGGGATGAAGACACCGGCGGGTTTGCCGGTGGCCGGGTTGACGGCACCCAACTTGGCCTGGGCGGCGTCGAAAATTGTTCCCCAGCCGCCGAACTTGATGGGCAGGTAAATGACCGCAACGATCACTGCCAGGTAGATCAGCAGATCTTTCACCACAGCGATCAGGGCAGGGGCACGAAGGCCTGACGTGTAGGTGTAGGCGGCCAGCACCACGAAGGCGATGATCAGCGGCATGTCCGTCAGCAGGGGGTTCTCCGCACTGCCCAGGCCAAGGACCGTCAGGACTGCCTTGATGCCGACCAGCTGCAATGCGATGTAGGGCATGGTGGCGACAATGCCGGTGACGGCGACGGCCAGGGAGAGAGCCTTGCTGCCGTAGCGGCCGCCCACGAAGTCGGCCGGTGTGACGAAGCCATGCCGGTGCGAGACGGACCACAAGCGGCTCATCAGGAGGAACACGATCGGATACAGCACGATCGTGTACGGAACCGCGAAGAAGCCACTCACGGCTCCGGTGGCCCACATGGCAGCCGGTACTGCCACGAAGGTGTAGGCCGTGTAGAGATCGCCGCCGAGCAGGAACCAGGTCACCCAGGTACCGAAACCACGGCCGCCAAGGCCCCACTCGTCCAGGCTGTGCAGCCCGGTGGCCTCTTCACGGCGCCAGCGCGCCGCAACGAACCCCAACGCAGCCACAAGAACGAAGAGGATGATCACAATGGTGAGGGCAACGCCGCTCACGGGACGGTCAGGAACGGCGAACGGCACAGTGACGGTGCTCATGGCTTCTCCCCGGCACCCGTCGCGGTGCGCACCGCTTCACGGCGACGGCGGTCTTCCTTGGTAACCAGCCAGTACGATGCTCCCACCAGGGCCGCAGTGACCGGAATCCACATCATCTGGTACCAGTAGAAGAACGGCATGCCTGCCAAACGCGGCTCATCGAGGGCATATGCAGGTACGAACAGGGGCACCGCGATGGCGATAATCAGCAGGATCCCCGCGATGACATAGGGACCGGGTCTGGCCGGCCCGCGTGTCGGCACATCAGGAGTGGACATCGACGCCTCCTCATCGAGACGGGCCACCGGAGCGGGAAGGCTTCCCGGGACGTGCCGGCGGCCTCAGGACCGCGTGTCGCGGCGGTCCTTACCTGACAGGATAAGCACCCGGCCTGCCATCCAACAGGGTAATTCGCCCTGTTTTGTTGTGGTTCCGCCGGGCGCATGGGCCCAACCCGGTTCCAGCCTCGGGCGACCGCCGGTCCCTTGCGCCGGTCTGCCACGTTTGTAGACTGAATCGGTATTCACCCCTCTTTGGATGGCTAGGGACGGGAACGAAAATGTCGACGTTTCGGGATCTCCACACCGCTGCGGTGCCGCTGCTGCTGCCCAACGCGTGGGACCTGGGATCCGCCCTGGCCTTCGCTGCCGCGGGCTTCCCGGCCGTCGGCACCACCAGCTTTGGCATTGCTGCAAGTGCCGGTCTGCCCGACGGGGGCCGGTCCAGCAAGGCGGCGACCGCAGCGCTCGCGGCACAGCTGTGCCGACTGCCTGTCCACATCACCGCAGACGTTGAGGACGGATATTCCGATGACCCGGCTGAGGTTGCGGAGTTTGTGGCCCACCTGGCCAACCTGGGCGTGGCCGGGATCAACCTCGAGGACAGCACCGCCGGGCACCTGGTCGATCCGGCAGCCTTCGCCCGCAAGATTGCCGCTGTCAGGCGGCGCAGCCCGGCTGTGTTCATCAATGCCCGAGTGGACAACATATGGTTCGGCGAGCAGGCCACCGTGGAGGCCGTCCTGCTGCGGGCAGGTGCTTATGCCGACGCCGGGGCGGACGGGATCTTTGTCCCGGGACTTGTGGTTCCGGAGGACATCAGAGCCATCACCGCAGGTATTGGCTTGCCCGTCAATGTGCTGGCACATCCTTCGCTGACTGTTCCTGAGCTCGGCGAGCTGGGAGTTCGGCGCGTCAGTTCCGGCTCCCTTCCCTACCGGGCGGCCGTTGATGCTGCGGTGAACGCGGTCAATGCCCTGCGCGAGGGCAAGCCGGCGCCGGCCGCCACACCGTACTGGGAGATGCAGTCGCGGCTGGCCTCTTTCAGCCAACACAACACGGGCTAGCGATCGTCAGCTCGAACCCGCCTGCGTCCTGCCCAGGACCCGCCCCATCAAGGAGGACACCATGAATGACGAGAACCCCGCCACCGTGACCAGGTTGCAGACGATGCTGGAGAACATCAGGACGGCGACCGCCAACACCCGCCGAGCGATGGAGTCGCTGGGCGACGAGAACTGGGTGGAGGACGGCGAGTCCGATGCCGAATACTTCCAGGCCATCCAGCGCGACACCATCGCCAGGCTTGACGCCACAGCCCGGGATATCGAATCCCTGCTGGCCGGGCCCCTGAACGGCCAGGCAGGCGGGTAGCGCGCTTCCGCCCGCCCGGGCCGCGAAGTGTTACCGGCTAGCCCGCTGCCACATCGATCAGCACCTTGCCGACAATGCTGTCCTCCACCGCCGCGTGAGCCGCAGCCGTATCGGCCAGGCTATAGCGGTGCAGCGGCAGGCCTGCGGCCTCCCCTACCGGAAGGGCGCCGTCGGTGATGGCCGCATTGATGTCCTCGGCGGCGGCGTGCACCGCCGCCATGCCAACCGTGTAGAGCAGCACGAATTGGTAGCGGATGTTGAGGCTGAAGTGCCTGCGGATGTCCAGGGTCAGCTGGTCGCCCCCGTTGTTGGCGTAGACAGCGACAGAGCCGCGGTTCCGGATTACGGCCAGGTCGAGGTCGGCATTCTGCACGGGTGCCACCTCCACGATCTGGTCCACACCGTCGGGAGCGATCCGGCGGATTTCCGCGGCCGCGTCGGTCTCCCGGTAGTTGATGACGTGATCGGCACCGGCAGCCGTGACCAGCGCAGCCTTCGCCGGACCGCTGACGGTCGTGACCACAACGGCGCCGGCCCACTTGGCGAGTTGGATGGCCGCATGGCCCACGGCACCGGCCCCTCCGGCGACAAGAATGATCTTGCCGTCCAATGCTCCCGGGTGCAGCCGGCGCGGGCCGTCCTCGGCGACGGTCAGGGCCCGGTGCGCGGTGATCGCCGGAACGCCCAGGCTTGCGCCGACGTCGAACCCGGCATGCTCCGGCAACGGAAAGACCCGCTCGGCCGGCAACACGGCAAACTCCTGCGCTGTCCCGCCGTCGGCGCGCTGGTAGGCAGCGAGGGCCAGCCATACCCTGTCGCCGGGGTGGAGGTGCCCGACGCCGGGTCCGACGGCATCCACAACGCCGGCGCCGTCCTGATTGGGCACAATGTCCGCGAAGGGCAGAGGCTCGCCGGCCTTGGCGCCGCGGCGTGACTTCCAGTCGGTGGGGTTCACCCCGGAGACCATGATCCGCACCCGCACCTCCCCGTGCTCCGGATCCCGGATCCCGCGGTCAACGAGCTCAAGGACAGACGGATCGCCGGTGGTCCGGTAAACGATAGCTTTCATACCCAGACCCAACGCAGGCGCGGACCGAAAATTCCCCCGGTATGGTCCTGTCCTAATCCGGGGAGGATGCCGGGCTGTGCTCGGAGGCCCTCGGAGCGTCGGTGCTGGAGCGGTTTTTGCCCGAGCCGGGCATCGCGATAACGGCCACCACCGTCAGAACGGCGGCCGCGAGGACGGCCAGGAAGACAGCCCCGGAGGCAGCGACGACCGTGTGCGGGTCCGTGTGGCCGCCGGGAGTGCCCGCGAAGATCGCATTGGCGACCGCCCCGAAAACTGCGACGCCGATGGAACTGCCGATCGACCTGGCGAAGAGATTCGTCCCGGTTACGACTCCACGCTCATTCCAGTCGACGCTGGACTGGGCGGCGATGAGGCTTGGGGTGGCAACGAGCCCCAGTCCCAGCCCGACGATGAAGCAACTCGCAGCCACCAGGAGAACACTGGGTGCGGAGGCGGTGAGGGCAAGGACCGCCGTACCGATGACCGTGATGGCAATGCCGATCATCGCGGTCTTGCGGAACCCCAGCCGAAGGTAAAACCGGCCCGATTGGGACGCGCTGATTGGCCAGCCGATCGTCAAGGCTGCCAGCGCGAGCCCGGCGAGGACCGGGGAGGTGGAGAGGGCACCTTCGAGGAACGTGGGAACGTACGAGGTGAGGCCAAGCATGACCGCTCCAACGCCGAAAGAGATCAATGCCGTCGTCGCCAGCAGTCGCCGGGAGATGACCCACGCGGGGAGGACCGGTTCCGCGGCCTTCCGTTCGACGAGGATGAAGACGGCGAAAAGGAGTGCGCCGCCGGTGAACACCGCAACGCTGATGGCGGAGGTCCAGCCCCACGCCTGTCCGCCTTCGAGCGCCCCAAGAATGATCAGTGTCAGGGAGGCGGTGAGCAGGCCTGCTCCCGGATAGTCAATCCGGTGACTGGTGCGCTGAACGTTCTCGTGGAAGGTTCGGATCAGCATCCACCCCGCCAGGAGGCACAGCGGGATGTTCACGAGGAAGATCCCGCGCCACATGCCCAGCGCGGAAAACACGCCGCCGAGCGTCGGGCCCACCACGGAGGACACCGCCCAGACGCTCGCAAGGTAGCCTTGCACCTTCGCCCGCTCGGTCAACGTGTAGATGTCGCCGGCGATGGTGATCGCCATCGGCTGGACTGCTCCCGCCCCCAGGCCCTGCAGGACCCGGAATGCGATCAGGGCCGGCATGCTCCACGCCAAGCCGCAGAGGACCGAACCGAGCAGGAAGAGCCCGATCCCGATCAGGATGATGGGTTTACGGCCGACGACGTCGGAGAGCTTGGCGTAGACGGGCACCGACACCGCCTGGGCCAGGAGATAAGCAGAAAAGAGCCACGGAAAAGACGTGAACCCGCCAACGTCGTGCACGATCGACGGCACCGCCGTCGCGACGATCGTCGCATCTATCGCCACCAGGCCCGTAGAGAGCATCAGGGAAATCAGTACGGGACCGCGCTTCGAGCGGAAGCCGACCCCCTCTGCAGGCATTGTCGTCACGTATTCTCATCCCGTCGTCGTCACAAAGCGCTGTGCGCCTACCTCATAGTGCCTCGTTCACATGGGCGCGGACATGACGAGCCCGGGGAGGAGCTCCGGGTGCGCCGGAACGAAGAGCGCGAAAACGATCAGTGCAACGCCAGTGACGCGGCTGAGGAAAGGACCATATTTCCATGTCTTCTCCAGGAAAATCACTCCCGTGAGCACCGCCATCCATGCCAGGTTCATCACGCCGACCGCAACCAGCACCACCATGAGGCCCCAACAGCAGCCCACGCAATACACGCCGTGGTAAAGACCAACGCGGACATCCCGCAGGCGGCCCTTGTACCCTGACGCGTGCAACAGGAATGCAACGGGCGACCGGCAGTGCCTCAGACAGAAATCCTTCAGCGGGGTCAACTGGTAGGCGCCGGCCACCGCGAGGACCCCGGCCCCCACCCACGGGGCGGCGTCCGGCGCATCCTGAGCCAACAGGGCAGCCAGCGCTGCGGCCGCGTAGGCGATCACGCCGAATCCGATCCACGTCAGAAGGTAACCAAGGACCAGGCCCGTGGTCCGGATGCCCCGGGTCCGAGGGCTGCGGACGGCACGGATGGTCCTCAGGTAGGTGGATGTGAGAGGCGCCAGCGATGGCAACATCATGGCTGCCATCATCAGTGTCCAAACCCCGAGGAATCCCCAAAGCTCCAGCCCCATGGTCCCCGGGCCCGCGGACATGTCCGCCAAACCCGAGACCGTGAGATACCACGCCAGGGCGGCGCAACCGATCAGCGCCACCTCGGCTGCATGGTGGCTGACTGAAAGGCCGGCCCTGCCCGGCACTTAAGCGGACCAGGCGAACGGGGCGGAGTAGGAGTTCTTCCCGCTGTTGTCCCACGTCATTCCGAACACGTCGACGCGGGCGGTGCTGGAGGTGCCGGAAGCCAGGGTGTCTGCCGGGAACCCGACGCCACTGACTTTCACGCCTTGTCCTGTGGAATCCAGGGGAGACACAAAGTCCTCCACCACTATGTCCACGGCACTGCCAACCTGGACCTGGTGGATACGCCCGTCGTCGGTGTAGGCCATCTTTAGGGACTCCATGCCGGCCATTTCGCCGATCAAGGGGGCGAGGCCTTCCATCGGTCCGCCGAGCTGGCCGCCAAAGACCGCACCGAGCGCCTCGGCCTGCTCAGCCGAGGCTGCGGCGTCCATCAGAACTCCGACTTTCCAGCCCCCATCACTCATCAGGGCAGGAGTATCGGCCACAACGCAGACCGTCAGACCACCCACCTCGACACCGTTCACTTCGCCGGTTTCGACATGGAAGGCCAGGGCCAGGTTGCAGCGTTCGTTATCGGCCGGTGCCGTTAGCCCTGAAAGGGTGCACGGGCAGGCCATGTCGCAATTGCAGTTCTCAAAATAGGTACCCTCGACATGCCACGGCATTTGGGGCTCCTTTCGACGAGGCACCCCCCCGAAATAAAAGTCTCCTCGCGGCTCTGAACAGAGTCAACGGCAGGAGGCGACCAGGTTAAAAGCGCAGTGACCCACGGTTGCCAGGTCCGTGCCGATGGCATGGACCTGTGCTCTGGCGCCCGGGCTCCGGTGCTGCCAAGATGGCTCCATGGACCCGCGCGTCGCGCCGACGGCTCCCCTGGCTGAACCGGTGGTACTGGTTGTCATGGGCGTCTCCGGGTCCGGCAAATCCACCGTTGGCGCACTCCTTGCCGGCCGGCTGGGCTGGGCCTTCGAAGAAGGCGACGCGCTGCACCCCCGCGCAAATATCGAGAAGATGACCGCAGGACATCCACTGACGGATGAAGACAGATATCCGTGGCTGGAGAAGGTTGCCGGCTGGGTCGAGCGGAGGCTGGATCAGGGGGAAAACGGGGTCATCACGTGTTCGGCGCTCAAGCGCTCTTACCGGAAGATTATTAACCGGCGGCGATCCGGCGTCGTCTTCGTTTTCCTGTCCGGCTCCGAGACAACGATCGGCGAGCGGCTGGCCGGGCGGCACGCGCATTTCATGCCCGCGAGCCTGTTGTCGAGTCAGTTCGCCGACCTCGAGGAGCTAACCCAGGATGAGCCCGGAATCCGCGTCGATGTCGGACCGAATCCCGGAGTGATTGCCCAACAAATCATCGATCAGCTCGGCCTGAAACCGAGCTGAACGGAGGAGCGCCATGAACGGAAGCCTCAGCCTCGTCGGGCCCGCTACCCGGGTCGCCACAGACAGCACCACGGACCTCATGAACCAGCCATGGAACGGCCATGACACCCAGGTTCTTGTCGTTGCAGCCATCGGCATTGCGATTGTTGTCCTGCTGATCGTCTGGGCGAAAATGCACGCTTTCCTGGCCCTGAGTATTGGGGCGCTCTTCGTGGGCATCGCCTCCGGCATTGCGCTGGACAAAGTGACCACCTCCTACGAAAACGGGGTCGGCGGTGTGCTTGGCTACGTCGGCGTCCTCATCGCACTCGGAGCCATGCTGGGCAAGCTGTTGGCAGATTCCGGCGGGGCGGACAAGATCGTGGATACCCTCCTCCACGGCCGGCCGGCAACGCTGCCCTGGAAGATGGCGCTGATCGCCGGCATCATCGGCATCCCCATGTTTTTCGAGATCGGCCTGGTGCTGCTCATACCGGTTGTGATGCTGGCCGTGCACCGTTCCAAGGGGCCGGCCATGCTGCTCGGCATTCCGGCCCTGGCAGGCCTGTCTGTGCTCCACGGATTCATCCCGCCGCATCCGGGCCCCTTGGCCGCGATCGGCATCCTGCACGCCAACGTCGGTGTGACCCTTGCCTTCGGCCTCCTGATTGCGGTTCCAACCGTCATTATCGCCGGTCCCTTGTTTGGCCGTCTTGCCGCGCGGCTGGTACCCATTGGTGCCGCCGGGGCGGGACTGGCCGTGACAGTCGGTGCCGGCGGCAACGCACAAAATTCGGAGCTTCCAGTTTCGGGTGCTCAACCCGCCAGTCCGCGCCGGGGTGATCCGCGGGGTGGTGACGCGCCCCTGGCCAAGGCTCAGGATCCCGACGCCACCCGCAGTCCATCCTTCGCCTGGACCCTGGTGACCCTGTTGTCCCCGCTGGTGCTCATGCTGATCAAAGCCGGGGCGGACATTTGGATGGACAAAGGCGACCCGCTGCGGCCGCTGCTGGACTTCATCGGCGATCCGGTCTTTGCCCTGCTGGTGGCGGTGCTCCTGGCCATGGTTACCTTCGGCACAAGGGTGGGCTTCTCGGCGTCGGTTCTGACGAAGAAGATCGGCCAGAGCCTGTTGCCGATTGTCGGGGTGATGCTCATCGTCGGCGCAGGCGGCGGCTTCAAGCAGGTTCTGGTCGACGGCGGCACCGGTACGGCCATCGCCAAGATCGCCGTGGCAGCCAGCCTGTCCGCCCTGGTGCTGGGATGGATCATCGCTGTGCTCATTCGGCTGGCAACAGGTTCGGCAACGGTAGCGACGGTAACGGCGGCAGGCATCATCGCGCCCGTGGCAACCGGGCTGCCTCCGGCTCAAATAGCGCTCGTTGTGCTCGCCATTGGTGCCGGGTCGCTGTTCTTTTCCCATGTCAACGACGCGGGTTTTTGGCTGGTCAAGGAATACTTCGGGCTGACCGTAGGACAAACGATCAAGACCTGGTCCGTCATGGAAACGCTGATCTCCATCGTCGGGTTCGTGCTCACCTTGCTGCTGGCCGCTGTCGTTTAGACACGACACGCCCAGCCCGGCCGCCACGGACCGGTTCCCAGTCGTGCGCGGCAGGCTCGCACAAAATTCCGTTGCGCTAGCGCAAATATCGCGGGAGACTGGCGGTAGATGACCCTTCGCTTGAAGGAGAAGCACATGCAAGCATTGACGGTTACGCCAGGGAAAAAGGACTCACTACAGCTTCGCGGCATCCCGGAACCACCGGACAGCCAGGGGCCGGTCCTGGTTGAAGCCCTCGCCGTTGGCCTGTGCGGCACCGACACCGAAATCATCGCGGCGGCGTACGGGGAGGCTCCGCCCGGCCAGGACTACCTGGTTCTTGGCCATGAAAACCTGGGCCGGGTCCGGGAGGCTCCCCGGGACTCCGGCCTGACGGAAGGGGACCTGGTGGTGGGCATTGTCCGCCGGCCGGACCCTGAACCGTGCAAAGCCTGCGCTGCCGGCGAGTGGGATATGTGCCTGAACGGCAAGTACACCGAGCACGGCATCAAAGGCCGGGACGGGTTTGCCCGGGAGCGGTGGCGCGCAGAACCGCAGGCCATGGTGAAACTGGACGCGGGGATGGAAGAGGCAGGCGTGCTGCTGGAGCCCACCACCATCGTGGCCAAAGCCTGGGAGCAGATCGGCCGGATCGGGCAGCGCGCCTACTTCGATCCCCACCTGGCTGTCGTAACCGGAGCCGGACCTGTTGGCCTGCTTGCGGCCCTCCTGGGTGTCCAGCAGGGCCTGGACGTCCATGTCTTCGACGTCGTCACGGACGGCCCGAAACCGGGGCTGGTCCGGGATCTGGGCGCCACCTATCACAGCGAGTCCCTTCCCGACTCCGGCCTCAAACCGGATGTCACGGTCGAATGCACGGGCGTTACCGCCGTGGTGCTCGATGCGCTGCGCTGCCGCGCCCAGGACGCGATTACGTGCCTGACCGGCGTCTCCGGCACCGGGAAGCGGACAGGGGTTGATGTAGGCGCCCTGAACCGCGAGGAGGTGCTGATGAACGGCGTGGTCTTTGGCAGCGTCAACGCCAACCGGCGCCACTACGACGCCGGCGCCAAGGCGCTGGCAGCTGCTGACACGGACTGGTTGCGGCGGCTCATCACCCGCCGCGTGCCGCTAGGCAACTTCGCCGGGGCTTTCGACCACCATCCCCACGACGTCAAGGTGGTCCTGGAACTCCAGGCGGACGGCGGCAGGATAAAGAGGCAGTCATGAACCCCGAAGCCAGGACCTCCTCCCCCGCCAAGCCCCGGCAGGGGCCAGAGCGGAACAGCGGCCAGCTGCTCCCCTCCGGCCGGCAATACGAAATCCGGCACGGCCGGCAGAGCGCACAGCTGACGGAGGTAGGCGGGGCTTTGCGCGGGTATTTCCTGGACGGACGCCCCCTCCTGGACGGATACGGTCCTGAGGAGATGTGCACGGGAGCCAGGGGACAATCCCTTATTCCGTGGCCCAATCGGATCAGGAACGGCAGGTATGAGTGGGACGGCGGCACCTATCAGCTGGACCTCAGCGAGCCGGAGAAAAGCGGGGCCATCCATGGGCTTACCCGCTGGCGGAACTGGGAGGTCCGGGAACAATCGGAGGACAGCATTTCCTTCGCTTACACGCTGCATTCCTGCCAGGGGTGGCCATGGGTGCTTGACTGCAGCCTGGACTACGGGCTCGACGACGGCGGGCTGAGCGTGCGCACGACAGTCACCAACCGGAGCCCGGACCCGTGCCCCTTTGGCACCGGGGCGCACCCCTACCTGAGCCTGGGACTGGCGGGCGGGACCATCGACGCGGGATTGGTCGAGGTGCCGGGGCGGACCTTCCTGCCAGTGGATGACCGGGGCATTCCGACGGCCCATGAGCGGGTGGACGGCACGGAGTATGACCTGCGTGAGCTCCGGCAGCTCGGCGCCCGGCACATCGACGTCGCCTATACGGACCTGATCCGGGACGCGGACGGGCGGGCGCGGGTGAGGCTCGTGCGGCCCGACAGCTCCGCGGCGGTGGAGCTCTGGGCGGACGAAACGTACCCGTACCTGGAGATCTTCACCGGGGACACCCTCCCCCAGCCCGACCGGCGGCGGACAGGCCTGGGCGTCGAGCCAATGACATGCGCTCCGGACGCGTTCAATTCGGGCGAGGGGCTGATCACCCTCCATGCCGGGCAGTCCCATACGGGTCAGTGGGGCATCACTCCGCGGCAAGGGACCTGAACGGACATGAACAGCGCACCCGGCGCCGTGGCAGCCCAAGCATTCCGGTGCTTTCCGCCAACTATTGCGTCACCGCAATTACCGCCGTTCAATGGAGGTATGGGTTGCCACTCCCGGTCCCGGCCCGTTCAGGCGCCGGCCCCCAGCGTAAAACGGCCGTCGGACGTCCCGTGGCCCCCGGCGGCGGCGGCGAAGGCCTCCATCGCCGCAGCCAGTGCAGGGCGGCGCCCGGCCGGCATCCGCGAAATCACGTCGGCGATGGCCTGCCGCCGGTGCTCCAGCACGGTGTTGACCAGGGTTTGTCCCTTCCCGGTCAGCTCCAGGACGATGTACCGCCGGTCCGCAGGATCCTCGCGGCGTTCAAGCAGGCCCGCCGCCACCAGGCGGTCGCAGATGCGGGTGGCGTTCGAAGCGTGGACGCCCAGTTCGGCGGCCACGCCGCCCAGGTTCTGGGGCCCGAGGACGTGGATACGGACCAGCACGCGCAACTGCGGCGTGTTGACGATGTCTTCCACCTCGGCCACCGAACTGGCCACGACCCGCAGAAGTACGTCCGCGGCAGCCAGCACTGCTTCAACTTCCCGGCTTCCCGGCGCCCTGGGGGTTTCCGATGCGGCAGGTGTGTCCATACGCATTAGTTTCCCCGGTTAGTTACCGGACTGCAAAGGTTGCGCGGAGTCAAGCCAAGTACCGGACGCCACGGCAGAGCGGGCAGGCACCCCCAACAGGAGGCCGGCCCCGCGGACAAGGAGCATCATGAAGACCAGACAACCAACGGATCCGGTCACCGGCACGGTCCACGGCATCGACCGGCTCATCCGGAACGTGCAGACCGGGCGGTTCGAACGCTCCCTGTCGGGCCTGACGGCGGCCGGCGCCCTGGTCACGGCAGCGGAAATCTACCTTGAACATGACAAAGCCAGTTTCGGCAACAAGTGGATGTGGGTCCCCGTGGTCCTGGGCCCGGTGGGTGCCGCCGCGGGCGTGGCGGGTGTCTTCAGCCAGGGCATGGCCAAAACCGCACTGCCGCTGGCGAGCGCGGCCATCGTCGCCAACGGGCTGCAGGGAACCTGGCTGCATCTGCGGGGGATCCGGCAGAAGCCCGGCGGCCTGTCCAACCTGCGCTACAACCTGGAGATGGGCCCGCCCCTGTTCGCGCCGCTGCTGGTCACCCTGGTGGGTGGGATGGGCCTCCTGGCCTCGGTCCTCAGGCGCGAGCCGTGAGCCGGCTGCCGCTGGAACGGCCCGACGGCGGCGGACGCTACCCGGGCTTCAGCACCCTTGCCCAGGCGGACCATTGGGACCGGACCACGGCCGCCGTCGTCGAATCCCGCCTGGGCCGGCCACCGGACGTCCGCTTCTTTACGCCTGCGGAAGAGGCCGCGGGGCGCGCCCTCTTCGACCAGTTGCTGGCCCAGCGGGGTGAACCGCGCGTGCCGGTGGTGAACATGGTGGACGCCCGCCTGGCGGAGGAACAAACCGATGGCTGGCACTATGACAACATGCCGCGCGACGGCGAGGCGTGGCGGGCCACGCTGGCTGCGTTGGACCGCGAGGCCGGCTCCCGCGCAGGCTGCACGTTCGCGCTGCTGGACCCGGTTGAGCAGGCCCAACTCCTGCAGGACGTCTGCGACCTGCACCAGGAGCTTTGGCACGGCCTGCCGGCAGACCGGGTGTGGAGCCTCTGGACCCGGTACGCCTGCACCGCCTTCTACTCCCATCCCCTGGCCTGGGACGAAATCGGATTCGCCGGGCCGGCGTATCCGAGGGGGTACAAGAACCTGGGCGTGGACCGGCTGGAGCCGTTCGAGGTACGGGACGTCCGCCCGGATGCCGACCCGGCCCGCAGCTCCACCCGCAGGGCAGAGCAATGAACAGGGTCCGCGAGCGCAACGAATCGGCGTGGCTGCTCCCCGCAGGGCCGGGCAGCAACCTGCGGCTGCGGGCGGACATGCGGCGTTACAGCGAAACCGATGAGGTGGACATCGCTATTGTCGGCTGCGGAGCAGGCGGCGCCACCTTGCTGCAGCGTCTGGCGCGCTGGGGCTGGCGGGCCGTGGCCCTGGAGGCCGGTCCGTTCTGGGAACCGGAGCGGGACTGGGTGAGCGACGAAGCCGGGTCCCATCACCTGTACTGGACCGAACCCCGTGTGATCACGGGAACGGACCCTGTGCCGCTCGGGTCAAACAATTCGGGCCGCGGGGTGGGCGGGTCCATGATCCACTTCGCCGGGTACACGCCGCGATTCCACCCCAGCGATTTCCGGACCTTCAGTGCGGACGGGGTGGGCGCCGACTGGCCCCTAAACTACGCCGAGCTCCGGCCGTACTACGAGGACATCGAGGCCGAGCTGCCCGTCGCCGGCGAACACTGGCCGTGGGGTGACCCGCACGGCTACCCGCACCGGCCGCATCCGGTGTCCGGCAACGGCGAACTGTTCCTGCGCGGTGCCAACGCCTGCGGGATCACGGCAAAGGTGGGGCCGGTGGCCATCGCGAACGGCCGCTTCGGCAACCGCCCGCACTGCATCTACCGCGGCTTCTGCCTTCAGGGCTGCAAGGTCAACGCCAAGGCTTCCCCGCTGATCACGCATGTCCCGGACGCCCTGGCACACGGGGCCGAGATCCGCGCGGATTCGATGGCCACCCGGATCGGTTTTGACGAACGGACCGGACGGGCCACCGGCGTCGAATACGTTCAGGGCGGGATAACGAAGTTCCAGCGGGCCCGGATGGTGGCCGTGGCCGGGTACTCGATTGAGACACCACGGCTGCTGCTGAACTCCGTTTCATCCCGTTTCCCGGACGGCATGTGCAACGACTTCGACCAGGTGGGCCGGTACCTGATGGTCCAGGGTGCCCCGCAAACCGCGGGCCGGTTCCAGGCCGAAGTGAGGATGTGGAAGGCCCCTCCCCCGGAGGTCAGCACAGAGGACTTCTACGAAACGGACCCGGGGAAGCCCTACAAACGGGGGTTCTCCATCCAGAGCGTGTCCCCGCTGCCCATTACCTGGGCCGAGCACGTTGCCGCCCAGGGGCACTGGGGCCCCGCCCTGCGCCGCTACATGACCGACTACCCGCACTGGGCGTGCCTGGGCGCCCTGTGCGAATTCCTCCCCCTCGAGGGAAACCGGGTGACGCTGGCGGAGGAGACGGACCGGCACGGCATCCCTGTTGCGCGCTTCAGCTACAGCCAGTGTGACAACGACCGGCAGCTGATGTCCGCCGCGCAGGAGGTCATGGAACGAATCCTGACCGCGGCGGGGGCGGAGGAGGTCATCACCATCAACCGCTACGCGCACCTGGTGGGCGGCGCCCGGATGTCAGCCGCCGAGGATGAAGGCGTGGTGGACCGGAACCTCCGCAGTTTCGCGGTGCCCAACCTGCTGGTTACGGACGGAAGCGTGCTGCCGACCCAGGGCAGCGCCAACCCGGCCCTGACCATCATGGCGCTGGCGGCCCGCGCCGCCCGTGTCCTGATCCAAGGCGCCCGCAGCGGCGCCCCGATGAGCGCAAAGGAAGACTGATCATGGCAACCACAGTGGCCGACTACCTGCTCTCCCGGCTGGGTGAGTGGGGTGTGGACAAAGTCTTCGGTTTCCCCGGAGACGGCATCAACGGCATCCTGGCCGCCTTTGGCAAGGCGGACAACCAGCCGAAATTCATCCAGGCCAGGCATGAGGAGATGGCGGCGTTCGAGGCCGTGGGGTACGCCAAATTCGGCGGTCGGGTGGCCGTGTGCATGGCCACCTCCGGCCCCGGGGCGATCCACGTGCTCAACGGCCTCTACGACGCCAAGCTGGACCACGTACCGGTGGTGGCCATCGTGGGACAGACCGCACGCAGCGCCATGGGTGGCTCCTACCAGCAGGAGGTTGACCTGCTGACCCTCTTCAAGGATGTGGCTGCTGACTACGTCCAGATGGTCACCGTTCCCCAGCAGCTGCCCAACGTCATCGACCGGGCCATCCGGATCGCCGAGGCCCGGCGGGCGCCCACGGCGGTAATCATCCCGGCAGACGTGCAGGAACTCGAGTACGCCGCCCCCACCCACGAGTTCAAGATGGTCCCATCCAGCGTCGGCGTCCAGTGGCCGGACATCAAGCCGGACGGTGAGGCCATCAGGGCGGCGGCGCAGCTCCTGAACGAGGGTTCGAAGGTGGCCATCCTGATCGGGCAGGGAGCCCGCGGGGCTGCCGCTGAGGTCCGGGAGGTGGCCGAACTGCTGGGAGCGGGGGTGGCCAAGGCCCTGCTGGGCAAGGACTCGTTGCCCGATGACCTGCCCTACGTCACCGGCTCCATCGGGCTGCTGGGCACCCGCCCCAGCTATGAAATGATGCGGGACTGCGACACCCTGCTCACGGTGGGGTCCAGCTTCCCCTACACGCAGTTCCTGCCCGAACCAGGTCAGGCCCGCGGCGTGCAGATCGATGTCGACCCCACAATGATTGGCCTGCGCTACCCGAACGAATACAACATCATCGCGGACGCCGCCACCGCCCTGCGTGCCCTGATCCCGCACCTGGACCGCAAGCAGGACCGGTCCTGGCAGGAGAACCTGGAGTCAGCCATCAGCCGCTGGTGGGAAACCATGCACGACGAAGCCATGGTCAGCGCCAACCCGGTCAACCCCATGCGGCTGTTCGCGGAGCTGTCCACACGCTTGCCCGCGGACGCGATGCTCAGTGCGGACTCCGGTTCCTCGGCAAACTGGTATGCGCGGCAGCTGAAGTTCCGGGACGGCGTCCGGGGCTCGCTGTCCGGCAACCTGGCCACCATGGGGCCCGGCGTCCCCTACGCGATCGGTGCCAAGTTCGCCTACCCCAACCGGCCGGCCATCGCCTTCGCCGGTGACGGTGCCATGCAGATGAACGGGCTGGCTGAGCTCATCACGGTCAAACACTACTGGCGGGAATGGGACGATCCTCGGCTGGTGGTGGCTGTCCTGCACAACAACGACCTGAACCAGGTCACGTGGGAGATGCGCGCCATGGGCGGGGTGCCCGCCTTCCGTGAGTCCCAGGCCCTGCCCGACGTCGACTACGCGGGCTTCGCCGAAAGCCTGGGTTTGCAGGGCCTCCACGTGGAGGATCCCGACGACGTCTGGCCGGCTTGGGAGAAGGCTCTCGCCGCGGACCGGCCCACCGTCCTGGACGTCCGCACCGACCCCGACATTCCGCCGATTCCGCCGCATGCCACCCTGGAGCAGGCGCGGAAGACGGCAGAAGCCATGATCAAGGGCGATGACAGCGCCTGGGGTGTGGTGAAGGAAGGGGTCAAGACCAAGCTTCAGGAATTCCTGCCGCACAAGGAGGGCTGACCGGTGCCGGCTGCCTCCACCCCGGTCACCGCCGTACGGGCGAGCGCCTACACGGTGCCCACCGACGCGCCCGAAGCGGACGGCACCTACAGCTGGGACTCCACCACCCTGGTGCTGGTGGAAGCGGACGGCGGCGGGAAGAGTGGCCTGGGCTGGACGTACGCCCCGGCCCCGGCCGCCGCCCTGGTGGAAGGTTTGCTCGGCCCCGCCGTCGAGGGCATCGATGTCTTGGACGTGCCGGCCGCAGCGGCAGCGATGGCCCGGGCGGTGCGCAATCCCGGCCGGACCGGGATGGCGTCCTACGCTGTTTCCGCCGTCGACTGTGCCCTGTGGGACCTGAAGGCCCGGCTGCTGGAGGTGCCGCTGCACAAGCTTCTCGGCGCAGTCCGTGACCGGGTTGCCGTCTACGGCAGCGGCGGGTTCACCACCTACACCGAAGGCCAGCTGCGGGAGCAGCTCCAGGGCTGGGCCCAGGAGCTGCACATCCCGCGCGTGAAGATCAAAATCGGGCAGGACGGCGGAACCCATGTGGCACGGGACCTGGACCGCATCCGGCAGGCACGTGCCGCCGTCGGGCCCGGCACCGAACTGTTCGTGGACGCCAACGGAGGCTACACCGTCAAACAGGCGGTCCGGGTGCTGCGCGAGGTTGCGGATGAAGACGTGACGTGGTTCGAAGAACCCGTGTCCAGCGACGACCTCGCCGGGCTGCGGACCGTACGCGCCGCCGTCGACGCCGACGTGGCAGCCGGTGAGTACGGCACCGGCCTTCAGTACTTCCAGCGAATGTGCGGCGCGGGCGCGGTGGACTGCCTGCAGGCGGACGTCAGCAGGTGCGGCGGGATCAGCGAATGGCTGCGCGTCGCCGCGGTTGCTGCGGCGCACGGCCTGGACGTTTCGGGGCACTGCGCACCCCACCTGAGCGCCGCCGTCGCCGCCGCCACTCCCAACTTCCGGCACCTGGAATGGTTCCACGACCACGTCCGGATCGAAAACCTCTTCTTTGACGGCACGCTTGACCCCGACGGCGGGTGGGTACGGCCCGGAAAGTCCCCCGGCAACGGGCTGTCCTTCCGCAGTACTGACGCCGGCCACTACCGGGTCCGGTGAGAATCAGGAAGCCATGGACAACAGCAAGGACTGAAAGGAAGCCCATGAGCACCACCCCAGACAGCGTGAACCCGGCCGGCGCCAAACCGCTTGACCCCGACCCCACAGGCCAGGACCCCAGCGCCCAGGACCACGGCGCGAAAGAGAAAGTGCTGCTGCAGTCAGTAATTTTCGAGGTCACGCGGGAAGCCGAGGGCAGGAGCCTGCCCGACATCCGGGACATGCTGGAATCCGGGTTCTCGCGGAGCGGCGTCACTGCCCCCACCAATACGTGGCTGGACGCGGTGGCTTCCGCGGCCTTCTATGGCGAGCCCTACATCATCGACCTCCCCGCCGCCCTGGCAGCAGACACGGCCGTGACGGCACCGAATCCCGAAGTCCGGGAGCGCCTGGCCTCGCGGCGGGAACTGCGGAACGAAAAGCTGCCCGCCGGGACCTTTCCTCCAGCCTCCGCCTGGGAGCTGGATGACAGTGAGGTCACCGGGAGAACATCCGAGCCGGGCCCGGACGCCCGGGCAGTGATGGAAAGCACCCGCACGGCGCGGCAGATGCTGGCCGTGGCAGCGGCAAGTGCGGCCGTCCTCGTGGGCATTGCGGTGGTCCGGGCGGTGACTGCCCGGCGGCGGAGGCGGCAGGCGACGGCGGGGGGTGCCTGATGCCGGAGTGGTTGCAGGCATGGATGTGGGGCACCATTGCCGGCGGCGCACTGGTAGTCGGATGCGCGCTGGCGTGGAAGTGGAAGATTCCGCCAAAAGTGGTGTCCTCCGTCATGTCCTTCGGCGCCGGAGTCCTGATCTCCGCACTGTCCTTCCAACTGGTCGAGGAGGCCGTGAACGGCGGCGGTCTATGGCCGACCATCGGCGGGTTCGCCACCGGCGCCGGCCTCTATGTCGCCGCCAATTCCCTGCTCGCCAGTAGAGGTGCCAAGCATCGTAAACGCTCCGGCGGCAAGCAGCCATCGGAACAAGAGCAACCCGGCAGCGGGACGGCCATCGCCATAGGGGCGCTGCTGGACGGCATACCCGAGTCGGTGGTCCTGGGCGTCGGCCTGGTGACCGCGGGAGCCGTTAGCCCTGCAATGCTGGCCGCCGTCTTCATCTCTAACGTCCCGGAGGGCCTGTCCAGCACTGCGGGGATGAAAAGGGCCGGACGCGGGGGTGGGTATGTGTTCGGTGTGTGGGGCGGCATTGCCGTGCTCTCCGGGCTTGCTGCGCTGCTCGGATTCCTGGCCTTGCAGGGCGCACCCGAAGAAGTGGTCGCCTTCATTACCGCCGTAGCGGCCGGAGCCATCCTGGCCATGCTCGCCGACACGATGATTCCCGAAGCCTTCGAAGAACATCATCTGCTCACTGGGCTGATCACCGCCGCGGGTTTCCTCGCCGCCTTCACGGTGGACCAGGTGGGCGGGTAGATGGCGGGCTGGGACTTTCTGTTACTTGACTACTTGACGGCCGTCCTGGCGGTTTTGGCGTAAGTCACGACATTTGGAGGGACAGATGACAGGAATCGAAGATTACGCGATCATCGGCGACCTGCACACCGCGGCCCTGGTGGCCCGCAACGGGTCCGTCGACTGGATGTGCCTGCCCAACTTCGACTCACCGGCCTGCTTCGCGGCGCTGCTGGACACCCCTGAAGCGGGACGCTGGCTGTTGGCCCCGGCGGGCGCCGGCAACTGCACCCGCCGGCGCTACCGGCCCGGCACGCTGATCCTGGAAACGGAATGGGACACTGCCGAGGGAAGTGTCAGGGTCACGGACTTCATGCCGGCCCGGGACGATTCGGTGGACATGGTGCGCATCGTGGAGGGCCTGAAAGGCAGCGTTCCCATGCAGGGGGAACTACGCCTGCGCTTCGACTACGGCCGCATCGTGCCATGGGTCCGCCGCATGGACCACGGCATCAGTGCCGTCGCCGGCCCGGACGCCGCCTACCTCAGCACGCCCGCCCCGCTGGAGGGCCGCGATATGCGCACCGTCAGCGAGTTCACGGTCAGGGCCGGAGACCGGATCCCGTTCGTCCTGCGGTGGGCACACAGCTACAAACCGGTTCCGGACCGGACCGACCCCGAACGAGCACTGGCCTCCACGCAGGCTTTCTGGGAACAATGGATTGGCCGGAACAGCATGGCCGGGGACTACAAGGACGCCGTGGAACGGTCCCTGATCACGCTCAAGGCCCTGACCTACGCCCCCACCGGGGGCATCGTTGCCGCCGCCACCACTTCCCTGCCCGAGGATCCCGGCGGCAGCCGCAACTGGGACTACCGCTTCTGCTGGCTGCGGGACGCCACCCTGACGCTGCAGTCCCTGCTCGCCTGCGGCTACAAGGACGAAGCTGCGGCATGGCGGGAGTGGCTGCTGCGCGCCGTCGCCGGAAACCCCGCAGACCTGCAGATCATGTACGGCCTGGATGGCACACGCCGGCTGCCCGAAGCCGAACTGCCCTGGCTGGCCGGGTACGAAGGCTCCAGGCCGGTCCGCACGGGAAACGCCGCCGCCCCGCAACTGCAGCTGGATGTCTGGGGCGAGGTCCTGGACGGGCTGGCCCTCACCCGCGCCGCGGATCCCGGCACCACTGACGATTCATGGGACATCCAGGTGGCCTTGATGGAATACCTGGAAGGAGAGTGGGACCAGCCCGACAACGGGCTGTGGGAAATGCGGGGCCCCCGCCGCAAATTCACCCACTCCCGGGTCATGGCCTGGGTCGCGGCGGACCGGATGGTCAAGGCCGTCCGGGAATCCGGCCTTCCCGGCCCCGCGGACCGCTGGGCCGCGTTACGGAAGACGATCCACCACGACGTCATGACCCACGGCTTCGATGAAAAGCGCAACACGTTCGTCCAGTCCTACGGCAGCACCGAACTCGACGCCAGCCTGCTGCTGATCCCCCGCGTCGGGTTCCTCCCCCACGGCCACCCCCGCGTCGCCGGCACCGTCGAGGCGATCCAGCGGGAACTGACCCGGGACGGGTTCGTACTCAGGTACCGCCCGGAAGCCAGCGACGACGGCCTGCCGGGCACCGAAGGCGTCTTCCTCGCGTGTTCCTTCTGGCTCGCCGATGCACTCGTGGGTATCGGGCGCCGGGACAAAGCCGTGGACCTGTTCGAACGCCTGCTCACACTGCGGAACGACGTGGGCCTGCTCAGCGAGGAATGGGACCCCCGCAACAAACGGCAACTGGGCAACACGCCCCAGGCCTTCAGCCACTTCCCGCTCATCCACTGCGCCCTCCAGCTGCGCCACGGCCCCCACCACAGCAACACCCCCGTCCGGACCCACGAGGCGGGTCAGCACTAACTTGGGTGCCAGGGCCGCGCCGCCGCGGCGTTCAGCCCGGTTGCTTATCTGCCTCTTCGACGCAAGAGCCGGTGGCGCAGCGGCGTTGAGCGGTTGGTTAGGCTTGGTGCATGGCGACAGTTATTCTCGTGCGGCACGGCCGCACCACAGCCAATGCCACCGGGCTTCTGGCCGGCCGGGCCGTCGGCGTCAACCTCGACGAGATCGGGCGCGACCAGGCGGCGCTGACTGGGGACCGGCTCGCGGTCGTGCCGGTAGTCGGGGTGGTGTCGAGCCCCCTCGAGCGTTGTCAGGAGACCGCCCGGCTCATCCTTGATCGCCAGGGCGGCACACCGTACGCGCCGGTCGATCCCGATCTCACCGAATGCGATTACGGCCAGTGGCAGGGCCGCATGCTCAGCGATCTCGCCACCGAGGATCTGTGGCCGGTGGTGCAGTCGCAACCGTCCGCGGTCGTCTTTCCCGGCGGTGAATCCATGGCCGCGATGCAGGCTCGGTCGGTGGCGGCAATTCGACGCCACGATGCGGCCTTCGAAACCGAGTTTGGGCCGGGGGCCGTATGGGTGGCGGTAAGTCACGGCGACATCATCAAATCAATCCTCGCCGACGCGCTCGGCATGCACCTTGACCTGTTCCAGCGTATAAACGTGGGCCCCGCCTCCGTTTCGATCGTGCGCTACGGCGCTGGTCGGCCGAGCGTCCACGCGACCAACACCGACGCGGGTGATCTTTCGTGGCTCTCGAACGGCACCCGCTCCGGCGACGCGCCGGTGGGCGGCGGGGCTGGACACACGGCACCATGAATCTCATGGCCTAAAATACTGACATGCCTACACGTGTTCATGAGTTTGCCTGGCCTGATCGGGTCGTCGTCGGCACCATTGGTCTTCCGGGGGCCCGAACGTTCTACCTGCAGGTGCGGGCCGGGACCCAGATCGTCAGCATCGCCATGGAGAAGCAGCAGTCGGCTTTGCTCGCCGATAAAATCGACGAAATCCTCGACCAGCTGCTCACCGTCGAAGGCAACCCCCACAGCGTCCCCACCAGTACCCCCATTGAACTCGTTGACAATGACCAGCTCGAGGCCGTTCAGGAGCAGTTTCGAACCGGCGCCATGAGTTTGGGCTGGGACCCGACGACGGCGCAGGTGGTCATAGAGGCCTACCCGATCGCCGAGGTCGACGATGATGAGAACAACGAACCGTTGGATGGGGACGATGCCGAGGTGCCCGAGATGCTGCTGGTGCGGATGCCGGTTGGCACTGCCCGCGCCTTCGCTAAGCGCACGCGTGAGGTAGTAGGCGCCGGGCGTCCCGCGTGCCCGCTCTGCGGTTACCCCGTGGACGCCGACGGGCACGTCTGCACCCGGCCTGAAGACTGATGCCGGCACCTGACCTGCTTAACGCCGAGCTGACGCTCACCGGGCGCATAACGACAGCGTCGAATGCGACCTTCCTGGGCAGCGTCGGGGACACGACGGTGGTCTATAAGCCGATAGCCGGGGAGAAAGCGCTGTGGGATTTTCCCGACGGCTTCCTTGCCCACCGGGAGGTTGCCGCCTTCCTTGTTTCGGAGGCCCTCGGATGGAACGTGGTGCCTCGCACCTGGCTGCGCGATGGTCCGTTCGGCGAAGGGATGGTGCAGCTGTGGCAGGAGACAGATCCCGAGCAGAGCGCGGTGGACCTCGTTGCGTCGGAACACGTACCGGAGACCGGCTGGAAGCAGGTCCTCGAAGGTCAGGATGAGAATGGGCGGATGGTCGCCCTCATACACGAGGACTCTCCGGCGCTCAGACGCATGGCGGTCTTCGACGTCGTCGTCAACAACGCCGACCGTAAAGGCGATCACATCCTTGCCATGCAGGGCGGACACCGGCACGGGGTGGACCATGGGCTCACCTTCCACCGTGACCACAAGCTGCGCACGGTGCTGTGGGGATGGTTGGGGGACGCTCTCACGGACGAGGAACGCGATGGCATCGACCGTGTCATCGAAGGACTGAGCGGCGATTTGGGCCGGAACCTGGCGGACCTGCTCAGTGCCGAAGAAATCGCATCGCTCGCCACGCGCTGCGCCCGCCTTCGGCTGGCAGGACGGTTTCCGGCTCCGAGCGGCGAGATGTCTGCGGTGCCCTGGCCGCTGTTCTAGGACATTTACGGCCACCGCAAGAGGCCACGCCAATCCCTGTGGGGAATGGAGTACTACAGTT
This sequence comes from Pseudarthrobacter sp. IC2-21, assembly GCF_034048115.1. Lineage (NCBI taxonomy): Bacteria > Bacillati > Actinomycetota > Actinomycetes > Micrococcales > Micrococcaceae > Pseudarthrobacter > Pseudarthrobacter sp. IC2-21. The sequence continues at coordinate 1,886,558 of NZ_CP139145.1, read as the reverse complement.
GATGCATGGCTGCCAGCCGCAATCCGCTCGATGACCTGCGCGAAACCATCGGCCATCTGGCCGATCAACTCAAGCTGCCCGGTTCGCAGCGCGTCGACGATCTGGTCGGCGATCTCATCGGCGCGAGGCCCGGGCCGGCCCGGCCGCTGTCCGAGCTGCAGGCCGAGCTCGATGCGCTGGTCGGACTGGAGTCCGTGAAGGAACAGGTGCGGGCCCTCGTCGCACTGCTCCAGGTCCAGGCCCGCCGTAAGGCGCACGGCCTGCCGGAAGTAGCCACATCACAGCATCTGGTCTTCCTCGGCAACCCGGGCACGGGCAAGACCACTGTGGCGCGGCTTTTGGCCGAGATGTACCGTGCGGTTGGACTGCTGCAGAAAGGCCACCTCGTCGAGGTCGACCGTTCGGGCTTGGTGGGGCAGTACGTCGGCGCAACCGCCATCAAGACGGACAGGGTGATCCGGCGTGCGCTGGACGGTGTCCTGTTCATCGACGAGGCCTACGCGCTGGCTCCCGAGGATGGCCGGATGGACTTCGGCCCCGAAGCCATCGAGGTCCTGCTCAAGCGGATGGAGGACCACCGCCACCGCCTGGTCGTGATCGTGGCCGGGTACCCCCGGCTGATGGAGTCCTTCCTGCTTTCAAACCCCGGACTGCGCTCACGGTTCGCCCGCGAGATCACGTTCCCCGACTACTCCGTCGACGAACTTCAGACGATCTTCCATCAGATGCTGGCCCAGCACGAGTACACACTGGAGCCCGACGCGGACCAGATGCTGCGCCGCATCTTCACCGGTCTCCACGCCGGCGAGGACTCCGGCAACGCACGGTTCGCCCGCACCCTGTTCGAACAAGCGCTCAACCGCCAGGCCCTGCGGCTGTCACTCGACAAGGAACAAAGTCTCGACGCGCTCGATCGTGAGGCCGTCATGACGCTCACCGCGGACGACATTGTCGAGGCCGCGCTGGCCCTGGGTGAGGAGCCGGAACCGGAACCGACGCCCGAACCCGAGCGGTCACGCTGGTGGCGGTGGCAGGTCTGACCGATGTCCGTTTGGGCCCGGTCCTGGCTTCGCGGATGGCATAGGATCAACGGATGACTGAGCCGCGTCCCCTTGTCTTGATTACCGGGGTCGGACGCAAGATCTCGATCGGCACCGAGATCGCCCGCCGGCTTGCTGCGGACGGGTGGGACATCGCCTTCGCGAACCACAGTCCGGACAGTGGATTCGTCGATGAGTTCTCCCTCGAGCTGCAAGAACTCGGGGCCAAGACCTTTACATCCGACACTGACCTCGCCGACCCGTCGGCTCCCGAGACATTGATGCAGGCGGTTGCAGCGCAGTTGGGGCCCGTCCGGGCACTCGTGGCCAGCCACGCCCTGTCCGTCGACAGCAGCATCCTGGACACGTCAGTCGAGAGTTTTGACCGGCATTTTGCGGTCAACACGCGTGCCAGTTGGCTCCTGATCAAGGCGTTCGCGCAGCAGTACGCCTCGGCTCCCGGCCTGGGCCGGATCGTGGCCCTGACGAGTGACCACACAACTCACAACCTTCCTTACGGAGCAAGCAAGGGCGCGCTTGATCGAATCGTGATCGCCGCCGCTGGAGAGCTCGGGCACCTGGGTATCACCGCAAACATCGTTAATCCCGGTCCGGTAAACACCGGATGGATCAGTCCGGAAGCCGGGGAGGCCCTGAGCCGGGAGACCGCCCTGGGCCGGCTCGGCACCCAAGGAGACGCGGCGAACCTCGTGTCTTTCCTGCTCTCCGAGCGCGGAGGCTGGATTAACGGCCAGCTCCTGCACTCCAACGGCGGCTTCCACCTGCCTTTCTAGACATGCGGTCCGCCCTTCAGCGCTGCCCGCTTCATTCTCAGGCCGCCACGTGACCACTCCGGCGTTTCGGCATGGACCGGTCAGCAGCTCTTGTCTGGCTTGAGGGCTGCGCCGGTCCAGGTGTTGACGGTATTCGGCGTTGATTTCATAGCTGCGGGTCAGATTGAGCCCTTATTTGTCGCTGGTACCTCCAGTTGAGAGCTAAGTACGGGCTGCGGAATCGCAGGCCCTCTGCTTAGAGTGGGGGCACTACGTCCGCGACGACAAAGGAGAAACCGTGAAGGCCCTTCAGTACCGTGCGATAGGCGCACCCCCGGAGGTTGTTGAAGTCGACATGCCCGAGCCCGGCCCCGGGCAGGTCCGGCTGAAGGTCACGGCGGCCGGTGTGTGCCACTCGGATGAGTTTGTCATGGGTCTGCCGGAGGATGTGTACCGCGCCAGCTACCCGCTGCCGATGACGTTGGGCCATGAGGGCGCCGGCGTCGTGGACAAGCTGGGTGAGGGTGCGGTCGGCCTGGAAGTGGGTGAGTCCGTGGCGGTCTACGGGCCTTGGGGCTGTGGCTACTGCTACGCCTGTTCGCAGGGTCATGAGAACTATTGCGAGAACGCCGCCCGCCTGGGCATCACCCCGCCGGGCCTCGGATCCCCCGGGTCGATGGCGGAGTACATGCTTATCGACAGCCCGCGCCACCTGGTGCCCCTTGGCGACCTTGATCCGGTGCAGAATGTCTCGCTCACCGACGCGGGGCTGACCCCGTACCATGCGATCAAAGCGTCGCTCGGAAAGCTCGTGCCGGGTTCGGTAGCCGTCGTTATCGGCGCCGGCGGCCTGGGCCACGTCGCCATCCAGATACTCAGGGCTATCACCCCGGCCACCGTCATTGCTTTGGACCTGAATGAAGAGAAGCTCAGCCTGGCCCAGGAGGTCGGAGCCCATTATGCCTTCATCTCGGACGCCGGCGCGGTCGATAAGATCCAGCAACTGACCCTCTCCCGGGGTGTCCAGGCAGTATTCGACTTCGTGGGCGCACAGCCCACCCTGGACCTGGGCAGCAAGCTGGTGCGCGTCGGCGGGGACCAGGTCATCGTAGGTGTCGGCTCGGGACAGCTGCCCGTGGGCATGCTGGACAAGCCTTTTGAATCTTCCATCCGCGCCCCTTATTGGGGTTACCGGTCAGAACTTTTCGAAGTTCTGGAACTTGCCCGCTCAGGTGCAGTCAAGGTGGAAACGGAGGTCTTTTCCCTTGGCGACGCCCCACAGGCCTACGAGAAACTGCACGCGGGCAAGCTGCGGGGACGGGCCGTCATCGTCCCCTGAAGCCTGAAACAGCTTAACCGAAAGCCGACGCCAGAGGACGCTCTACGGTCCAATGGTTTGCCGCAGCATACTTGGCGCCGGGATCGGGCTCGGCGCCGCACCGACAAACCGTACAGAGAAGAGCACATGATCACTACCGCCACCGTCCTCGTCGCCGGAGCCACCGGTGACCTCGGCCGCCGCATCGTTCGCGAACTTCTCCGCCACGACACCCTCGTCCGCGTTCTGACACGCCCCGGGACCGGGACCGCCCATGGCATGTTCCACGAGGTTGCCTACACGGACCGGGCCGGCCTCGCCTCAGCACTGTCCGGCGTCGACACCGTCATTTCAGCCGTCAGCGGTGCCCGTCCGGTCATCGTCGATGCGCAGCGGGCGCTCCTCGCCGCCGCCGTCGCAGCAGGGGTGGCACGGTTCATCCCGTCGGACTATTCTGCGGACTACCGGCGGATCACCCCCGGCAGCAACCGCAACTTCGAGCTCCGTCGCGAGCTCGCCGCGGACCTCGATGCCGCCCCCATTCGCGTAACTTCAGTGTTGAACGGGGCGTTCGCCGACATGCTCACCGGTCAGGCGCCCATGATTCTATTTAAGCGTCATCGCGTCCTGTTCTGGTCCTCACCGGACCAGATTCTCGACTTCACGACCAAGGACGACGTCGCCCGCATTGTCGCGCTTGCCGCCCTCGATGCGAAAGCTCCCCGCGTCGTCGAGATAGCTGGCGATCGTGTCACCGCACGTAGTATCGCCGGAACCATGACCGAACTCACGAAGACACCGTTCTCCCTGCAATGGGCCGGTACCACCGGCACATTGGCGGCCATGAGCAGGATCGGCAGGTACCTGTCGAAGGACAAAGACCAAGCCTTCCCCGCGTGGCAGGGCATGCAGTACTTCGTCAGCATGTTCAACGGCGAGGCCGAGCTCCAACACATCAACAACGACCGCTATGGTCCACACGATTGGACCTCAGTCCGCGATGTCCTCGACGTACACCTCAAGGAGACAACTGACGGTCACTGATCCAATGCACTCAAGGGTAGTCAGTCAACGAACAGCGCCCCAACGCTCCAAGGCGGCGAAGGCGGAGCGGTGCTTGCCCTACTTTCAGTTGATAATTTCGCCTCGTTCATCCCCAAGGAGTGCTGCCAGGCGTTCTTTCCACGCCCGTAGTTCCTCGGGTGCCAACCGTGTCCAGTCGGTGACTTCGCCGATGACCCGGAGCGGGTCACTGCTGCGGTAGGACCGGGTGGGGTTGCCCGGGAATTTCTTGTCTGTGACGTTCGGGTCGTCCTCGAAGGGGCCGGTCGGCTCGACGGCGTACACCCGCGGCGCGCCGTCGCCTGCAGCGAGTTCTGCCGCGAGTCCCGCGCCGTTCGGAAGGGCCGTGAAGTAGATGTGGTTCATCACCACTTCGGGGCGGTAGTTCGACCTGAAGCCGGGACTCAGGAGGTCACCGTCCCGGAGGTCAGCTTTCGTGCCGTGATAGAACGGCCCGTCGTCGAGCGCTTGATTCACACCGTACATCCTAATCCGACGGCGTCGCCGCGGCCTCCGAGCGGCCACGAAATGTGTGTTCCCCACTGGGGCGTACGTCTACGCTTTGACTGGACTCGAAACCGATGTAAACAGGTGCATAGCAGAGGCACGGCCCCTGCTGGAACGGCTGGGCACCCAGATCAGTGCGAAGCCGGCGGTCACCAGGCCCGCCACCGCAAGTACCAAGGAGGACCTCCGTGTCTGAAGACCGCTTTGACCTCGTCGTCCGGGGCCAGCGCATCCTGACCACCGTTGGCATCGCCCCACGCGAAGTGGGCGTCCGCGGCGGCAAGATCGCGGCCATTGAACCGCTGGGCAACGGCTTGGCCGGCGCGGAAGTGATCGAACTGGCCGACGACGAGACGCTGCTCCCGGGCCTGGTGGACACGCACGTCCACGTCAATGAGCCCGGCCGCACCGAATGGGAGGGCTTTGCCTCCGCCACCCGGGCCGCGGCGGCCGGCGGCGTCACCACCATCATCGACATGCCGCTGAACTCCGTCCCGCCCACCACCACGGTGGAGAACCTCAAGCTCAAGCGCGAGGTGGCCGAGGACCAGGCCTTCGTGGACATCGGGTTCTGGGGCGGGGCGATCCCCGGCAACAAGGCGGACCTCCGCCCCCTGCATGACGAGGGCGTCTTCGGCTTCAAATGCTTCCTCGTGCACTCCGGCGTGGACGAATTCCCGCACCTGGATGCGGACGAGATGGAGGAGGACATGGCCGAGCTGAAGTCCTTCGACTCGCTCATGATCATCCACGCCGAGGACTCGCACGCCATCGACCGTGCACCCCACCCCGGCGGTGACCACTACTCCACGTTCCTGGCCTCCCGCCCGCGCGGCGCCGAGAACAAGGCCATCGCGGAGGTCATCGAACGGGCCCGCTGGACCGGTACACGTGCGCACATCCTGCACCTCTCGTCGTCGGACGCGCTGCCCATGATTGCCAGCGCAAAACGCGACGGCGTCAAGCTCACCGTGGAGACGTGCCCGCACTACCTGACCCTGACTGCCGAGGAAATCCCCGACGGCGCCACCGCCTACAAGTGCTGCCCGCCCATCCGCGAGGCATCCAACCGGGAGCTCCTGTGGCAGGGCCTGCAGGACGGCACCATCGACTGCATCGTTTCGGATCACTCGCCCAGCACACTTGACCTCAAGGACCTGGAAAACGGTGACTTTGCCGTGGCCTGGGGCGGCGTCTCCTCCCTGCAGCTGGGCCTGTCCCTGATCTGGACCGAGGCCCGGCACCGCGGCATCCCGCTCGAACAGGTGTTGTCCTGGATGGCGGAAAAGCCGGCCGCCCTGGCCCGCCTCACCAACAAGGGACAGCTGGCGCTGGGCTACGACGCCGATTTCGCCGTCTTCGCGCCGGATGAGGCTTTCGTGGTGGACGTGTCCAAGCTCAAGCACAAGAACCCCATCACCCCATACGACGGCCAAGCCCTGTCAGGTGTGGTTCGGAAGACGTTCCTCCGCGGCGCAGTGGTGGACGGCCAGACCCCCACCGGCAGGCTCATCCGCCGCGGCGGCATCTGAGGCAAGCCATGGCCCGGCAGGGATGCTCACCCGACATGGATCCCCGGCCGACGGTCCTTCTCAGGCTCGACTTCACGGAGGATTTCGCGCACCAGCGGAGGCGTGTCACCCTGGCCGAGGAACAGGTAACGCATGAGGTGGTTGATCGGGCTGCCCTCCGACCATTCGAAGTAGCACTGGGGGTTTACTCCTGTGGAGTCCCGCATGGCCAGCAGCACCGCCGCGATCGCGTTCGGTACTGCCGGGGACTTCACCCTAAGCACGCGATAGCCCTCGACCTCGGTGCCTTCGACCCGGAGAGTGTGGCTGAACTCCGAGGGGTCGGAGATCTCGATCTCCAGGAAGATGACGTCGGCGGGGCCCGGCACGGGGTTCAGCCCGCGCTGTTCGTACTCCTTCTCGGCGTACTCCGCCTTGTCACCGGACTGCTTCTTGTTGGCGATGATGTGCAACTCGCCGTCGAAGGCAATCGAATCGGTGATGAACTGGCGGGCGGCGTCGTCGAACTCGATGGTGTCCACGCGCAGTTCGGTGGAGCGGGTGACCCGCGAGACGAGCGAGACCGCAATGATTCCGGCGATGAAGAACCCCGAGATGAGGATGCCGTCTGGTTTCTCGAGAACGTTGTCGCCCAGCGCATACAGCAGCACCAGGGTCAGGGCGCCGAAGCCGATGGTCCCGGCGCGACTGTGCCGCCGGAGAGCTGAGACGGTCACGGCGACAGCTCCGGAGACCATCATGGCCAGGATGCCGGTGGCGTAGGCGCCGGCTTGGGCGTTGACGTCGGCCTTGAAAGCGATGGTGATCCCGATGCTCAGCACCGTATAGACGATGACCACAGGGCGGACGGCACGGCCCCATTCCGGTGCCATGCCGTAGGCGGGCAGGTAGCGGGGCACGATGTTGATCAGTCCGGCCATGGCCGACGCCCCGGCGAACCAAAGGATCAGGGCGCTGGAAATGTCGTACACGGTCCCGAACCCGGCGCCGAACAGGTCATGGGCGAGGAAAGCCAGGGCGCGGCCGTTGGCCTGGCCGCCGGCCTGGAATTCGTTGGCCGGGATCATGACCGTGGTGAGGAAGCTGGTGGACATGAGGTAGACGCTCATGATGAGGGCGGCGGTGGTGAGCAGCTTGCGGGTGTTCCGGACCCGGGAGGCCATGACCTCCTCCGGGGTGTCCCCGGTGGCTTTGATTAGCGGCATCATGGACACGCCGGTCTCGAAACCGGACAAGCCCAGGACCAGAAGCGGGAACGCGATGACGGCCGGGCCGATCAGCTCCATGGGGCCGCCGCTCGAGCTGGCCATCAGCCGGTCGGTCCAGCCGGAGATGAGGCTCGGGTCGGAGAAAATGTGCATAAACCCGGCGGCGACGACGGCGGCGTTCAGCAGCAGGTAGACGGCCACCAGCGGGATGGCGACACCGACGGCCTCGTTAAATCCGAGCAGGAACACCCCGCCCAGGATCAGCAGCAGAATCACGGTGATGATCACAGCGCTGCCTTTCAGGCCTTCCGGCATCATCGGGTTCTCCAACAGGTGCACCGTGGCGTCGGCGCCGGAGAGCGTAATGGTGATGATCCACGAGGTCGCGACGAAGCCGAGCAGCAGCAGAACGAAGAACTTGCCGCGCCAGAAGGGCAGCAGCTTCTCCAGCATGGCGACGGAGCCCTGCCCGTGCGGGCTCTCCTGCGCAACCCGGCGGTACATGGGCAGCATGCCCAGCAGCGTCAGGGCCACGATCAGTAGGGTGGCTAGCGGGGACAGGGCTCCGGCGGCCAGGGCGGCGATGCCGGGCAGGTAGGACAGAGTGGAGAAGTAGTCGACGCCGGTCAGGCACATGACTTTCCACCAGGCGTTGGGTCTGTGGCCGTCCTCGGCCTCGGGACCGGCAGGTGCGACCTGGTTGGCGAGCAACCAGCGGACCAGAGGCTTGCGGTCCCCGGCGCCCCGCTGCTTCAGGGCAACGTAGGCCGGCGTGCCGGGGCCAGAAGCGGTCGTCATGGCGGTCTTTCTGTCAGAGGTTCAGACTTGACCAGGGGGATTTGAAGCACGTAATCCGCATAATTCTAGTAGCCGCTCCCGGAGTTGAGTAAGGCTCAGTCCGCACGGGTCGGCATCAGTCGCACGACAGGACGCCTCGCGCAGGAGTCCTTGTTACTCGGAAATGTCGCCTGTCTGGGCATCTGGCGAAAGCGGTAGCTCCATGAAGGCGTACAGCTCCCGCCAAGCGTTATCCAAACGCATCTCCGCCAACACAATTTCTTCCTTGCCGGCATCATCACCACGCTGCCGCAACTCGTAGAGCTCGTTGTACAGCCCATCGACCTGATCCAAGCGCTTCTTGAATTCCATGTCAGCCATCGGAAAAGACTAGCTGAACGTCAGCGAACGACGACAGAGCCCTGGCGGGCCAATCTCATCCCGGTGACCCTACGTGGCGGCCGGGGTCAGGGAGGCAATGAGCTCCTCGATGCGGGCCTTGATGTCGTCGCGGATCGGTCGCACGGAGTCCAGGCCCTGGCCGGCCGGGTCTGCGAGTTCCCAGTCCTCGTAGCGCTTGCCGGGGAAGATCGGGCACGTGTCGCCGCAGCCCATGGTGATGACGACGTCGGATTCCTTCACGGCCTCCGTGGTGAGGACCTTCGGGATTTCAGCGGACATGTCGATGCCGAGCTCGGCCATGGCCTCGACGGCGGCCGGGTTGACCGTGTCCGCAGGCTGAGATCCGGCGGAACGGACCTCGATCCGGCCCTCCCCGAGGGTGGTCAGAAAAGCGGCGGCCATCTGGGAGCGGCCGGCGTTGTGGACGCAGACGAACAGGACGGAAGGCTTCTTGGCGTTTTCGGTGCTCACGGTATTTCTCCTGGAATCAGTTGGGTGTGGATCGGTTGGGGTGAGGTCATGCGGTGAGGTCTAGGCTGCGTGCAATCGGGGGGCGAGGTCGCTGATGCGCCGGCTGATGTCGGTGAAGGCGTCTTCGAAGGCGTCCTCCGTATTCAGCCGGAGCGGATCCGGCACGGACCAGTGGATGCCCTTGAGGCCGGACAGTTCCTCGTGGGCGTTGTCGCACACGGTTACGACGAAGTCGCCAGCATCAGCCACTTCATCAAGGCGGCGCGGGGGAACGTCTGCAAGGTGGACGCCGTGGCGGCGGGCGACCTCGAAGGCGCCCCCGGCGATGCATTCGGCCGGGTGCGTTCCTGCCGAAATCGACGGGATCCCGCTGGCCTGGTTCCAGAGGGCGACGGCCAGCTGGGACCGGGCGCTGTTGCGCGTGCAGACGAACAGGACGCGGCGGGCTCCGTGTTCACGGCCGGGAGTCAGCCCGTCCAGAGCGCCGGTCGCGAGCCGGATGTAGCTGCGGCGCTTGTCCGCCTCCGATCGGTGGCGGGTGGCCAGGCCCGCGGCTTCAAGGGTGCGCAGGTGGTGGGACAGCAGGTTCGAGGGCATGCCGAGCTCGGCCTGCAGTTCCGTCGGGGAGAGGTCGCTCAGGGTCAGCAGGTCCACGATGCGCAGCCGTGCGGGATCGGCGAGGGCCGCGTGTTTGGCGACGCGGGCGCGGAAGTCACCAACTGAGTCAGTATCCATTGATTCAATTTTGACTGAGTTAATTCTTTCCGTCAAGCTGTTGGTATGACTTCTCAACAACTGCCGCTATGGCGCCGTGCCGTCGCCGAGCTGCTCGGCACCAGTTTGCTCGTGATGATCGTTGTCGGCTCCGGGATCGCCGCCGAGCAGCTCTCCCCTAACGATATTGGCCTGCAGCTACTCCAGAACAGCACTGCCACGGTCCTGGGCCTGACGGTCCTGATCCTGGTGCTCGGTCCCGTCAGCGGCGCACACTTCAATCCGGTGGTGTCCCTGGTGGATTGGGTCTTGGGCCGGCGCAGCGGCACCGGGCTGACCCTGCCGGACCTCGGCACCTACGTAGTTGCCCAGACGGTGGGCGGGATCAGTGGAAGCGTCATTGCGAACGCCATGTTCGAGGTGGCCACTTCGATCTCGGTCAAGGACCGCACCACCAGCGGGCACCTCCTGGGCGAGGTCGTCGCCACCGCAGGACTGGTGCTGCTGATTTTCGCCCTGGCCGCCACCAAACGGGGCGCCCTCGCAGCCCCCGCCGTCGGCGCCTACATCGGCGCCGCATACTGGTTCACCTCCTCCACATCGTTCGCGAACCCCGCCGTGGCTGTCGGCCGGATCTTCAGTGACACCTTCGCCGGCATCGCACCCGCCTCAGTGCCCGGCTTCGTCATCGCGCAGCTCGTCGGCGCGGCCGTCGGCGTCGGCCTCCTCGCCATCCTGTTCCCGACCGCTTCCCGCAACGCGGACGACGTCGTTATCCCGCGAAGTTCCGAAGCGGCCAACCGGTAACGCTCGGCGGCTGCTGGCGACCCTGCCGTCCCGTCGAGATGGGTACGAAAGGGCACTCGTTGACATAGCAGTATATTGATGACTGTCAATATCAAGGCATAATAGTCACATGACCTCTCTGCCTGTCCTCGTACCCGCCACGGATGAATCCTGCTGCGCCCCTGCGGGAATGCCCGTTCTCGGCGCCGAGGAAGCTAAGCAGAAAGCTCTGGTCTTCAAGGCCCTGGCCGACCCGAACCGGCTCCGCCTACTCTCCATGGTTAAGGCCGAGGCGTCCGGGGAGTCCTGCGTCTGCGATCTCACCGACCCACTGGATCTGGGCCAGCCCACGGTCTCCCATCACTTGAAGATTCTGGTTGACGCCGGCCTGCTGCATCGCGAAAAGCGCGGCACATGGGCCTACTACTCCCTCGTTCCCGGCGCCCTGGAGCAGACGGCCGGCCTGCTGGCGTCCCTGTGAATCAGACTCCGGCCCCTGACGTTATTGTCCGGCCCATGCGGGAATCCGACTGGCCAGAGGTCCGGCGGATCTACATGGAGGGAATCGCAACGGGCCAGGCCACGTTCGAGGTCGAGGCACCGGATTGGCGCGGTTTCGATGCCTCGCGGCTTGCTTCTCACCGCCTGGTGGCTGAGGCGCCCGGCGACGGGATTCTTGGCTGGGCTGCTGTTTCCGCTGTGTCCTCCCGCCCCGTCTACTCCGGTGTCGTGGAGCACTCCGTCTACGTTTCAGCTGCGGCCCGCGGCCGTCGGATAGGAACACTCCTGCTCCAGGCGTTGATCGCGTCGACGGAAGAGGACGGCATCTGGACCATCCAGGCGAGCGTTTTTCCGGAGAACGAGCCGAGCCTCAGGCTGCACCTTGCCTACGGCTTCAGGGTGGTCGGACGGCGGGAAAAGATTGCCCGGATGGCCCAGGGCCCTGCCGCCGGCCAATGGCGGGACACCATCCTGATCGAACGGCGCACGCAGGTCCCTTAGCTCTTGTGTTGCCAACAGGCGGCAAGGCGAAGGACCCACCGGGCGACGAAAACTCAGTGCAGGACGGCGGGTCCGACGCCGAGTACGTGTGTGGGCGGGGGCTGGATCCATCTCAGGCGGGCTGTGAGCTGAGTGCGGTCAGCGCCGACAACCTGTTTTCGCCTGTGGGTTCTTCGGGCAGCAGCGGAATAAGCGCCGTCCGGTCCGTCAGGGTGTGGACCTTGGTGATCTGTTCCATTTCGCTCGCCGCGCGGGCCTGCAGGAACGGGGACTGCGGGTGCGCGGCGGCAATCGAGTTATTGATGACCCACGCCCACGGGTGGATTCCGGCCCTCTCCAGGTCACCCTGGAGTTCTTCGGCTTCGAGCACGGGCGTCGTTTCCGCCAGGGTGACGAGGACGACCTTGGTCTGTGCCGGATCCTGCAGCCGCATCAGGGGCGTCACGAAACCCATAGTGTCCCCGACTTGGCGTGCGATTTCCCGGTGGTACGAGCCGGTGGCGTCCAGGAGCAGCAGGGTGTGGCCGGTCGGTGCCGTGTCAATCACCACGAAGTGCCGGCGGGATTCCTGGACCACCTTGGAGAACTGCCGGAACACCGCCACCTCGTCGGTGCAGGGCGACAAAAGGTCCTCGGCCAGTGCAGCGCGCCCGTCGTCGTCCAGATTCCGGCCCTTGGTCTCCATGACATGGTGGCGGTACTCCTGGATGGCCGCTTCGGGATCAATGCGCGAAACCGTCAGGCCCGGGATGGAACCGTGGAGTGTCTCTGTCAGGTGGGCTGCGGGATCAGTTGTGGTCAGGTGGACCACATGTCCGCGTTTGGCCAGGGCGACCGCGATGGCGGCCGCAACCGTGGTCTTTCCGACCCCGCCCTTGCCCATGCACATCACGAGGCCGTGGCCGTCGAGCTCCACTTCGTTCACCAGGGCAGCCAGCGGGGCGTCCTCAATCTCGGAGATCGGCGTGGCTTCGTCCGTGATATCAGCGACGGACGTGGCCGCGAAGAGGGATTCCAGTGCCGCAATGCCGACCATGTTGCCCGGCTTCAGATCCAATACATCGCGGGGCAGCCCGGCGACCGCGTCAGGAATGGCTGCGATGGCAGCCGCTTCCCGGGCGCGCAGCGCCTGCGCAAGATCCTCATCCCCCGCCGCTTCGGGCAGGACGCCGTTGACGACGACGTACCCTCCCCCGATCCCGATCTGGTTGAGTTCGAGGTAAGTCCGCTCAATTTCGCTCAGTGACGAGGTCTGCGCGCGGGCGACCAGGACAAGCCGGGTCCGCGCCGGGTCCGTGAGGGCCTGGACGGCCTTCGCGTAGACCTGCTTGTGCTTTTCCAGCCCGGACAGGGGGCCCAGGCAGGAGGGGTCTCCCTTGCCGGCGGCCAGGAAATCGGTCCACGAACCGGGCAACTGCAGGAGCCGGATGGTGTGGCCGGTCGGGGCGGTGTCGAAGACGATGTGGTCATAGTCCCCGTAGAAGCTGTCGTCGGCGAGCAGATTTGTGAATTCATCGAAGGAAGCGATCTCCGTGGTGCAGGAGCCCGAGAGACTCTCCGCGATCCCGACCAGCTCAGATTCAGGCAGGAGGCCCCGGACCGGCGCGATGATCCGTTCCCGGTAAGCCTCGGCGGCCTGCTCCGGGTCAATTTCCAGTGCCGATAAGCCCGGCACATCCTGAAGCGGTGTGACGGTGTTCCCTATGGTCACGCCGAAGACCTGTCCGACATTGGACGCGGGGTCGGTGCTGACCAGCAGGACTTTCTTGCCGGACCTGGTGAGGGTCAGCGCTGATGCGCACGCTACGGAGGTCTTGCCGACGCCGCCCTTGCCGGTGAAGAACAGGAACCGGGGCGAGTTCTCGAGAAACTTCATGCCGGGACCTAGCAGCAGCTCGTCGAGCCGCCGCAGCAGCCTCCGGACTTTTCAGTCAGGCCAAGTTCCGGACGGGACTGCGGCTCAACCGCGGCTTGGCCCAGTCCGGCCAACGTCAGCAACTGCTCCCTGCTGGGGTAGGTGCCGGTGGCAACCGTGACTCCGTCGACGATGGTGAGCGGAAGGCCCTTGGATCCAACCACGTGCATATAGCCGCGCACCGTTTCGTCCTCTGCGAAGGCGGTCGGTTCGCTGGCGAGGTTGTGGCGGGCGATGTCGGCTCCGAGGCCCTGGAGGTGACGCACGTCCGCGGTTACCTCCACCAGGGACTGGTCCACGTCAGGACCGCAGACCCCGGTGTCACAGCAGAGGGCGGACTCGTAGATGCGGATAGCAGGCATAGTGTTCTCCTTGGCTTTCATGGCGGTTCGATTCGACAGCGAAACACGGAGTGCCACCCATTCAGGCGGTCGGCCCCGAGCAGGGACATCGTCAGCGTTAAGCATATCGACATTCATCGATACATGAAAGGCGGTGAGGCGACGTAGCCGGGCGCACAATTTCGCCCGATTTGGCACCGTGCAGTGTCGGTGTCAGTGCGAGAAGTCTGCTGAGATTTCGGCGAGGGTGCGCCCCTTCGTCTCAGGCGCGAGCCATTGCGAGAGGACTGCGCCGAGTAATGCGACGGCGGCGGCTACGACCATGCTTGGGCCCAGGCCGATGTTGCTGATCGCCCATGGCAGGGCGAAGGTGCCGAGTGCGGCTCCGATGCGGCTGAAGGCCGCGGCGAAGCCCATACCGATGCCGCGCAGGTGGCCGGGAAACACCTCGGCCGGATAGACCTGGGTCATCGTGGTGTAGCTGGCATTGAAGAAGGAGAAAGCGAGAAACAGAACGAGCACGAGGATCGCTGGTGCGTTTGCCCAGACTCCGATGATCAGCAGGATGCCTGCGCAGAGCCACTGCCCGGGCACGGTGAGGATCCGGCGGCCGAGCTTGTCAATCAGAAGTACTGTGGTGACAACACCGGCGGCCGCAAGTGCGGACAGTCCGACACCACCGGTCCAGCCGCCGAAGCCGAATTGGTTGAGCACGTCGTCGGCGAAGGTCGCGATTGCGAAGTAGGGAGTGACCGCGCAGAACCAAAAACCTGAGGTGAAGAGGGTGGTGCGCCAGTACTGCCTCGAGAACAGCATTCCTAAGGAGGCGCCCTTGACTTTGGTCCCGCTCTGCGCGGCTTGGGCCTCCTGGATCAGCCTCAGATCCATTTCTCCCGTGATGCTGTCGTGCATCTGTGGCGATTCGACATATCTGCGTGCGATCGCGAGCGCTTCCTCATGCCGTCCCTTCGTAATGAGCCAGCTCGGTGATTCGGGGAGGCCCAGGCGGGCGAGGAACAGGACGAAGGCGAGTATCGTGCTCGTGCCGATTACGAGGCGCCATGGGGTGCCGGCGTCGTGCAGGAGCGTGCCGATGATGAATGCCATCATGAAACCGACGTACCAGGCGATCAGAGTCAGCCCGAGCAATCGCCCGCGGAGCTTTGGAGGGGAGAACTATGACAGCAATGGCCCACCGATTGAGTACTCGCCGCCGATCGCGACGCCCATGAAGAACCGGATGGCGGCCAGCTGGATCACGGCTCCGTCGCCGGAGGTTACGAAGAACTGCGCCCCTGAGGCGACCAGGAACAGGCCCATGTCCACGAGGAACATGGGCTTGCGTCCGAACTTGTCAGTAGCCCAGCCGGCCAGCGGGGAGCCGACGAAGATGCCAACCAGCGGGCCAGCAGCGATCATGCCCAGAGATAGTGCGTCGAGCTGGAGCTCTGACCGCATGAGCCCGCTGACGGGACCGATGATTCCGAGGATGTAACCGTCGAGGAACATCCCACCGATGAAGACGGCGACAAGCCGCACCATGAAGCGGCGTTTGAACTTGGAGCAGGTCTCTTTTGATATGGAGGTCTCGACGGTCGGCTTGGGGCTTTCGCTACGTTTTTCAGCGCTGACGTCACGTGTGCTTGTCATGAAGTAATCCCTTTACTGAGTGTTGCGGATGCCTCAGTTTTGCCTCGCCTGACCGGGCCTGGGCTGGCAGGTTCGA
Organism: Pseudarthrobacter sp. IC2-21; assembly: GCF_034048115.1. Taxonomy (NCBI): domain Bacteria; kingdom Bacillati; phylum Actinomycetota; class Actinomycetes; order Micrococcales; family Micrococcaceae; genus Pseudarthrobacter; species Pseudarthrobacter sp. IC2-21. The sequence goes on along the minus strand of NZ_CP139145.1, from coordinate 1,870,984 downwards.
TGCGTCGAGACAGGTGGCGCCGTTCCCTGGGAGCGAGGTTCAAAGAGTGGCATTGGTGCATACCGCACTCTTCTAAGCTTCAGGGACTGGGGCGCGACCCACCGGGGCACCGCTTTGATTTGTTCCGCATGGAGCAATGAGTTTCGCAGTAAGCAACAGAGTGAGGCACGTCATAGAAATTGTCAAGGACTCAAACCGGCGTCTGCTCCACCCTTGACTTTCACGCCTGAACGCGATTCTGGCCTCCATCCAGGGCTGTCATCATGACTGTGCACGGCATCCGATGGAGCTGGCATTCCCACTGAAACCGGAACGTCCTAGGAAACCTACGATCCGGGCCGCGAAGTCATGTCGCCCGCAGCCGCCCATGCAGCCAGGACCCTAACCCGGCCACCCACACAACCGAACAGGCGACGACGGCGCCTGGCACAGACCGCGGACAGCGTCAAAAGGTACCAGCGAAGGAATATGGTCCACACTTCATGCACACCCCTTTGCGCCCACTTCCGCGGCCCCACCCAAGCTGCATAAACGGGCCGACCGGGTGGGTCGGTTGAGCCTGGCGCTGGAGTTCGCTCTGACATGAAAGGCCGCCCTGCGGCCTCCGGAAAGTGAGCACGGACCGTCAACGGCCCAGCTGAACCTGTCGCCTCGAGGACGCAAGTCAGCGCCCTCGGAGGACGACCACCCATCAGTCGATGTAACCAAACTGCTAACTGAGTGCAGCTAGCGAGCCCGTAATACTAGGAATCCTTGCGGCTCCCGCCAAAGATCATCGAGGCCAGCGCCATGACCCCGGTGACGGTGAATACTGCCGGCCATGCGCCGATCTTCTTCGCCAGGGGGTGGGACGCGCCAAAGGCCGTGATATACACGCCCGTGAGGCCGGCAGCCCGGCCCGCGCCAGCGTCGTTTTTCCAAACCATGAACGCGGCCAAACCGCAGGCTGCCAAAATGGCACCGCCAGCCTGCCTGTTGCCTGTATCGCGGGCGACCTTGTAGCCGAGCAGGAGACCGGTCTTGGCCAGGCCGGTCGAAATGATGCGAGACATTCGATTTTTCCTTCGGCGGAACGGATAAGCGTTAACCTAAGCATAGGTCCGGTGCTGGGAAACGAAGTCGTTCCATGCGCGCCGAAGTGGCCAGGGACCCTGCGGCGATGCCGGCGTCGGCGCATTCCGTTCCGTCACCCTTCGCGGCGACCTCGTAGGTTGTCGCCTTGGTGCTGATGGGGAAAAAACCGGTCGGTTTCATTTCCGTACGATCACCACGTCCAGGGTTCAGGGCTGGCATTCGCCGAGCAGGCAGCCACTTGGAGGTGACTGCCACGACCTCGCATCTTAGTCGCCGGCGGCGTCGCGCCCGCGGCGGACGATCAGAGGGTCCGGCTCGTAGACCACCGAGGTGTCTTTGTTCTCGTAGTCGAACTGGTTGAGGAAGAAGCGTATGGCGTTGATCCGCCCGCGCTTCTTGTCATTGGACTTGATGGTGATCCACGGAGAATGGTCCGTGTCAGTGCGGAGGAATGTGGCTTCCTTGGCTTCTGTATAGTCCTCCCACCGGTCCAGGGAGGCGAGGTCCATTGGGGAAAGCTTCCAACGCCGTACCGGGTCGATCTGCCGGATCGCGAAGCGGGTGCGCTGCTCGTGGCGGGTCACCGAGAACCAGAACTTGGTGAGGTGGATCCCGGAGTCCACCAGCATTTTCTCGAAGAGCGGCGCCTGGTCCATGAACGTGCTGTACTCCTGATCGGTGCAGAAACCCATGACCCGTTCGACGTTTGCCCGGTTGTACCAGGAGCGGTCGAACATCACGATCTCCCCGGCCGTGGGCAGGTGCTGGATGTAGCGCTGAAAATACCACTGCCCCTGTTCGCGGTCCGATGGTTTGTTCAAAGCCACCGCACGGGCCGAGCGGGGATTCAGGTGTTCGGTGAAGCGCTTGATTGTTCCGCCCTTGCCGGCCGCGTCGCGGCCCTCGAAAACGATTACATGCTTCAGATCCTGGTCCTGGCCCCAGTATTGGAACTTCAGCAGCTCGACTTGCAGCCGGTATTTCTCCAGTTCGTAGTCTTCCCGGGACATCCGTGCGTCGTACGGGTAGTCCTCCCGCCACGTCTCCACCGCCGAACCGCCGGGATGGATCAGCTCCGGGTCTTCGCCCTGCCCGCCGCGCACTGTGTATCCCAACTCCACCAGATGGTCGATCGCCTCCCGAAGGTTCTCCCGCACCCATCCCTGATCTTCGGGTGTCCATTGCCCGTCCTCCAGCGCCATTTATCGGCCCCTTTCTGGCTTTGCGAAGCCTTTTAGATCGCTGGGTCTACACCCGTGTGTCGCTCGGTGTGACTCACCACAGTCGTAACTGATGTCATTAGGTCAGCATGCTCAACCCTCAATTGGAGGCCTGGGCTACGGCGCGGGCCGGTCTACTCCAAGCCGCTCCAGGTCCACGACTCCGGCGCCAAGCGCCACGACTGTGGATAGCCAGTTCACCTGTTGGTTTTAAAGGTTATCCATCGCTTCGCAGGGGCTGGCCCCAGGCTGTGCGCGGTGGACGTTTCGGGCCAGCTGACCAATCAGGATGCGTATGGTCTGGGCGTCCTCACGCTCCAGCCCGGCAAGGAGGTCTGCCTCGGCCGCGGCCACGCGCTCTTCGCAGGCAGCCAGTATGTCCCGTCCGGAGTCGGTGGCGATAATCTTCCGGGCCCTGCGGTCGGCCGGGTCCGGGACCCTCTCCACCACGCCCGCGGCCACCAGGGTGTCGAGCAAGTAGGTCAGGACGGTCCGGTCGATGGCGAGGTGCGCCCCGAGCGCCTGCTGGTTCGGCGGGTCTTTGTGTACGACGGCGGAGAGCACCTGGAAGCCGCGGATGCCGGCGGGCATCTGGTCAACGGCGTCCTCGAAGCGGGTCTGGTAACCGCGCAACACCATTGCCAGATGCCAGCCCAGATCGCCCGGAACGGCCGTGACGGTGCTCCCGGGGTGGGCCTGCCTGCGTTCGATCATTGACTCATCTTACCGTCAACCGTGAAGTTGTGCAGATGTTCTGCCGGATATATAGTCTGTCCCACAACATACTTTGGTATCGGAAGGACCGGCAGCATGAGCGCTCCGCAGAATCACCCGGAAGAACCCCGGACCATCGGGATCCTCGGCGCCGGAAGGGTGGGAACCGCCGTCGGACGCCAGGCTCTCAAGGCCGGGTACGACGTTATGGTCGCCACCTCCAAGCCGGCCGAGGACATCGCCCTCATGGTGCAGATCATGACCCCCGGAGCGGTGGCCGTCACGGCCACTGAGGCAGCCGAAGCCGACATCGTGGTGGTGGCGGTGCCGCTGCATAAGTACCGCACCCTCGACCCTGCGCTCCTGGCCGGCAAGACGGTCATCGAGGCAATGAACTACTGGGCACCGGTGGACGGCGAGATTGACGACTTCGAGAACGATGACCGGACGAGCAGCGAAATCGTCCAGGATTATCTGGCGGGCTCGAACATTGTGAAGACTCTCAATCACATCGGCTACCACGATCTCGAAGTGGACGGCCGGGAACCCGGTTCCGAAGGCCGGCGGGCCCTCGCCCTGGCCGGTGATCACCAAGGCGCGAAGTACCTGGTCAGCCGATTCATTAACCGGATCGGTTACGACGCGGTGGATGCGGGGCCGCTGGAGGCCGGCCGCAGCTTCCAACCCGGCACCGAGATCTTCAACGGCAGCCACACCGCGGAACAGCTGCGGTCCATCCTGTCCGCGGACCGTGAACCCGTCCGCCTCTGACTCCGGCCCCAACAAAACCCGCCCCAGCACTGCATCTAGGAGAACCATGGAAATCGGCGCCTACAGCTTCGGTGACACCCAGCGAAACCCCAACGGAAGCCTCCGGTCCACCACCGAAGCCATCCGCAACCTCCACGAGGCCATCGTCCTCGCGGACCGGAATGGGCTGGACTACTTCGGAATCGGCAAGCACCACACCCTGGACATGCCCGCCTCCTCCCCGGGAACCGTGGTCGCCGCAGCAGCGGCCGCCACAAAGCGGATCAAGCTCGGCAGCGGCGCGAGCATCATCAGCACCGATGACCCGGTCCGGGTGTTCCAGCAGTTCGCCATCGCTGACGCTGTCTCCGGCGGCGGCCGGGTGGAAATCACCGCCGGTCGCGGATCCTCCGTCGAGACCTTCCCGCTGTTCGGCTACGACCTGAAGGACTACGACCGGCTCTACGCCGAAAAACTCGACCTGCTGATGACCATCAACAACAGCAAGACCGAGAGCGTGACCTGGTCCGGAACGGTCCGGCCAGCCCTCCATGACCTTGCCGTGGTGCCGCGCCCGGTCAAGGGCAGGCTGCCCCTCTGGCTGGCCACCGGCGGCAGCGCACCATCCTCGGTCCGCGCCGGGGAGCTCGGCCTGCCCATTTCCTACGGCATCATCGGCGGGGCACCCTCCCGGTTCGCACCCCTGGCAGACCTCTACCGGGCTTCTGCCGCGAAGGCCGGACACACCGCCGAAGACATCAAGGTCTCCGTAGCCACCCTCGGCCTGATCGCCCCCACCAAAAAGGAAGCCCTGGAGCGGTTCTACCCCGGCTGGTACAACCTCAACATCGAAATGGGCAAACTCCGCGGCTGGCCCGCCCCGGACAAGCGCCAGTTCCTGGCACAGGCCGAGTTCCCCGGCGCCTACTACGTCGGAGACCCCGACGAAATCGCCCAACGCATCGTTGACCTGCACGGCCACATGGGCCACATGCGCCACTTCCTCCAAATGGACATCGGAAGCCTCCCCCACGACCACTTCCTCGAATCCCTGACCCTGCTCGCAACCGAGGTCAAACCCCGCGTCGAACGCCTCCTAAAGAAGCCATAGAAATGACCGGGCGGACAGTGCCGGATCGCACCGTGGAGCCAGCCTGTAAGGATCACTGGATAGTCCCCCCGCGTCCATGGCCGTCTCCTCGCTGCCGTCGTGATAGATGCCAGGGACGCCCGGTTGGCGCGCCAAAGCTCAACCGATGGGCTGCCGGGCTGTGCGTTACGGCCTGCAAGAAAACGGCGCGGACACCGCGGCGGAGCTAGTTCTGGGCGTATTGTGTGCCCAGGCGGGTCATGGCCTCGCCGAAAGCGTCCACGGTTCCCGTGCCCGAATCAATAGTGAGGAGTTCTTTGCTGCAGCTCATCATTGGGGGCTTCACCATAGGGGGTCGATAATGAATAGCAGGCTAAGTAGGCCAAGGGTGCCCATAAAGCATGCGCGGCCATGCTCTCGTGGCTCTCGTGCTTTTGTTGCTTCTTGCGGCCGCCGACCCGCCGCCCACCCATTCTGCGCCGTGATGTCTGCACAGCCTCCCCGTGGTCGGTGCGACCCTCGCAGAGGTCCTGACTGCATCGGCGCTCTCCAGGACCGGTGTCCACGTCACCCTGCTCGAACGCTCGGATGACACCGGGCGCACAGGAGCTGCCCTCCACGTCCAGGACGGTCTCGATCGCCGTGGTTAGAACGGATTCAGAAGCCGGTCCACGAACTGGCGGGTGCGCTCTTCCCGTGGATCGCGTAGCACTGTGTCCGGGTGACCGCGTTCGACGACCACTCCATCGGCCATGAAGATCACCTCGTCAGCGACCTCGCGAGCAAAGGCGAGTTCGTGAGTGACCACCACCATGGTCCAGCCCTCGTCCGCCAACTCCTTGATGACCGTCAGGACGTCGCCGACCAGTTCTGGGTCCAACGCGGACGTCGGCTCGTCAAACAGGAGGAGCTGCGGTCGCAGGGCAAGGGCACGTACGATGCCGACACGCTGCTGCTGGCCGCCGGACAGCTCGAAGGGATAGCTGTCTTCCTTGTCCGCCAGCCCGACCCGGGCCAGCAGTTCCCTGGCCTCTTCAATGGCTTCGGCCTTGGGGCGCTTCTGGACCTGAACCGGGCCCTCGATGACGTTTTCGAGGGCAGTCTTGTGCGGAAACAGGTTGTAATGCTGGAAGACCATTGCGCTGCGGTCCCTCATGGAGGAAAGCTGCTTCTTCGGCACCGGCAACGAAAAATCCACTGTGAGGTCATTGGCGAACTCGACGATACCGCCGTCGGGAACCTCCAGGCCGTTTAGGCATCGGAGGACCGTCGTCTTACCCGAACCGGACGGCCCGATCAGCGTGACCACTTCGCCCCGGCGTACGTCCATGTCGATGGATTTGAGCACCTCATGTCGACCAAATGCCTTGCGAAGTCCACGCACAGTCAGGAGGGTGGCAGCTTCCGGGAGATTGGACTCAGTGGGCGACATAGCGGTCCAATCTCTTTTCGAGGACAGACTGTCCGCCGGCGAGGACCAGGCAGATTATCCAATAGATAACGGCTGCTTCCAGATACAGCAGCATGAATTCCTGACTGAAAGCCGCAACCTGCTGTGCCTGGCGGAACAGTTCAGTGACGAGGATCAGCGAAGCCAACGATGTGTCCTTAACCAGGCTGATGAAGGTGTTGGACAAGGGCGGGACTGACACCCGCGCGGCCTGCGGCAGGATGATCCGCACCAGCGACTGGCGGCGTGACATGCCGATAGTGTGTCCGGCCTCCCACTGTCCTTTGGGAACGGACAAAATGGCTGCGCGGATCACCTCTGCGGCGTAGCCGCCCACGTTCAGTGAGAAAGCGATGATCGCGCTCGGCCAGGGACTGATGGTGATGCCAATCGACGGCAGCCCATAGAAGATGACAAACAGCTGGACCAAGAGAGGGGTGCCGCGGATGACGGAAATGTAGATCCGCGCAATCGCGGAAAGGGCTGGATTGCGGCTTAGCCGCATCAGGGCCACCAGTAGGGCGAGCAGCAGGCCCAGGCCGAACGACGCCAGCGCCACGGGAATCGTGCCAGTAATCGCGCCAGTCAGAATGGGTCCCAAGGAACCCCAGACGAGCTCCCAGTTGATCGTCATGGTCTGGCGCAGCGTTCTTCGACGGCTACCATCCCGCTACTTGGTGACGTCGGCGTCGAAGTACTTCTGCGAAATCTTTGTCAGGGTGCCATCGGTCTGCAGGTCGGTCAACGCCTTATTGACAGCGTCCGTCAGTGTGGTTGAGCCCTTGCGGAACGCGAAGGCACTCAGCGACTTGTCCGTGGTCTCGGCAGCAATCTTGATGCTGTCATCGTGCGAGGTCTTCTGCTGGTCCAAATACGTGAGCTTGTCGTTGATGGTCGCATCGACGCGCCCCTGCTTGAGCAGCGTGATCGCCTGCGCCCAGCCTTCAACGGCCTGCACGTTGGCACCACTCTGCTGGGCAAGCTTGTACCAGTTGCTCGTCAGCGACTGGGCCGTGGTTTTGCCCTTGAGGCTATCGAAGGAATTGATGCTGTTGTTGTCGGACTTGGTGACGATTACGCCCGTGCTCACCGTATATGGGGTGGAGAAATCGTACTTGGCCTTGCGTTCGTCCGTGATCGAAACCTGGTTGGCGACGACGTCGAACCTCTTGGCTTCGAGCCCGGCAAAGATGGCGTCAAACTGTGTCTCCTGGAACGACGGCTTGACGCCAAGTTTGCCTGCGACGGCCGTGATGATCTCCACGTCGTACCCCGTCAGGTCCCCGCTGCCATTGGCGTGGAACGAGAAGGGTTTGTAAGTGCCCTCCGTGCCGACCTTAAGCACACCTGCACTCTTCACGTCGCTCAAAGACGTGTCCGTTCCGCCTGCCGGCGCGGAACTCGAAGGACCCGTGGACGCCGACCCGCATCCGGACAGCGCTAGTCCCGCAGCTGCGATGAGGCCGATTACGGAAAGTCGCGTGTGCTTCATGAAGGTCCTTCTTCGAGGGCGGCAAGGGGGTTGTCAGCCACCTGGCCACGCGGCGGCAATATCCTTTGACGATAGCAAGGCCGACGACTGGATACACCCCGCACATGACCCAGTGTGACGCCCTGGTTTGAGACAACCTTGACGACCGCCGCGTTTCAATGATTCCGAATGTTAGGGGACCGCCGATCGGCGTTTCCCGCTGATGCGCCGCCGGCAACAGCATCCCGGTCGTGAGGACCATTCGCCTCGCGCAAGACAAGCAACCGTCAGACGTGCCACCCAATCATCATCCAGGAGGCCTAGCGGCCAACGTTTACGGACGTTTTCCAACGGCATCGGATGTTTTCGCCCGGAGGCAAATGCCGAAATCCGCTCCCGGGGAATGCTTCGGGGCATAGCGTTAGGTTTCCCAGTCTCCGAGCATCATCTGGACTGATTGGACCCTTGACGATCGAGGACAGCACCAGGACCCTGACCCCGGCGCCAGGGAACAGACTGCGGCCATCGTCAGAGGGACCAGAGGGACCCGCGAAGGGTCAATGTCCACACATTAAAGCAAAAACCCCCTGACGGAGGGGGTTATGCGTGCCCGAGTTGGGACTCGAACTGCATTCCAGCCCTTGGAAACACTAGGAAGTCCCGGAAACTTCGGCAAGCCAGCCCGATCCGCCACCAGTTCGACCCGATCCGAAGCCCCGGGTGTGCACATTGTGCACACCCCCAGAATTCGCCATTCCAGACTTTGCGACAGCCTGCTGCGCCCCGCACATATCGGGCGCGGCTCCCCTAAACCTGCCGAAAACTGGGCAAGATGGCAGTCTTCCCCGGGGCTTCCAATCCAAGGAGCCCAAGTCCCGGCTAATCGAGCATCTGGTCAACGAAGATCTATCCGAACGGACCGGACAGCAGGCAGAAGCTGCCGGCCAGGTGTCCTCTTCCTTTGTCCTCACGACTGACAATTATCGAGTATCTATAAAGCACTGTGGAACACTTGGACTATGGCAGTATCAGCAGCATTTGAGAACGAGAGCCTCTCGGAAAAGGTTAGACGGACCATCGTGGACCGGGTCATTGACGGCACCTACCCTCCCGGTACACGCCTGGTGGAACTCCAGCTCGCCAAGGAGTTCGGCGTCAGCCAGGCACCGGTCCGCGAAGCCCTGCGGGAACTGTCCTCCACCCGGCTGGTCGAAAACCTTCCCCGCCGCGGAACCTTTGTCCGGTCCGCGTCCCAGGACGACTTGGCCGAAGTCTATTTCGTCCGCCTCGCCCTGGAGGGAACCGCCGCCGCCGCCGCGTATCCGGCGCTCCATGATGACCCTACCCCGCTGCGCGAGGCGCTGGCCGGCATGCGCGAAGCCGCCGCTGCGAACGACGCCCACGGGATCGCAAAATACAGCACGGCCTTTCACCGCGCCGTCGTTGCAGCCACCGGAAACCGGCTCATGCTCGAAATCTGGGACTCCCTCTACGTCGAAGCCCGGACCATGGCCACCGTTGTCCGCGGCCACGTAGACCTGCACGCCGCCGCCGAAGCCCATGTCCCGATCCTGGACGCCTTCGAGAACGGTACCCCGGACCTCTGCACCAAGCTCGTCATCGAGCACCAACACGAGTACTCCATCCTCCCCCAGGAATAGGCCCTCCCCCTTGTGGGCAGGCACGGTAAGCGAGTGCCCTCCGAAGAATTATCGATAATCGCTTGTGATGCGAGTCACCCTCGTGTATTGTCTTCCTTATCAATTATCGATAATCGATCAAGGGAGATCACTTTGAAGCTCGTCACTTTCCGCCACCAAGGCACCGAGCAGACCGGCGTCCTCAGCGAAGACGCCTCGACCGTGACCGCCGTTCCCGGCTCGCAGGATCTGGTGTCACTCATCGAGAACTGGGACGGGGCCGCGGCGCAGCTCGCCGTGGCAACCGGGCGGGCAATCAACATCGCTGACGTTGAACTGCTCGCCCCGATCCCTCTCCCCCGCCGCAACATCTTCTGCGTCGGACGGAACTACGTCGAGCACGCCAAGGAATTCGCTAACTCCGGGTACGACGCCACCGCCAGCGCCACCGCGCAGCCCGAGTACCCGGTCGTGTTCACCAAGGCGCCCTCCACCGTTATTGGCACCGGCGCCGATATCGATCCGCACACGAGTGTGACGAACGAACTCGACTACGAAGCCGAGCTCGGGGTCATCATCGGAAAGGGCGGCCGCGGCATCAGCCAGGCCGATGCACTGGACCACGTCTGGGGCTACACCATCATCAATGACGTCACCGCCCGGGACCTGCAGAAGGACCACAAGCAGTGGTTCCTCGGCAAGAGCCTGGACACCCACGCACCAATGGGTCCGTGGGCTGTCACCCGCGACGAGGTCGGCGACGGCCCGCTTGACCTGCTCTGCACCGTCAACGGCGAAACCCGGCAAAAGGCCACTACCGCCGACCTGATCTTCGACATCCCCACCATCATCGAAACCATCAGCGCCGGCATCACGCTCCAGCCCGGCGACATCATCGCCACCGGCACCCCCGTCGGGGTGGGCATCGGCTTCACCCCGCCCCGGTTCCTGACCACCGGAGACGTCGTCGAAATCAGCATCAGCAAGCTCGGCACCCTGACAAACCGGATCGGAGAAGGACGATGAACACCGCAACCATCGCCCCCGGCCTGACAACGGTCGGCACGAAACAGCTCTTCGTCGAAACCACCGGCTCCGGCCCCGACGTCGTCCTGGTCCACGGCCTAGGCGGCACCACGAGCTTCTTCGAACCCCTCGTCGCCTCACTGGCCGAACGGTTCAGGGTCACCCGCTATGACTTCACCGGACACGGACGCTCACCCCGGGCCGGGGAACTGACCCTGGAATCCCTCACCGCCGAACTGGCGCTGGTCATCGAATCCCAGACAGCCGCCGGACAGGCGCACCTCGTCGGACACTCGATGGGAACCCTCATCGTCCAGCAACTGGCCTCGACACGCCCGGACCTGGTCCAGGAAGTCGTCATGCTCGGCCCGTTCCGGGAACAGGCCCAGGCCGCGAAGGACGCCACCCGGGCACGCGCCGCCCTCGTCCGGGAAAAGGGCATGGCCGCCATAGCCGACATCGTCGCTAACGCCGCCACCGCCGACCACGCAGCAATCGGGAACCCCCTGGTCCGGCCCTTCGTCCGCGAACTGCTCCTCGGCCAGGACCCGGAAGCCTACGCCCAGGCCTGCGAGGCCCTCGCCGCCGCGACCAACCCGGACCTGACCGCGATCAAGTCAAAGGTCCTGCTCCTGACCGGCAGCGAGGACAAAGTCAGCACCCCGGACTCCAACGAGGCCATGGCCGCCGAGCTGGACAGCGCGGAACTCCTGGTCGCACCTGGGACCGGGCACTGGACTGTCCCCGAGGCGCCGGACTTCGTCACCGCTGCCGTCGTGGACTTCCTCACCAGCACCACCCTCACGCCGTCGACGAAGAAGACCTGTGCGTGCAGCAGTGCCAGCCCGGGCTGCCAGTCCCGCCGCCAGCAGAGCATCACCATGCAGATCCGCAAAGCCCCCTAACAACCGCTCCACCACCTCCATCTCAAGATAAGGACAACGAAGTCATGTCGAAAACCCTCTTCACCAACGTCAGCATCCTCGACAGCACCGGAGCCCAGCCCTTCCTGGGCGAAGTGCTGATCGTCGATGAGCGCATCACCGACGTCCGCGCCGGCTCCGGCAACCTGCCCCGCGAAGGCGTCAAGGTCATCGACGGCCGCGGCCAGACCCTGATGTCAGGCCTGTGCGACGCCCACACCCACTTCACCTGGAACGACGGGGACCTCAACGGCCTGGAAACCATGCAGGTCGAAGAACACCTGCTCCACACCGTCCAGTCCGCCAAAACCTACATCGACTACGGCTACACCATGTGCTTCGGCGCCGCCAGCGCCAAGAAGCGCCTCGACGTCGTAGTCCGCAACGCCATCAACGCCGGCGACATCCCGGGCCCCCGATACCTGGCCAACGGCCAGGAAATCGCCACCACCGCCGGCGACCTCGTCCCCGGCATCACCCAGATCGCTGACGGCGTCGAGGAAATGCGCAAGGTCGTCCGCGAAACCATCGGCCTGGGCGTGGACCAGATCAAACTCAGCATCTCCGGGGAGGAAATCACCGGCTCCAAGGCAGCCACCGACACCTACATCACCGAAGAAGAACTCCAGGTTGCCGTCGACGAAGCCCACCGCCGCCACGTCCGCGTCTGCACCCACGCCCGCAGCCGCGACTCCGTCATCATCTCCCTGAAAACAGGCGTGGACATGATCTACCACGCCTCCTACATCGACGACGAAGGCATGGACATGCTCGAGGCCGCCAAGGACCGCGTCTTCGTCGCCCCCGCCATCAACTGGATCGTCGCCACCCTCAACGACGCAGCAGCCTTCGGCTACTCCCACGAAGCCGCCGAAAAAGCCGGCTACGCCCACGAACTCGAAATCGCCTGCAAAGCCATCCAGGAAATGCGCCGCCGCGGCATCCGCGTCCTGCCCGGCGGAGACTACGGCTTCGCCTGGACACCCCGCGGCACCTACGCCCGCGACCTGGACCACTTCGTCAAGCTCTTCGGCTACACCGAAATGGAAGCCATCATCGCCGCCACCGCCCTCGGAGGGGAACTCTTCCAAAAGCCCGACGAACTCGGCAAGGTTCTGCCCGGCTTCTACGCCGACCTGATCCTGGTCGACGGCAACCCGCTCGAAGACATCACCATCCTCCAGGACATCACCAAGATCACCGCCGTGATGAAAAACGGCGAATTCCACCGCGAACCCGCCGAGCACAGCCCGGCCACCCCGGAAACCGCGCCCGATCTCGCACTGACCCACCTCTAACCAGCGCCGCTACGGCCCCGGCCTCAGGCCGGGGCCGTACTCGACTCATCCATCCCACCAACACCGGATCGCCCGATCGCGATTCTTTGTACGCGGCGGTCCCCTAGCTTTCCTTTCAAAAAGACAATGACGCCATTTTGACCCTAAGGAACACACCAATGAAGCCCCTCGTCACCACCGGAATTACCGCCGGCATCCTCGCCGGACTCTGGACCCAATTCAGCGCCCCCCTCGGCCTCATCACCTGGGTCGGATTCCTCTCCTGGGCATGCTTCTTCGCCGCCGGCGGCAAACGCGCCGGACTGCTCAAGACCATCCCCGCCAACCTATCCGGCGTGTTGTGGGGCGCAGCCATCGTCTGGGGAGCGGCGAACCTCCCCATCCCCGGCGCCCTCGGCATCTCCGTCGCCATCGCCGCCTTCGCGATGTGCGTCCAGGCACGCTGGACCGTGCTGGGCTTCATCCCCGGAGCATTCGCCGGATGCGCCGCGTACTTCGGCACAACCTTCGACGCCGCCGGGACCTGCCTGGCCCTGATCGCCGGCACCGGCCTCGGCTGGCTCTCCGAATACACCGCAAGCCTTCTCACCAACACCGGCAAGAAGGCGCAGACACCCGCCCCGATTACAGAAACCCAAACCGTCGCCTAACGGCAAAAGAGCGGCCCTAACCGACCAACCCCGCATGCCTCGGGTGCCACCGGCCAGGTAGCCGCCGGTGGCACCTGACCCCACGGACCGTATCCGCCCCCACGACCCAGGAACCGCTATGAGTCAAACCACAGCGCACCCCGCTGCCGGGTCCTTCCCCACCGAACACAGGACCCTGAAACCCCAAACAGCGTGCTGCTTCCGGGTCGATGAATGGTTCCGCCGCCCGGCAGCAACAGTAGAAATCCGCCGCCACGGCACCTATGTCAGAACCGCACGGGTCGACGCCGCAACCGAGGACTCAAGAATGCTCTGGCTTTCCCCGGAAGGCGTCGATTCCCGCGTGCTCATCGACAAACTCGACGTATACGAAGTGTGGACCGACCCCGAACAGCCCTATTACCCACGGCAGCACCGGTAGCCAAAGGAGGCACCATGACCATCATCATCGAACAAATCAGCACCATCGATCCCACCCGCGTCCGGGACGTGATGTCCAAGGTGCCCACCAGCGTCACCGTCGTCGCCGGCCAGCCCGAACTCACCGGAGAGCGCACAGCCATGACCGTCGGATCATTCATGTTCGTCTCACTTGAACCATGCCTCATAGGATTCTTCGTCGGTCGCGAGTCCACCAGTTGGCCCAAAATCAATAAATCCACAGTGCTCGGCATCAGCACGCTGGCCTCCGGACAGGCCGGTTTCTGCCGCAAGCTTGGCAAGAAGGAAGCAGATCGCTTCGCCGACCATTACTGGACCCGCGGCGAATACGGTGCACCCCTTGTGGCGGGTTCGGGGGCCTCCATGGAATGCCAGATCGAGAACATCACGTCAGTCGGCGACCACGACTTCGTTTTGGCCCGTGTCCTCGATATCAGCCCAGGCACCACGGCAGACCCCCTTGGTCTTCCAAAATCACGGATTTTCGGGACTCAACACCCACTGACGGCTCGACACTCGGATCACCGGCCCGGCCAGGCGCCCGGAGTATCCGCCCTCCGTAAAGAATCGCGTTTGGAGCCCTTGCCGGTTCAATGACCACACAAGTGCGAACGCCGCCGATAGCCAACGAGTCGACAATTTTCGGCCGCAAGGCCGCGGAAGCGTTCACATAGCGACCTATTCGCAGTGAACTAGGCCAGCCGGGCGATACCTGCGGCCTCGGCCGGCATGGCTGCAAACAACGCGCTCGAACGCCAGGGCACGCTGGTGACGGCAACACCGGATGCCCAAGAAAGTTCCGCCCAACACGGACGCACGCGCGCCCGTCCGGCCGGCGACATGATGACCAAGAAGAAGATGTGCTCCCCAAGCCGCAGCAGGTCATGCACTTCCAAGCGCTCCCGGCCATGAAGAAGTACGCAGCAACACCGCTGCCGAACTAGGAGAAGGAGCCACCCGGCCACATCGACGGCCGCCGACAAAAAATGCCCCCGAAGGGGCCCGTCAGTGAACAGATTGTGCACACTCAGAGGACCACAAGCCCCTGAACAGTGAAAACACGTGCCCGAGGTGGGACTCGAACCGGACTCCAGCCCTTGTAAACACTGGCCTCCCGCGGAAACATGCCGAATCCGGCCCGATCCGTCCTGAGTACGACCCAGTCCGACCCCCAGAGTGTGCACATTGTGCACACCCCTTTTTTCCCACCTTTTAGACCGCGCTGTCCGGGCAGACGGCTGCCGTCGCGGATCGCTCCGAGTCGCTTCGTCAGGCGATCTGGATTCGTTCGTCGCCGAGTTCAACCTCGACGCGAAGCCGGCCGCCGAGCGCCTCGACGTATTTCCGCAAAGTATCGACCTGGGCACGATCAATGTCACCGTGCTCGATGCGGGAAACCCTGTTCTGGCTGACATGAAGGCGCCCAGCCAGCTCGACCTGCGTCAGTTCAGAGGCCTCGCGGAGCTCCCGAAGCCGGTAGGCCCGGACCTCATCGACCATGCGCTTCTTGTGGGCATTCACAGCTGCCCGGTCCACCGGACGCTTTGCCAGTAGTTCCTCCATGGACTTCGCCACTATGCCCCTCCTTTCAGAATCCTCAGATGATCATCGAACAGGTCATCAGCAACCGGAATGTTCGTCTTGTACCACTTGCTCCAGTTGCCCGCCTTGTCCCCCGCGACAAGCAGGATCGCCCGCCGCTCCGGATCAAAGGCAAACAGGATTCGCAGTTCCGACCGCCCGCTCGACCCCGGCCGCAGCTCCTTCATATTCTTATGCCGTGAACGAACCACCGTGTCGACCAATGGACGACCAAGTTGAGGTCCGCGCTCGGCGAGAAGCTCTAATGCAGCAATAATCTGCTCATATGAGTCTTGGTCAAGACCTAACAACCATGGCTCAACTAATCCCACGTCAACTTTCCACATCGAGTCCATAATACAACTCAGGTGTTCTACAACTCAAGTGCTATATTGCGGCCGCCACTTGTTGGACGTGCAGTAGGGACGAGCCGTCACACCCATAACGGTTGTGGCCAGGCAGTGCGTCGCAGAGAAGTAGATCTGGCAAGGCGACGATGTCGTCGTATTCGAAGCGAGAACTCAGGCATCGTCCAGGCGCTTCAGCAGCCCGGCGTCGTGGCGCATTACGAAGTCCAGGCCCGCGCTGATTTCCTGCCTGTGCCGGTGACCTTGGACGTCCGAACCGGCAACTTGGCCAAGCAGCGCCGACCTGGAGGTGTGCGCCTTGGCAGTAGGCTCATCCGGACGGCAGTCACAGTCGTCTGAAACACGCAGGTTCATGTCCACGTTCGATGATACTAAGCGGTATCAGGTAGTTCACTGGCGTGAGACGTGTCCGGCTGCCCGACGGTGACCTCTCGAGAATACGGTTCCGAGGAGTTGTGGCAACGCAGACACCGCCGCCTACGGTCCTGTGGACGATGTTATCTGCTATTGAGCTTGCGCGGATCAGGGAACCCGAGCGAGACGTAGCCCGGAGCCCGCTTGTTCAGGGACGCGGCCAGTACGGGTGTTGATTCGTCGTAGTAGTCGTGAACTGTCGCCACAGTTTTCCCTGGGTGCGGCCGGATTACCCGGCCGACGTACTGGACCAATCTGCCTTTAAACGACACCGGCGCTGCAAGGAACAGGGTATCCAGTTTGGGGCAGTCAAAGCCTTCTCCAATATATGAGCCGGTGCCCAAGACCAGCAGAGGCTGCGAATCATCGGTGGTGGCAAGAAGGTCGACGGCGGCCTGTCGCTCCTTGGCTTTCATCGCCCCAGTGAAAGCCACTGGCTTCAGACCAGCCGCCTCGAACCGGGACCTCAGGGACTCAAGATGGGCTTTCCACGTAGTCAGTACAAGGATTCTGGAGTTCTGTTCGTAAGCTTCAATGACGTCGTCGTAAATTTGCTGTAGGCGTTCCTCATTGGTGATCAAGTCCTTGTAGATGGCAGAGATCCCGCCCGGTTCGCTGGGGTCTGCGGCGCCGTCGTACGCGTATGAGGTCCGGTGCAGTTCCAAAGTCAGCGTCGGTTCGGCAATGTCATGTGCGTGCGTTGGCAGCTGCTGTGGAACAGCTGTGGAAATCGTGTGTGAGATTTGGCCGAGCTGGTGGTAGATCAGCGAGTCCAACTTGTCCCGTCGGTACGGTGTGGCCGTCAGCCCCAGCCAGTACCGGGCCTGGATCTGGTTCATGACGTGGGTGAACGCTGCCGCCGGGACGTGGTGACATTCGTCCACGATGACGAAACCGTACCCGGCGGTCAGCTCGGCAACATTTTCCCGCCGTGCCAGCGTGGGCAACAGCGCGACATCGACCCGACCCGTCGTCTTGGCACGGCCACCTCCGATTTGGCCGCACTTCTCGTCCAAGAATTCACGGATGCGGCTGCGCCATTGCTCCGCCAAGGCTTTGCGATCAACCAGAATGAGCGTTGCGACGCCACGCAGTGCCATCGCAGCACACGCCATAACGGTCTTGCCTGTGCCGGGCGGGGCCACCAGGACTCCGTGCTCGGCGGCAGTGGCGGCGTCCACGGCGTCTTGTTGTTCCGCGCGCAGGCGGGCCGAGCACTCGAAGCTGTGAGCAGCGCCTCCCGACCGTTCATCATCGATGCGCAGCGAGCTGCCACTCGATTCGACAAGTTGCTGTAATAAGGGCAACAACCCACGCGGCAGGATCAGGTCGCCGTCAAGGGTTTCGTCGTAGTTGCGCAGGTATCGGGGAATATTCCAGGTGGATCGCCTCTGGCGTTGGCGTTCATAGAACTCAGGGTTGGGCATGGATGCGGCATGCTTGACGGCCGAGATCATGGCTGGTCCAAGGTCTGCTGCCCTGAGAGTCAGGCGCGATGCGAATGTTGCATGGACGATCAGTGCCGGGCGTGGAACGATCTTCGACGATAGCGGCAGTTCTAGCCGGCGAACCTCTTGTCCCAGCCTAACTCCAGGCAATCTTCGGATATGCATACGAACGTCCCCGGCCGAGAGCCGATCCAGGCTGGAAAGGTACGCCCATTGGTCCTCGTATGGTTCGAGGGTCGTAGTGTCGAGGAACAACGTGGTGCCGTGCTGGCGGCGCTTGCCGTTTAGCGGCGCCGCTATCAGGTTACCCATACCTTTGCCCGAGTGAATGTCCTGGGCGGGGAAAAGCCTGTCATAACTGGCCAGGCTCATGCTGCCACGCAATGCCATTGCTTCGTGGATGAGACCCGTGCCAAGCTGGCGTGCTGCGGATGCCGGCAGAGCTGTGCTGAAGAAGATCCATACATGGGCGCCACGTCCGGATTGGGACACTTCCAGTGCTGCGGGGATACCCCGAAAGCGAGCCGCCTTGACGTACGCCAGGGCATCGAGCATTGCGGCGCCCCCGTCAAAGTCCGCGGCGACCCACCAGCAGGTGTCCTGTTCAGTCAAGGGATAGAGGCCAATATGCTGCGCCCCGCGCAAATGGTCGGCAACGACTACCGGAGTAAGCAGCAGGAACCTGGCACCTGCAATGTTCGCGCTCTTGCGCCAGCCACCGGCGACTGCAGGAACCCAGCCGGAGCGACCGTCCCGCGAGTTTTCCCACCGGACTGCGTACACGTCATTGCGTGCCCTGAACAGGTCTTGGAACAGACGGACTTTCGCTTCCGGAGACGATTCCATGGTGACCGGACCGTGGTGCAACACCGCAGGAATTACAGCCTGGGCCAGGTATGGTGCCTTTGATTCCGATTCCGTGAGTTCCACGAGTTTACGCAGCCTGGCATTGTCGAGGCGCAATTCGTCGAGCTCACGTCTCAGCGCCCTGTCTGCCGCATTGGAAAGGCCCGGCAATGCAGTTTGTCCAGCAGCTTCAGGAGTGTCTTCAGTCACGGTTCCATTGTGGTCGGAAGAGGCCACCACGCCGAAACCAGAGAAGCGTCATCAGACTGCTGGTAGTGCCGATTGGACAGCACGTCATCAAATTTGAGACGAGTCATGTGGCCGCGGCCTGACCCCGCTATGAAGAGGCATACTACTGGCCACTCCAAGGATTGCGAGGCACCAGGCCAGGCAGACGTTTACCAGCGAAAAGCCCCCAAAGGGGCCATAACAGGATATTTGTCCGTCCACACTCAGAGGCCTACAGCCTCTGACGTGGGAAAACGTGCCCGAGGTGGGACTCGAACCGGGTTCCAGCCCTTGAATTTCCGCCACTCCCCCGCAAACATCGCCAATCCGGGCCAGTCCGGCACCAGTACGACCCAGTCCGAAGCCCAGGGTGTGCACATTGTGCACACCCCCTTTTTGCCCACTTCACCGCCCCAACCACGCTGCTTAAACGGCCGCCCGGGCGGGGAGCGATTTCGCCGAAAAATGAAGAACGGGCCTCTGGAACCGGACAGGCGCCGAATGTGCACCGCACTACGGGGCAGCCCTCCTGCTGGAAATCGACGAACATCATGGTGGCGGGTCCCTCCTTTCCGAACGTCTCATGGAGAAACGGACAGCGACCTGCATGACCAACCGACCCGCTTTCAAGGATCCTCTAACGGACCGGCTTACGGGCAGCTAGTTCCGTCTTGTCTTTACTCTGCGGCTTTCGCCGGCGACGCGATCAGGACCAGGGTGCCGATGGCGTCTCCGCCCTCCAGCAGAGTGTGGACCCGAGCCGCCTCCGATAGCGGGATGCGCCCGGCGATCACCGGCCGGATCCGCCCGGCCTCGAGCAACTCGTAGAGGGTTGCCCAGGCCGCCAGCAACGGACGGCCGTCAAGCCGCCAAAGCCCCGTGCTATAGGACCGGATCCTCGCCCCGCACCCAGCCTGGTTGTGGCGCACTGCCCGGAGTAGCAGGCGCAGGGTCCTGCCCGGGCTTCCGGGATTGGCGTACTCCACCAGCACACCCCCGGAACGGAGCACCGCCAGAGCGCGGTCCACCCACTCACCGCCTACCCCGTCGAGCACCGCGTCCACCCCCTCAGGCTCGAGACGCCGCACGATGTCCACGACGTCCGCGCCCTGGGCGTCGAGGGGCAACACCCCGTGGTCGGTGAGCCAGTGGTACTTCGCGGCGTCGGCGGCCCCGTACATCCTCAATCCCAGCAGCTGACCCAGCTGCACTATGGCGCTGCCGATCCCGCCGGCGGCCCCGGTGACCAGGACCGCCTGCCCGGGCCGTATCCGGGCCGCACGGGAGAGGGCCTGGTGGGCAACCAGGTAGTTCAGGGCCACGGCCACCACCTCACCCGCATCCAGGCTGGCAGGGATCCGCATCATCGGATGCCGGCGCACGAAGACGTACTCTGCATATCCGCCTGTCTCCGTCAGCACCACCACCCGATCCCCAGGCGCGACGGCGGTGACGCCTTCCCCCACTGCGTCCACCACGCCTACCGCGGTGTAGCCGGGTGTGAATGGGAACCGCGGCGGATATGTCGATATTCCTTGGCGCATCTGCACATCGACGGCGCTCACGCCGGAGGCTTCAACCCGGACCCGCGCCTCGCCCCTTCGAGGTTCCGGCAGCGTGCGGAGCACGACCTCCAGCACATCCGGCCTGCCGGCTCGGACCGCGACCACGCTGCGGTACTCCGAGGGTACCCCCTGCTGCGCTGTCTTCGTGGCTGCACGAAGGACCGCGAGGGCGCCAGGGTGCCGAGCCCCCATGGCGAGCGCATCGCGGGCCCAAGTCAGGAGCAAGGCGAGAGCGGAGTGTGGCGCGATCGTGTGGATCCCGACAAATGTCCATACAGCTGCCATGAGAACCTCCAGGAGCAGGACATGAGGAGTATGAGGAAAGAACCCAGCGCGTGGTTCTTCTCCACTGTCACAACTCTGGGGGGCGCAGACTAGGGCCATTCGCCTCGCACGCAGATTGCAGTTGAGGACGTCCATTGCTCCAGCCGGGCCTGCGTTCCCTCGCGGCCGGGTGCGACAACTGGGCCCCGACGGGCGTGCCACGCACAGCTGGCTCGTTTCGTGCCCGTGCTACAGGCCTTCAGAAATGCGTCCACCCCAGCTGATGTGGGGGGGGATCCTTCACCGGAACGGGCTGAAGGTGGAACCCGCTCTGTCCGGCATACTCGGGTGAATCTTGAGCAACACGCGGCGACGACGGCGATAATCGACGTATGACTGAGCACTTACCGTCCTGGCCGACCACACCACCAAGCTACAGTTCAGTCGTTTTGCGCGAGTTCACCGACGACGACGTACATCTCGCGTTCGAGCTCGCGGACGATCCTTGCATTCCTCTCATTGGCAGCCTTCCGGCACTCCCCACCGCACAGCAGGCTCTGGAGTGGATCTGCCGGCAGCGCGGCCCGTTCGCCGAAGGAAAAGGGCCCGATATGTTGCACCGCCCCCCTACAGTGGAGTCATGCTGCACTCAACCCGGCAAGGCTCCGGTAAGCCACTCCTCCTGATCCATGGGCTCGGTTCCAGTATTGGTAACTGGAGCCCGGTAGTCCCGGCGCTGGCCGCTGAACGCGATGTCATCGCCGTCGACCTCCCCGGTTGCGGCGAATCCGCGCCGCTGACCGGCGAAACCACCATTGCCACGCTGACCGATGCCGTCGAAGCCTTTATCCGCGACGGGGAACTGGGTGACCTTGATCTGGTAGGCAGCTCCATGGGCGCCCGGATGGCGATGGAAATGGCACGGCGAGGGCACGCTGGCACCACGATCGCACTGGACCCTGGTGGATTCTGGAATGACCGCCAGGCAGCGATCTTTGGTGCAAGCATCAAAGCATCCGTCGCACTGGTGCGCCGCATCCAACCGGCGCTGCCCTTCCTCACCGGCAACCCCGTGGGCCGCACGGCCCTGTTGGCTCAGTTCTCCGCCCACCCATGGAAGCTGCCGCAGGATCTAGTCCTGCATGAGCTTCGCGGGTTCAAGACGTCGACCAGTCTGGACCCGGCCCTCAACGCACTGATTCACGGACCACGCCAGGAAGGCGCACCGGCCGGCTCACTCAAGGGCAAAATGGTCATTGGATGGGGGCGGAAGGACAAAGTCACCGCTCCCAGCGAGGCCGCGCGGGCCACGGAGCTATTCCCGGATGCAACGCTCCACTGGTTCGAAAACTGCGGTCACTTCCCGCACTGGGACCAACCATCGGAAGCGGCGCGCCTGATCCTCGATAGCACCAGCTGAGCTGCGGCTGACCGCCTGGGCGGAGCCATCTACGTTGAGTTGGCTTCAGAAAGGTGGAACCTGCGACGGCTGGGGATGATGCCCCGGCCTCGGGAGGCATCGACGTCGCCGGTCCCGAATTGGAGAACCGGCTTCACCTGGACCGCCGCCGCTAGGACGCGGCGGCGCTGGCCGTCAGCGCGGTGATCCATGTCCAGCTCGCCCCCGGCTATAAGCGGGCAGCCCCCGGCGGTCTCGGACAAGGGACCCTGTTTCTGGTCCAGGCCGGAGCCGCGGCCCTCGCGGCGGTGTTTGTGCTGCTCAGAGGATCCCGGACCAATTTCGCCGCCGCCGCCGTGGTGGGATTCTCGTCCCTGGCCGCGGTCATCCTGTACCGGTACGTCCAGGTCCCTGCCCTCGGGCCGCTGCCGTCGATGTACGAACCGGTCTGGTACACAGCCAAGACCATCACGGCAGTCGCCGAAGCGGCTGCCGGTGCCCTAGCGGTGACCGTATACGCCCTGCAGCACAAGACCCGGCCAGGATCACGTCCGGCTGCAAGGGGCCGGCGCCGCGGGGCTTCAACGACCTGACCCTGACCCCATTTCTGGCCCGGGTAAGGCACTTCGGTGCCGTACGGTGGCGGGCTGACCCAAGGGCACGTCGGCCGGGTCACATTCCCACCCATCCATTCCCGGTACTGCTCCGAAGTACGTCTGGCCCCTTCCGGGGTGCGAGGTCACACGCGCGTGTATGAGGAGATTTATTCAATGAAGAAGACCCTTCGCCTTATGGCGGTCCCCACCTTGGCTTTGGCCGCCCTGGCGGTTTCCGGTTCTCCCGCGATGGCAGCGGACCACTCCTACCAGTCCACTTTGGCTCAGATCAATGGCAGCACGGGCGCCGGCACGATCACGGTCGATGTCACGGGCAACCAGGCCCACGTTGTCCTGAAGGTATCGGGCATGCCCGCGACGTTCATGGACGCCCCGTACCCGCACGTTCAGCACATCCACGGCGGCGCCCAGGGCACCTGCCCGGCACCCACGGCGGATAAGGACGGCGACAAGGTCATCTCCACCACCGAAGGCGCCCCGTTCTACGGCGGAATCGTCACCACCTTGTCCACCAGCGGCGACACCAGCCCCGCGGCTGGCCTTGACCTGAAGGTCGGCGGCCAAGGCGCGGCCTACACCGTAGACCGCACCTTCGAACTGAACGCCGAGACCAAGGCAGCCCTGGAAGCCGGAACCGCTGTGGTCGTCGTCCACGGCCTGGACCCCGCCACCCTCAGCGCGGCAGGGCAGGCCGCCAAGAGCGACCTTGCACCGACCCTTCCGCTCGCCGCCACCTCCCCCGCACTATGCGGGACGCTGAAGGCAGGCCAGATGACCATGCCGGTCGGCGGCGCTGACACCGGAGTCACCGCGGAAACCGGGACCGACACCGGCGCCCTCGCCGTCGGTGGTGGCCTCGCCCTGGTCGCGCTCACCGGCGGAGCCTACGTGGTCCGCCGCCGTACCGCCGGTGCAGCGGCCTAAGCACCGGCTGACTGGATCGTTACTGTGAGCACAAAGAATCCCGGCCGCCTTGAGGGCCTCCGTGCCGCCACGGCGGCCGGGGTTCTGCTCCTGCTGACCCTGGCCGGCTGCAGTGCAGGAAGCAGCGGAACCCCCGACGCCGCCTCCCCACCCTCGGCGTCCGCCGCCGCGCCCGCGGCGGCCAGCCCCGCCGCGCCCGGTACCGCCCTCCCGGCTCCTGCTCCATCGAGTCCGGCTGCTACACCCCCGGTGGCCGGTCCCGCGGTGCTTCCCCGATCCGAGCCGGTGACCCTGAACATCCCGGCCATCGGTGTGCGAACCGACCTCCTGAAACTCGGCCTCCGGGAGAACGGCTCCCTCCAAGTCCCGCAGGATTCCGGCAGCGGTGCGCCCGCCGGCTGGTACAACGGCTCCCCCACCCCAGGGGAACGCGGTCCCTCCGTCATGCTGGGCCACGTCAACGCACTCGGCGGTGCCACCGGAGTCTTCGCAGATCTCCGCAAAATCACACCGGGCACTGATATCAAGGTCTCCCGAGCCGACGGCACCACAGCGGTGTTCACTGTCGATCACGGCGCGCAGTACAGCAAAGACAGCTTCCCCACCCTCGAGGTCTACGGCAACACCCCCGGAGCTGAGCTCCGGCTCATCACCTGCGACGGTTACGACCCCGCCACCCAGCTCTTCGATGACAACTACGTCATTTACGCGAAACTCAAAGCCTGAACCACGGAACTCCCGCTCCTACCGGAAGCGGCAAATGGCGCGAAAGGACTGGACATGAAACACCGAAAACACATGCTGGCTGCCCTGGCCCTCAGCTCGCTGCTGCTCTCCGGTTGCGCAGCAGCCGCCGGATCCGTCGGGCAGGCCGACACAGCAGTTATTCCCCCGTCGTCGTCAGCGGCTGCCGAAGCAGGGCACGCCGGCGGGCACAATCACGGTTCCTCCCCGTCCCCGGGCGCGCCCCAAGCCCAAGGCCCCAGCGACGCCGCCCTGATGGTGTGCGGGGACCAGCCCATGGACAGGCTCACCTCCATTCTGGATCTGGACTCGAAACCGCACACAGTCAACAACTGGGCCAACAGCACCTTCACCTGCACCTACCACCTCACCGAGGGAGCCCTGGAGATCTCCGTCAGGGAAGCAAAGGACCAAGCGTCAGCTCGCACGTACTTCGATGCCATGCAGGCCCTGGCAAAGGACGCCAAGCCCATTCAAGGCCTCGCGAACCTGGGCTTCCCAGCCTTCGAAACCGCCGACGGGTCAGCCGTGTTCCAAAAGGACAACTTCGTTCTCCAGGTTGATGCCACCGACCTGCCAGCAACCCTGGGACCTGAGAGCATCACCCGGAACGCCCTCGCCTACCAGCTCTCCACCACCATCCTGGCCTGCTGGGTCGAACACCACTGACAGGCGCACGCCGCAGATCACTACGGCAGCGCAGACGAAAGGTTTCACCATGAAAGCAAACACCAGGACACTCAGTGCCCTCGGACTCACGGTAACAACAGTCATGCTGGCTCTCTCCGGCTGCGGAACCTCGGGCATGTCAGCGTCCGGCACGACAGCAGCACCAACAGCCACGGAACAAGCAGCGTCGTCTGCGCCCATTACGGGACCTGTTACCTCGACCTCCAGCCCAAGCTCCTCACCCGCAGCGGCCGGCGCAGAGATACTGATCAAGGGCTTCAAATACCAGGGTACGGAAACGGTCAGCCCCGGAGCGACTATAAGTGTCACCAACGAAGACATCGAAGCGCACACCATCACCGCGGACACCAGTGCCACGTTCGATGCCGTCATTAAGGCCGGGACCGGCACCTTCACCGCCCCGACCAAACCCGGAACCTACCCGTACCACTGCACCTTCCATGGCAACATGAAAGGCACCCTCACCGTGAAATGACCCTTCACGGGATTGCCTGTCCATGGCGAACTGTCTCCGTCCGGGGCCGCAGTCCCCCTGGTCGGCGGGATTAGTTACTTTCCGCAATGTGCAGGAACCTCAGCCACTATGTGGTGGTTGAAGGTGCCCTGCACGGCATGTTCTTTGACCCACGGACTCGGAGGTCAACGAACATCCTCCTCAGCTTCCTTGCCAAGTGACCAACAGAAAACGGAGAAAATACAATGACCGGAACGAACACGTCAGAGCGGGCCCGGCAGTTGAAAGCGCTGCATGAGGCCCCGGAGATCCTTCGGGTTGTCAACGTGTGGGATGCCATCAGCGCAGCGACGGTCGCGGCGCTGCCGGAGACAAAGGCGATTGCGACGGCGGGCCACTCTATCGCCGCCGCATACGGCTACGCCGACGGGACGATGCCCCTGGAGATAGCGCTGGCAGGGGTCAAAATCATCGTGGACGCCGTTGACCTTCCCGTCACGGCCGATCTTGATGATGGTTACGACAACCCGGCCGAGACGATTCGCAGGGCCATTGGGCTCGGCGTTGTCGGGGCCAACGTTGAAGACCGGCTGCGGCCCTTCGATGAAGCAGTCGCCCGCGTGCAGGCCATCATGGCCGCCGCCAACGACGAAGGCATCGCGTTTCAGCTAAACGCCCGCACGGACGCGATCGCGCGGGCCGGTGACAGGCCCCTCAAGGTCAGCATCGATGACGCCATCAGCCGGGGCCGCGCATTCCTCGACGCCGGCGCCGCGCTGGTCTTCGTGCCGGGAGCACTCACCCGCCAGGTCATTGAGCCTCTGGTGGAGGGACTCGGCAGCGGAAAGCTCTCAGTCATCGGCGCACCGGGGGCCCTGCCCGCAGCCGAACTGCAGGACCTCGGGGTAGCCCGGGTCTCCTACGGCCCGTTCACGCAGCGTGTCGCCCTGCGCGCGCTCCGCGACCTCGCCACCGACCTTTACGGGACGGGCGTCCTTCCCGCCGACACGCCGCCCCTGAATTAGACAAAGACCAAGTCGGCCGATGGTGCCCCTGCGAACAGCAGATGACAGCATTGGGGGCGCGTTCGCACTGCTCTACAAACTCGTCCTGAGTTTATAAAACAACTCAATTCGCGCTCCGCCATTTCCTTGAGGTGACCCACTGGAGGGTTCTTCAGTTGTTGCCATTTGAGGCCGGATGAACATCCCTGGGTCGAACTCTCGGCCCATAGCCGTGATTACGACAACTACGTTGATGCCTGATCCGGGGGAGGGACGGCTCGGTGACCGGACTGAGGGCGGTCCGCGTCCAGCCGGCCGACCGAAGTACCAAGACGTAAGCCTTGGCCCCGGCCCGCGAAATCGTCGTCCAGCGTGTACCTACGGAACTCGGTTCCAGGTTCGGCTCGCCTTCGGGCCGCCCACCGACTGGCCAGGCTCAGCGAACTCATTTTCAGCTCCGGATCAGTGGCCAGGTCATGCCGTTCCCCCCGCGTTCCTGCATGAACAGGTATCAGGGAGCGGAAGTTCCGGACCGGCCGCAATCCTCGGTCGATCTGAAGAATATTCAGCAAGTCATGTTGTGCGCGGCCCTGGCCGCAATGAATTGGTGTACGCGTAAACCCGACGGAAGGACGAACGAGGATGAACACCCAGAAGAGATCGCACAGGGCGGTACCCGGTCCGCCGTAGGCAGCCGCTCCCCCACACTACCGAATAGGCCGCTCCGGGACCCCAGACACCCGGAACATCAGATCAGAGGCGAGAGTGTGCACAATGTGCACACGAAGAAACACAAAAAGGCCCCTGACCTGCGGAAACACTGTGCCCGAGGTGGGACTCGAACCGCATTCCAGGCCCCGGAAGCACAGGGAACTCCGGAAAAGATAGGCAATCCGAGCCAGTCCGACCGTTGTACAACCTGATCCGAAGCCCAAAGTGTTGACACTGTCAACACTTCCCTTTTGTCCACTCCGTCCTACTCCCATGGGCCTCCGCGACCGCGGCGCCACCGCGCGCAGCTAGAGGCGCCCAAGCCAAACACCCTTGGACTCGTCCGAATGGCAGGGCGATCAAACGTTTATTATCGAGGATTACTCGGACCATCCGATCCTACTTGTTGGCCGATTTTGGGCATGTCTTACTCTGGTTTGTCGGCACAATGGATCTGGTGGCGTCCGCCGGTAGTCAGCCGGCGAAGAACGCGGGGAGTTCTGCGGCCATTACCGTGTTTGAGACCTGGTGTGTTTGGCCTGCGAGCGTACGGTGCTGGGCTTGGGGGATTGCGGTGGCTGTTGTTGTTTGGGCCGCGGCCATTGCTGGGGCGGCTTTACCACCGACCATGACCAGAGTCGGTACAGCGATGTCGGCGAGCCGGTCGGTGGGGACGGTGAAGTTGTTGAGCACGGCGACTTCGTAGGGGAGGGTGTTGGCGGCGTCTTTTTGGCTCTTCCAGACCTTCGGCATGAGTCGGAGCATAACGGGCACAAACGCTGGGACGCCGACCATTTTGACCAGGAAATAGGAGACCATCGCACCGCGTTTGTTCCGGGCGAGCAGTGAGTTCAGGTGGCCAGCGTGGTCGACGGGCGTCCCGTCGGTGTTCCCGATTCCTGTGTAGGGGGCTTCATAGGTGGCGAGCTTGCGGATCGGGACGCCGGCCGCTGCGGCTTCGAGGGCGAGGGCGGCACCGGAGGAGATGCCGTAGACAAAGGCGTTGCCGCCCGCATGGTCGATGACTGCAGCGAGGTCCTCGATTTCGCGTTCCACGGAGTAGGGGCGGGTATCTCCGCTGTCTCCGCGGCCTCGTCGGTCGTAGAAGTATACGGTGAAGGAACCGGCCAATTTCTCGGCGAGGGGCCGGGCTGGTCCGAAGGACCGGCCGCAGAAGGCCCCGTCCACAAGCACCAGACAGGGGCCGGTTCCGAGGTGTTCGACCGAGATGGGTGTCCCGTCCGTCGAGGTGATTTGGGTGATCTGCGTTTGGGGGGTGGTTTTCATGCTGTGGGCCTTTCGAGAAGGGTGTCGAGTTTGGTGAAGGACAGAGCCCACCCGTCGCGGGTCATGTCCCGGATCTCGTCCGTGAACGGGCCCTGGTGGAGTGTCATGCGGGTCCGGTCGCCGTGATCGTGGAATTGAAGGCGCAGCACGACGTTGTCCACGGGTCCGGCCGCGGTCAATGCGGTCAGTTGGACGTCAAGGAATTCAGGCGCCTGGAAGGCCACAATGCGGCCCCGGATAGGGTGGGTGGCTCCGGTGGCGTTGTCGACCATTGTCAACTCCCACCGTCCGTGTTCGACGAGGTCCACCATGACACTTTCGAGCGGTACGTCCACTCCTTCGGGCCCGAACCAGGTGGCGAGGAGCCGGGGTTCAGTCCAGAACCTCCACACCACGTCCCTGGGTGCGGCGAAGGAGCGGGAGATGAAGACATCATGTTCCGTGACTTCCTGCGGGCGGCCCTTAGACATCGTGTCCCGGGCCTTTCTGCGTGGTGTGGCGCTGAAAGGCGGCCAGTGCGCCGTCGAGCTTGTCGAAGGACGCACCCCAGAACTTCTTATACCGTTCCATGTACTCGCTCGCTTCCTTGAGCTTGTCGGGTTCCAGATGACTGAGCCGGGCAGTTGCCACGCGGTTCCTGGTGATCAGACCGGCATTCTCCAGGACCTTCAAATGCTTGGAGATGGCCGGCTGGCTGATCTTGAACGGTGCCGCGAGATCGGAGACCTGCGCGTCGCCGTCGGCGAGCCGTTGCAGAATCGCCCGCCGCGTCGGATCGGCCAACGCTCCGAACACTGCACTCAATCCATCAACCATCAAAACCATAACCTAACTGTTCTATAACCGGATGGTTTTATAGTAAATAGCGTCGAGTTGGTCGTCAAGCATCCTCCGCATTCGGTTCGGACACCAGACACCCGCATAACCATGGATGGCGAAGCAATACTCTTCGAACAGTCCGCACTCTGGGAGTCGCGAATGGAATACGATGCCAACGCTTTGTTGCTGCCCTCGTCTCGCAGCTCCAGGCCCCCGCAAGAGTCGCGCGAGGCTTCGTCACAACCGCAGCCATCACCCTCACGGCTCACGGCCGCGCGCCCGGATAACTTCAACGACCCTGCCCAGGGCCAGTGGGAATGAAACCACCGCCGCCAGGTGACGCGACAGGTTGTAGAGGTTCATCAGTATCGCCCAGCCCACGAAAGCCTCTGGCAGCCCGACGCAGATGGTCACCCAGACAGGGTTGCCGCGGACTCCGGCCCAGACAGCGGGCGCAAGGGACAACGCAGAGCCGGCGACGATGAAGCGGCTGCCAATCCACGTCTCCTCCTGCTCGGCCGGAGTCGGCAGCCAGAGATACCAGTCGGCGCGCACAATCCCGTAGCCGATCAGGGTCATCGCGGCGAGGACGAGCAGGGCCCACGCAATGGTCCCGGTCCATCGGCTGCTTGCGGCAGACATCGTGTTCCCCCTTCGCCTCGTAGCGCTTGCAGTTGCCGGACGAACGAGTGTGTTTCCCCTGAGCTGTTACCCGGCGATCAGGCCGTCGGCTCGTCTTAGCTCCGTCGGCGCTGCCACCGCCAGGCATGCCAGACAATCAAACCCCATGAAGGTCGAGGTTCCGATAGAGACGCTTTTGGGGCAAATGTAGACAGGAGGTAGGTCGTCGTGACGCTGTCTGTCTTTGAACAGCCGGAGGAGCGTTGATGAGGCTGCAAATCCGCCGATAACCAACGCGCCTGCTAGCACCCACAGCACACCGATGAACGGGTTCAATTTTAGGGCCCGAACGATCAAGATCTTCAGACGATCCTTCACCCGATGGCGCCACCGGGTTTCGGTCCCCGTCCGCCTCATGAAATCCGATTACTCCACATTGGTGCTGGTCCATGCGCTCCCCCGTCGCTACCAGCAGCCTACGCAGGCTGTGAAACCATCAGCCTAACCGCCACCGTTGGGGAAGGCGCCGAAGGCTGCCGCCAGATCCATGCGTAGGGCCTGAACAGGCTAAGGGCCCCGTACAGGATCGTGCAGGGCCCTCGTGGAACGTCGCGGCGCAGGTGCTGACTGGCCTACTTTTCGGTCTTCTCGGTCAAATCCACGACAGCTGACTGGGCGTTGTTCTTCACGGATTGGATGCCCTCCCGGGCGGCTGCCTTGGTTTGTAGGACCCCCGGTGGCGATGACTTCCGCGTTGCCGCCTCGGGCCGGAACCGGAATCCCCCCGATTTATCGTTGTAGATCTCGAACTTCCCTGCCACGGATCCTCCTTCAGATTCGCCGTCATCCTCGACGGCTCAGACAGATACTACGAGGCCACCGTAGGAGCACGGGGGTGTCCGTGTCAGTGGGCTCGGGGGCTCCGGCCTGGGAATCGATGATGTCCCCAATGGCCGGGACCCGGGTAGCGCCTAACCCTGGAAACAGGTACCGCGACCAATGTACGGCGCACGTGAGCTCCCCTAATGTGTGAAGCGGGGGCCGGCGGTGAGTGGTGCGATCTATGGTCGTCGTGCCACCCCCAGCCATCGCCGGCCCCTTTCCTGGTTCTTGGCTTCTCAGCTACCCAGCGGCACCCCACGGCCTCATGCGAAGCCCTCTTTTGGTGGGAGCCCTGCTTGCAGCTGAGAAGGAAGGACCAGCGGGGACTTTAGTAATGTCGCATCTTGATCGCAAAGCCCTAATGTCGGCCATCATCGGCCTAGTTATCGCGTTCGTTCCGGCGCTGTTCGGTGCTCCCGAGCTCGGGCCATTAATCGGATGGTCGGCCGCCGGCGGCGTCTTCCTGGCTTGGGCGTGGACAAAAGCGTGGCCCGCTGGGCCGGAGGCTACGGGTGAACTTGCCCGCCATGAAGGCCAATCACGACGGCTCGTGGACTCCCTCATCATCAGCGCGACGTTCATCAGCCTCGTAGCGGTCGTGTTTGCACTGATCCGCAGCCAACAAAAGGATTTCATCGGCGTGGCCGCGGCGATCCTGGCGGCCCTCGGCGTGGTGCTCGCGTGGGCGCTCGTCAACACCGTTTACGCCTTCAAATACGCCAGAATGTACTACCACGACGACCGCCATCACTTCCGCTTTAACCAGGACGAAGACCCGTCCTACAGCGACTTCGCCTACGCCGCATTCTCAACCGGCATGTCATACAACGCGAGCAACGTGAACGAGTCATCCACCCCCTCCCGCCGCATCTCCCTCGGGCACGCTCTACTCTCCTACTTCTTCGCCACCTTCGTCGTCGCAGTGGCGATCAACCTTGTCGTCAGCCTGGGCCAATCCAGTTGACTATGACACGGGCTGGGTGCCTGTCCTCACAGACGCCACCCCTTCCCCAAAGGACTCTTGCGCCCGTATCCAGGAACCACGATGACTCCATCCCAAGAACCGTCGACGCAGCCAGTGGTCAATACTGCGGCTCGTGCAGAAGAGTCCCGCCGGCCGCCGGATTCCTAGCACAGCGATAGATACCAAACCTGCCCGACATGCTTGCCGCCAACCCCTGACTCCCCTATCAGAAGCAGCACCGCTGTCCGTGCTGCACATAACCGTCTTATCGTCTGTGTGGAAAACGGGACGACCCCCACTTCGCGCCAGACGTGACTGCCCCGGCTTTTGTTGACTGGGGTCTTGGGCCGCTTTGAGCGCGGGTCCGGTTGGTTGTTTCCGGGCGAACGGGCTCCTTTGCTCTATCCCGTTCCCGGGCGCCCCTTGCCAACCGGATGGTAAGCATGCTTATGATAGGTACAGCCGCATGCGAACGGCTGACACGAAGAACCAAGAAGGCGCACTCAGTGAGCGGGGTGCGCCTTTTTCGTGCCCGAAGGGCTAGGGTGAGCTTTTCCATGCTCTTGCTCAGTCGTTCCGACAAGCGGAGACTTGACTCATTGGGTTATGCAGTCAGCAGAAGCGGTTGCCAGTGAAAGCTGGGACACCTTGTCCATTCAGACTGACCCCTCTCCCTCCCACGACCTGCAACGGCCGAGCCCTGTACGCGCCGGGCACCGTTCCGGTACGCATCAGGTATCCCCGTCATGAGCGCGGCCCAGGCGCTGGCCTTGATATTCGTTGCTGCCTTCACATGGCTCGGGCTGACCACCGTTGTCCTCCTGCACCTGCGGCGTCGCAGGCGAGGGTCCTCCAAGGTGGCGTCGGCACCCACGCATCCGGTCCCCCTCCGCGATCGCCGTCACAGGCCCTGGCGCCGCACCCAACCCATAACCAGTCAGAGCCCCACCCAGCGGCGACTCAGGGTGAAGCTTAGAAGAGTCCGCGGGTGACGCCAGCCAGACGTGACACTGGGCAGTCCGCCAGGAAGCGGGGCAGCCACCATTCAACAAACATCACCCCTTGAGGGTGACCAGTTCTTGGGAGCAGACATGGACGCCGGGACGATCCTCGGGTTCAGCTTCGAATACGCGGCCGCCATGGCCGGGATCTTCCTCCTGTACCTCCCGGTCATCATCCTGGTCGTACTTCTGCTGATCGCCGGCGGTGTCCTGCAATTGCTGCTGCTGCCGTTCGCCATACTCATCAGAAAACTTCGCCGACGGCCTGAGCCGGACACGGACGCACTACGGTTCCTGGACCGCACCCTGCGCTGAATGAACAGGGGTCGAGGCAAGCATGCCGCAAGTACGCCGTTGGTGCCCGGCCACTTGCCGGGCACCAGGGCCTTGCATGCGTCCTCAGGGAGCGCGTTTTGGTACGTGTAGCACAACCACGCCGCTGCAGCCTTGTCCTGGGCATTTCCCTTCCTGGCAATCCGGACCAGGTTTTCGTTCAGGTCCTTCGTGGAGTCCATGAAGTTCTTTGCCTTGTTGGGGCCGAGCCCCTGAACGGCACCGCCCAACGACTTGTAGAGTGCGTCCTGGCTCTTCAGCTTCCCGGTCAGGCCGTCACAGCCCACACCCACAGCCAACTGGACAGTCTTTGAGTCCTTGCTTTGCCGGTAAAGGTTCGTGATGTCCGCTAATGGCTCGGACCAGCCCGACTGGCTCTGAGCGTTTCCCGCTACCGAGGTCATCGCATCTGCACTGACCCCTGTAGAGCCTGGATTGCCGGGATAATTCCTCGGCGGAGATGGCAATCTCGCTCGATGCTTTGCCTACCGACTGAAGCTCGTGAACGGCCGAGGGGCCAAGCTTGACGACACTCTTGCAGCCGGTGCCCAGCGTCGCGACGAGCGAGGCGCATACGACGGCGGTTAACCATGGCCGGAACGTCTGCTTCACGTCGGGCTCCCTTCAAGGAAAAGCCCCAGCTCGGCCAGAACTGCATTCTGGCACCCTAAGTCCGGGGCTACAAGGGTCAGCCCTAAACCGGGTGGCGGCGCAGCCCGTGCCGGGCTCATGGGCAGACCGTGGGCCCCCCAAATAAGCGGACCGGCCCACGGTCGGAGACCCGCCTCCACGGGCCCCTACACCTGTTACGCCTCATTGCGGCTCCAGGCGGTCTTGACCCTCTCCCGGTCTGCGTCCACCACGGCGTCTGGTCAGCTCCGCGTCAACGAGGCTCAGGAGCTCTCGGGCTGCCCGCGAGTCACCGGCGTCAGCGCATTGTTCAAAACCGCGGCGCAACCGGACCAGGTCGCGCGTTGCCGTGAGCTTGGTCAACATCCTTCCACGAGCACAAGCTGGCTAGGTCAAGGAGTCAACAAAACCGGGGGCAGTCCCGAATGTGGGAATCCTGACACGGGTCTTCAGCAAGCGCAACCGCAGTCTTCGCGACGTCGCTGCCAAACTAGTCCGACAGCTATCCGGCGGCTGTGTCGCCACCTAGTTCAACTGATTTGTCGCCGCTTCTCGGCCGGGAGGAGGGGCCCCGATTGTGCCGGTTCATGGCCTCAGCGGCGATCGGACCACAGAGCACGAGTGGATTTCCGTTGGCCGTCCTCCGCTGCGGTGGTCAGGTCCCGTGAATCTTCCAACCTTCAGCCGGGGAGTAGGTTGCGAGGACGGAACCCTCGCCAAAGGCTGGATTCGAGCTCAGGGTCTCCCGCAAGATGACCGATGTGCAGGGCAAACCCCGCAAAGCGAGTTTCACCGTGGTGAGCGCGTCGCTGGGGCTGACGCCGTGGATGCGTGAACGGCCGACGGCCCGGACCGCCACGTATTCGATGAAGTACGGCATGCACGGAAGCATGACATTTCCTTCAGATCCGGTATACGGCCTTGAGGCACCCCCCGTGGGCAGCGCGCCGGTTAACAGGCCTGCCCTCACGCAGGACGCTGGCATGCAAAAGGGCGGCCAGTCTTCCGCCGCGACTGCTTCAACAACCTGCTGTACCTACCGGACCGGCGCGCCACTCGTCTTGGTCTTCCGGTCGGAGGGGCGCGGCGCGGTCCAGATCTTACAGCGGACGGTGCACCTGCGGAATCGTTCCATTGCCACCACCTGGGCGGCGGCGGATCCGTGTGGACCGACCAACATCAGAGGGATGTCCAGCATGGTGATTTTTGGGCCGCAGCGCCGGCAGGGACGCCCGTCATTTGGAGCGGACTGCTTCCCGTCGGAGCCGTCAGCGCAGGGTAGTTCTCCAAGATTCGGGACCGCTGGACGGCCCTGCACGCGGTTTCGGCAAGGGCATAAGTCTGGAAGCCGCCAGTCGCTATAAGGTCACCGCGCCCTGCGTCGGAGCCTCGGGTGCCCGGATGTTCCTGGCCCAGCAGGATGCACAGACCGGCACCAGATTCTATGAGGTATCGGTCGGGTGCTTCAAAGGAGTCCACACCCAGTTCATCGAACTCCAGCGAGGCTACGTCCCGGCGCACCTGTTGCTCCCTGGCCCGGAAGACACGCCCCGGACCGGAGCCGTGGACGGCATCCGCGTGAGGGCGGGACTAAGTACTGGTCGTCGCCGTACTGGTCGTCGCCCCGATGGTCCCCCGCTTCGAGGTGTTCACATTTAGCGCCTACCGAAGGATGGATTCGTTTGGCCGCACTCACACCATGCAGGCTCTCTGAGCCTGCGGTCCCCCGGGCTACCGAAGATTTACCCTGACAGGTCCCGCGTCCCGGCGGACGTGGTCACCGGCAACTCCTGAGCCGATTGCGTGGGGGTTGCTGCGTTCTCTTGGGGCCCGGCTGCTGGAGCTGCAGTGGTCCTGCGGATGCCCTCCTCGATCGCCAGTTCATACCAGGTCTCGGTGCCTGGCACTGGTGAGGGTGTGTCGAGGTTCCGGTAGAGGGCATCGGTGAGGCTGCTGAGCTCTTGGGCGCTCAGGCTGCTCAGAATCACCTCCGGGTCCCGCGGATCGTTCATAAGCTGGAAAACCTTGGACGTCATCGCGCGGGACCCCGTTCAGTAGTGCCGTTTTCAGTACTTTCCATAGCGGGCTCCATCGGAGGCGTTCAAGCTGGCTTGTTGGACTACCTGTAGCCGTTCGAGTCTAGGGCTCGGTGGGAACCGCCACAATCTTTGAAAACGCCCGGCAATCGGGGACACGAGGGGAAGTGCGCTGACTTTTCCGTTGCGGCGGGGTGCCGGGTTGGTTAGATAGGAGTCCGCGGCATTCGTCCGCGGAGCGGGGCCGGGGACTCCACTGAAGATTCAAGAAGGGGAACCCGATGCGTGGATGGGTCAGGAATCACGGGCTTTTGGTAGCGAATGTAGTGCTTTTTGTGGTCTTTTTTGGCGGGATGATCCTGTCCGGGGCTGCGTCCTACAGTGAGGACCAGCTCGCCCACGGCCAGGAGGCGGTCTCGGTCTTCCAGTATCTGGGGACGGGCGCGTTCGTGGAAGCCACGTTTGAGAACTGGGAATCCGAGTTCCTTCAGATGGGAATGTACGTCGTGCTGACGGCCTACCTGTTCCAGAAGGGGTCTTCCGAGTCCAAGCCGATCGGCAAGGATGCGCCGCAGGACCAGGACCCTCGGACGGCGAAGCAGGGCCCGGACACGCCGTGGCCGGTCCGCCGGGGCGGCTGGGTCCTGAAGGTCTACGAACACTCCCTCTCCGGCCTGTTCTTCCTCTTGTTCCTAGGCTCCATGATCGGCCACGCCCTGGGCGGGGCCGCGGACTACAGCGAAGAACAGCTCGCCCACGGCCAGGAGCCGGTCACGGTCCTGGAATACCTGGGAACCTCACGGTTCTGGTTCGAGTCGTTCCAGAACTGGCAAAGCGAATTCCTGGCCGTCGCAGTGATCGTGGGGGCCTCCGTGTACCTGCGGGAAATCCGCTCCGCCGAATCAAAACCCGTCGCCGAACCCCACTACGAAACCGGAACTTAACGCCGCCCAGGTCGCTGCTGCATAGTTTTTGCCAAGGAATGTGCCCGCCTATCGGGTCATCGGGAACGGCGGGAATGTTCCACTCGATGGATACCCCCAAGGCCCGTAGGGTCCATGTTCGGAAAGCCCGCCGATCCCCCATCGGCGGGCTTTCTTCCCGTCAATGCGCAACGGGCAGCGGCCACCGCGTCCGGCGTCGATGCCGGGCTGGCCCTCGCAGGGTGTCCTTGATAGCCGCAAAGGGGTGCGAAGGACAGAGTACGGTCGATGATGCCGGGTAACGCTCGGGCGGGCGACTGGTGTCGGAGCTAGTGGAGGTAGGGGCGTTCCGGTTCGGTGGTGGGCGTGATCTGGGCATCCGTCAGGAGGATGGGGTTGGTGCTCTCCGGGTTCGGGTTGGGTCCGAATCCGCCGGTCGCCGCAACCCAATTCCCTGTCTTGAACTGCGTCTGCCAGCCGGGCGCCCGGACCGGGACCCCGACCGGCTGGGCATCCACGGTGCAGCAGCTGACCACAAAACGGGTGACGTAGAAGACGTTGGTCGGGTCCTGCGGATCGGCCGTGATGAATCCCGTGACCGTGGGCTTCTTGTCGGCGAAATAAGACGCATCGGGGCTGTAGCGCAGCAGGGAGGCCCAGTCCCTGAGGGTGAAGGTGCCGGGATCGTTCCGGAGCAGGTCACTCGTCTGGTGCCGGCTCAGCGTGCCGGAGCGGTTCAGGTCCCGGTGGTTGGCGGCTTCGGCCGTCAACGGTGACGGCGGCAAAATCAATAGTCCCAGGACGGCGGCGGTCACCATCAGGAGGCTGCCCGCCGCCCGCAGCCGTCCGGGCACCGGGACCCCCGCGTCCGGGTGCCCCGGGTCTTCGCTGCGCTCCTGGCGCATGATGAAGCCGGCGATCGAGACAGCGGCGGCAAGCAGGGCCATGGACACGGTGAACGGAACGTAGCGCGGGTGGATGTACAGCTCGAGCTTGCCCGTGAGGGCCAGCCACAGGGTGGCGGCGGTGCCGATCAGGCTCAGCATCACCCCGTGCCTCCCGGCGAACCCTTTAAGAAGCAAGGTTGACCCCCCATCCGAGTACCAGGGCGCACAGCGCGATAAGCGCGGTCAGGT
The DNA here is from genome assembly GCF_034048115.1 of Pseudarthrobacter sp. IC2-21. Classification (NCBI taxonomy): domain Bacteria; kingdom Bacillati; phylum Actinomycetota; class Actinomycetes; order Micrococcales; family Micrococcaceae; genus Pseudarthrobacter; species Pseudarthrobacter sp. IC2-21. The sequence continues at coordinate 1,833,348 of NZ_CP139145.1, read as the reverse complement.
GCACGAGCGTCCTGGAGGTGAAGGTGGTTCTCAGGAGAGCGAGCATTTTCACGTCGATCATCGGGCCGAACACCAGAAACGCCACAATCGACCCGGGCAGGAAGGTGGCACCGAAGGAGAGGATGAAGAACGCGTCCACGGTGGAGCAGATCGAGACGACGAAGGCCAACACCATCAGGGCAAGCACCGACCACAGCGGGTCACTGCCCAGGGCGACCAGAACATTGCGCGGCACGCCTACCTGGATGAGCCCGGCCAGGCCCGCGCCGATGAACAGCGCCGGCATCATGGCGTTCGCTTCGTGCTGGAACAGCTCAACGCTTTGCCGCATCTTCCCGTGTGCTGCGTGATGATGGGCCTCCGTGTTGCAGGCTGCTTCGAACCGCGGCGTCAGCAGGCGGGAGGGTTCCCGGTTGCGGCTGTAGATCGAACCCACGAGGTTCGCGATCATAAAACCGCCCGCGATCCGCCAGGCAAGGATGCCGCTGTCCCAGCCAAACGCCTGCTGCGTCGTGATGATCGTGACAGGATTCAGGATGGGGGCTGCGAAGAGGAACGTCATGGACTCGCCCACAGCCAGCCCTTTCAACATCAGCCCCCGGGTTGTGGGTACGTTCCCGCACTCACACACCGGCATCAGCATCCCTAAAAGCGAAAGAACCATCCGTCTTAGGACCGGGTTGGAGGGTAGCCACCGGAACATGAAGTCCGGCGGCAACCATACCTGCACGAGGATTGAGACCAGGATGCCCAGAAACACGAAGGGCAGGGATTCGATGATCACGCTGATCGCGAGAGTGAAGAAATCCCGCGCAGCGCCCTCAATTCCGGCCGTCGAGGACGGGGCGAGGGTTCGGAAGACAAAAGCGATGGTGGCAATCACGCCCATCGCCAGGACCAGATTGAGCCGCCGGTATCCGGCACTGCGGCGTTTCTCCGTCTCTGCCTGCCCGCCCAGGTCCCCCAGTGGCGCGGCGGGGAACGGCACATTCTCTGACCCCGGCCCCGGTTGGCTCATGCAGCGAGGTTAGTAGCCCGGTCCCCCGCAGGCAAGAGAGAATGTGCTTTCTGCCGGGCCCTTTCGCTGCCCGGCACCTACCGGCCCCCAACGGGCCCTGCGACGATGACACACGCTGAACCGGCCTGACGAAACACTAAGCGGAAAAGTCCTGCAGGACATCAGCGACGAAGGCGTGCCGGAAGGAATAGCCCGGACGCTAGAGCTTCGGAGTGATGAATCACAGGAGTTAGCCGGGTGCGGTGCACGCCTGGAAGCATCCGGCCCCGATGGCTGAGGTCATCCCGCCCTTCGACCACCCAGGGGGCTGTTGCCCCGGCCAAGCTCCTCAAGACCATCCCGGCCCCCACACTTCCGGGCAGGGAACCTGAACTTTTTCCTTGGCGTCGCCGAACAGGCATGTCAATGGCCATTTGGTTCTGCCCATGGGCGGTCAGTTGATGTGCCCGCTGGTGGCCAGTAAAACTGCCCGGTGATGGCCAACAGATCTGCCCACTGATTGGTTCGGTGGGGTTGGCCATCCTTGGGGTTGGTTAGTTCAGTCGGGTGACTCCTTTTCCAGCGAGGGCCTGGGTGAGGCGGACGGAATCGCCGCTGGTCTGGCAGACGTGGGCGTGGTGGAGGAGCCGGTCAACGGTCGCGGTCGCGAGGGTTTTGGGCATGAGCTCGTCGAAGCCCGCCGGGTGGAGGTTGGAGCTGATCGCGACAGAGCGTTTTTCGTAGGCTGCGTCCACGACCCGGTAGAGCCCTTCGGCGGCGTCGGTGGCTACCGGCAACAGGCCGATGTCATCAATCACCACCAGCTCCGCGCGGAGGATCCTGGCGACGGCGCGGGTGACGCTGTCATCGGTGCGGTGCGCCCGGATCAGGACGCCGAGGTCTTCGAGCCGGAACCAGGCCACGCGCATCCCGGCTTCGACGGCCTGCTGGCCGAGGGCCTCGAGGAAGAAGGTTTTCCCGGTCCCGGAGGGTCCGCAGACGACCAGGTTTTCCCTGCGGTTGATCCATTCCAGGGTCCGCAGTGCCTGTTGGGTCGGGGCCGGGATGGAGGACGCGTTCGGGTCCCAGGCGTCGAAGGTTTTCCCGGTCGGGAACCCTGCTGCTTTGCGGCGGGAGGCGAGCATGGACCGGGCCCGGCCGGCGGCTTCCTCGGTGAAGAGGGCTTTGATGACCTCGACCGGTTCCCAGCGCTGGGCGCGGGCGGTCACGATCAGGTCCGGTGCCAGCGCCCGGGCGTGTGGCATTTTCAGGGACCGCATCAGCGCTTCCAGGTCCGCCGGCAGCGGTGGAGCCGCGGTGTTGGTGGTGGTCACGGGGCTCATCGGGCCTCCTCCGGGGTGGTGTTGGCTGTGGTGCTCAGGGCGGGGGTGCCGATCACGGCCCACGCAGCTGTTCCTTGGGTGAGGGATGTGGCTTCGTTGGCGGCGTGGGTAGTGGTGCGTCTGATGTTGGCGTTCAGGATCGAGGCGAGGTCCGGGTGCGCGAACCGGCCGTGCAGGGCGGCGTCGCCGAGTGCCCGGTCGACGTGGTCGGTGCCGGCGATTTTGGCCAGGGTGACGGCTTCGGCCATTTTCACGTTCATCCGTGCCGTCCCGGCCGCGGCGGCTTCGATCAGCCAGGTCCTTGCGCCGTCGCCGATGGCCAGGAACGCTGCCTCGTCCGCGCTGCGGGCCCTGACCTCGTAGTCGCCGGGGACCTTTGCCCGGGTTCCGGGGAAGTGGTCATCATGGATGGCGGGGCTGCCGGGCCGTGCCCGCCCGTGGCGGGCAACCTCCACCGGCCCGGCGGTGCCGTGGTGGACGATGACGACCTGCTCGTCCGGTCCGGTCCCGTGGGTGCGGACGAACACTCGGGCCCCGAGCAGGTGGGCTGGGACCGAGTACTGGCCGTTTTCGAACGTAACCATCGGGGTATTCTCCGGAACGGTCCGGGCCAGCCCGAACGCGACCGTGTGGGCGGTATCCGGGATCCGGTGCAACCGCACGGCTTCCTCGGCGAGCACCGCCGCGGGTTTGCGCCGCGTCACCCGATGCTCACGATCATTCACCTCATCCATGAACGCCTGGCAGGCCGCCTCGAGTTCGGCGAACGTGCGGTAGTCGCCGCGGAGATTGGTGTCCTTCGGGACGAGGTCGGCCTTGGCGAGTTTCACGGACGCTTCCACCCCGCCCTTGGTGGCAGGGTCCGCGGGCTGGCAGGTCAACACCGTGATTCCGTAGTGCCGGGCGAAGTCCAAAGTCTGCTGGTTCCGGACCGGGACCCCAGCAACATGGGCCGTGGTCACCGTCTTCTCGTTATCCGTCAGAACATACGTCGGTGCTCCGCCGAGGATGCGGAAGCACCGGTCCAGGGCAGCGAACACGCTCGGCGCGGTCCGGTCTTTGAGCGGGATCACGATCCGGAAGCGGGAGAACGCCAGCCACGCCACGAACAGGATGGTCTTCACCCCGCCGATCCGGGGCCCGTCGCCGAAGTCATACTGCAGCCACATGCCAGGTTCCGTGATCCAGGGCAGCCGGTGGACGCGGGTGTGGCCCAGCCGCCACGCTGCTTTCACCTGGGCGATCGCGCGGCGGGTGGAGCGCTCCAAACCCATGTAGCCCAGGGCGAGGAGCTTTTCGTGGGCCTTGTCCGCACGGATCCGGCCCTTAGAGGTCTCGATCCATTCCTCGATCTTGGGCAGAAACGGATCGGTGACCCGGCCGCGGGCCGCGGGTTCCCCGATCGGCCGGCCGGCGTCCCGGGCCTGGACATGTTTGGCAACAGTGTGGTGCGAGCAGCCCGTGAGCTCCGCAGTGGCGCGCAACGACCCGGTCAGATCGTAGGCAGCAAGAATTTCCATGATTTCTCCGTCAGACTTCATACAGGGCCTCTTCCTGGTTCGCTTTTGGTGCGCTTAGACACCGTCATCAAACCCCAGGAAGAGGCCCCCACCGCATAAGGACGCGGTCGGTTCAGTAAGGAAGTGGGCAGATCTCATGGCCACCGTCGGGCAATTCTACTGGCCGCCAGCGGGCAATTTCGTGGCCGCCTATGGGCAGTTTTTCATGGCCGCTAACATAGAGTACCGGCTACTCGTGCCGCACCTCCCCTTGATTGCGTAGCGTCGATGGAAGGTCTTGTGGATAAACCAGGGCCACCACCATATGGGGGTCGATAATGAATTTCAGGCTAAGTAGGCCAAGGGTGCTCACGAAACATGCGCGCGGCCACGCTCTCGTGGCTCTCGTACTTCTGGTGCTTCTTGCGGCCGCCGACCCGCTGCACGGGGACCAGCCCGATGGAACGCCGCCCACCCATTCTGCGCCGTGATGTCTGCAGGGATTCGGCTGGAAATGCGCCATAGTTCGGCGGCCGAAACCTGCCCCACCGGGTAACCGGGGGTTTCTGACCTAAGTAGTCGCCACTCGTGAACTCGGTCAGGGCTCAGCCTAGAGTTGGCAGCAGGCCGGCGGTGGGCAGTGCGGAAAGAGAAAGACGCCCTGCCGCCCAGACACCGCCGGCCCTCAGATCTGCCGCACCCGGTGAACCGGAGTGGATCATCGAGTGCGACCCGCGTCAATGCGTGCGGATGACGATGACCTCGTGGCCTTCCGGGACCATCGCTTCCAGGCCGCCTTGGCTTCTTCGCAGGTTTTGCCGGAGGCCGTTACCCGGCTTTGTCCGCCCTCTGGGTCTTCGGTGGTGCCTGTACCCTCCACCCCCGCACTTTGGCCCGTTTAAGGCAATGAGGTCCGCCTCCTCATCAACCCGGGAACAGGTAGCCCCTAACTTAGGAAACGGGTACCTCGAGCGGTACACGCCGCCGAGGAGCTCACCCTACTGTGTGAGCAGGGACCGGCGGTGAGTGGTGCGATCTATGGTCGTCGTGCCACCCCCAGCCACCGCCGGGCCCCTTCTACTCCGCGGTTTCCAGGTGGAATTCGACCCGGTACTTCGTGAATCGGATGTTGCGGGCCATTGAGGGCGTCCTGGACGTAGCCCATGTAACGTCGGGTCTGGCCGACGACGGCGTCGCTGGCCCTCCCCTGCTTCAGTTCGACGGCTAGGATCCTGGCTGGACGGGGAGAGTCACGCTGAACAAGCTGCCGGCACTTTCGGTCCGACCATTCCCGGTGGTTCGACGCGGACTTCGGGCAATCGCACCGCAACGGCTTTCGCCTGCGCTGCGTTTAGGATGAGAACCAAAACCGCAGGCCAACAGGGGGTACCGCTATGCCTAACGACTCATCTGCCGACCCGGATGTGGACCGGCGCGAGCTGGCGTTAAGCCGAGTGAAAGCGTGGGGCCTGCCGGTGGCGGCAGTCGTACTCGCCATGGCGTTCGGTGCCGCCAGCATCACCAACGGCCTGGCGGACCGCGAACGGACACGTCAGGAAGCAGCGGCAAGCCAAAGCGCTGCCGCAATACCTATCTGCGAGGTGACGGGCCGGACGGACCTGGTGCCTGGCTCCGGAGCCCTCTTTGG